>JAITHB010000100.1 GCA_031280145.1 Oscillospiraceae bacterium | reverse complement strand
TTCTTAAATATCTCTGCAATGACAGGGTCGGCTAACAATGGCAGCGTTTTGCCATCGTATATGAGTATGTCTTCTATACTATCCCCTGCCACGCTCATGCCCTCCGTCTATCCGCTGCCATCTTATCACATCAACGCCAGATAATCAAGCGCGGGTTACACCGTAATCATACTCGATCACGGATTATGACAATTCCGCGGCAATCCCCCGGGGTCCCCGCCAAAACCGCAGATTTGGCGGGGTGGCTCGGCAGATTTGGCGGAGTGTTTTACTGATACACCCTCACCGGCAGCACGATAAACTTGCTGCCGCTGCCATCGCCCGGCGTAATAAGACACGGATTGAACGACGACTGGAACGACAGGTCGACCGTCTGCGAATCGATGACGCGCAGCACCTCGATGATATACTGCACGTTGAACGCTATCTTGAGAGGCTTGCCGCTAAAGACGTTCAGGTTCATCGTCTCTTCTATGTCGTTCTGCTCCGCGTTGGACGTGACCGTCAAGCCGTCCTCGTCGAAGCTGAAGCTTATGAGGTTGTTCTGGCTGTGGCGCGACACGACCGCCGCGCGCTGAATCACTTCCTGCAGCGTCTTCTTGTCCGCCGTGGCATACGTTACGGAGCTTGACGGAATTATCTGGCGGAAGTTCATGAACTCGCCTTCCAAAAGACGCGTCACGATGTGGCTTTCCCCCACCGTGAACGCCGCGTACTTGCTGTCCAGCACCACGCCCACGTCCGCGTCCTCCTGCGCCAGAACGCGCGAAAGCTCGTCCAGCGCCTTCTTGGGGATGATCACCTTGACAGGCTTGCCTGTGTCCGCGTCAAGGCGCGTTTCATGCATAGCCAAGCGGAAGCCGTCCAGCGCGACCATGCGCATTACGCCGCCCTCTATCTCAAGCAGAGCGCCCGTCAGAACGGGACGCGCCTCGTCGCCGCTTATCGAGAACGACGTGCGCTGGATAAGCTCGCGCACGCGCGCGGCTGGCAGCTCTATCTCCGTCTTTTCGTTGGGCGCCGGCGTTTGCGGGAACTTGTCCGCGTCCCACGCGGAAAGGTTCAGGCGCGTCCTGTTGCAGCGGACGGCGACCTTGCCGCCGTCCGCTGCGAATGAAAGCTCGTTCGGCACGGCGACCGCGACCGTTTCGCCGTCCTTCTCCTGCTCCTCAAGCCTTGAAACGGGCAGGCTGTTAATCATCTCGTGGAACAGCTTGCCCGGCACGACCGTTCCGCCGATTGCGGAAATGTTCGCCGCGCATTCGGAATTTATCGAGATTGCCTGGTCGGTCGCGCGCATACGGATTCGCTGTGAATCCGTCTCAATCAGAATCCCCTCGAGTATGCCGACCTTCATATTTGAGTTGAGCGCTTTCACGACGATCGCGAGCGCTTCCTTTAAGTCTTGAACGCTGCATGTGAATTTCATATATTACCCCCGCCGCTAAAGAATCAATTATCGTTAGTATACGTCATATCCCGAATATTGGCAAGTTTAACGAACGCGTCCGCGTCCAGCTCCTCCGCGCGCGCAAGCGCGGATATCCCCGCGCCTTCCAACATATCCTTCGTTATTCCTATCCGCTTCATATTGTTGGCGATGGTCTTGCGCCGCTGCGCGAACGCGGCGGATATGACGCGCTCAAGATTCGCGTAATCATCTTGCGCGAATATCGGCTCGCCCTTCTTCCGCAGGACGACGAACGCGGAATCCACATTAGGCGGCGGCGTGAACGCGGACGGCGGAAGATACGCGGCGACGGATATATCGTATACGCCGCGCGCCCACACCGACAGCGGACCGTAACCCTCCTCGCGCGGCGCGGCGGCAAGCTTGTCCGCGACTTCCCTCTGCACCATCACAGCGATTATTCGGAACGCGGGAACGGTTTGAAGCGCGCGGGAGAGTATCTGCGAAGTTATATAATAAGGAAGGTTCGCGGCGAGACAGTTTGCGTTTAATTCATTCCAACTCAGCTTCATCGCGTCGCCGATTACTAAATTCACATTGTCAAACTCCGACACGTTCTTCCGCAGAACCCTCTCGAGGTCGCGGTCAATCTCGACGGCCGTCACACGCTCCGCGCACCGCGCCAGCGCGCGCGTAAGGCTTCCCATGCCCGCGCCTATCTCAAGCACGCGCGCGTCCGCCGGAAGGTCTGCGCCGTCGACCAGTTCCGCGAGCAGCGCCTCGTCCGTGATGAAGTTCTGCCCGAATTGCTTCTTCGCGTTAATCTTTGCGTTAATCATGTATTCGGAACACCCGCAGCGCGTTCGCGGTGACAACCTCGGACAATTCGTCCGCGTCCGTGCCGCGAAGCTCCGCCAAACGGCGGAGCGTATACGCCGCGTACGCGGGTTCGTTCGTTCTGCCGCGCACGGGTTCGGGCGCGAGGTACGGCGCGTCCGTCTCGACCAGCAGACGGTCAAGCGGAACGATTGACGCGGCTTCGCGCAGCGCGTCCGCCTTCTTATATGTAAGGTTCCCCGCAAACGAAATATACGCGCCAAGCTCAAGATACCGCCGCGCGTCGTCCGCGTTTCCGCCGAAGCAATGCAGAATCAACTGCGGCAGGCGTTCGCGCCGCTCGTTCAGTATGGCGAGAACATCCTCGTGCGCGTCGCGAACGTGCAGAATCGCGGGCAGTTTAAGTTCGCGCGCGAGCTCAAGCTGCAGGATGAACGCGGGCTTCTGCGCTTCGGGCGCGGGGTCCTTCCAATAATAATCAAGCCCTATCTCCCCTATCGCGACAACCTTCGGGCGCGCCGCAAGCTCGCGCAGCCAAACCAAGTCCGCTTCGCCGAACTTGTCCGCGTATTCGCATTGAACGCCGACCGAAGCCCACACGCAGCCGTGCTCTTGCGCAATCCTGACGGCGGAACAAGACGCGCCCTGCGACGTGCCGATAGTTACGCAGCGCGAAACGCCCGCCGCGCTCATGCGCGAGAGTACGCCGCCAAGGTCGCCTTGCAGGCGTGGGTCGTCGAGGTGGCAGTGGGCGTCAAACAGGTTGAGGCTCATTTATTGGTATGAGTTCCTTATTGAACGTAAGCGGATGCGTTCTTGCGTATTCCGCCGCGGCATCAAGCAGTTCATCAGGATTCATATCGTCAAACAAATTCTCGCGCCACTTGGTGTAGTCGAAAGGTTCTTCCGTTTTGATATAGAATATAAACTTTTCCGTGTCAACAGTGCCAAGCTGTGCACGAAGAGCTTTCATTCCTTCAGACATTAAAAGATCTCTGTTCATTTCCCGAGTTCCTCCCAACGACGAATAAAATCTACAGGATTAATTGTTTTTATATAACTGGAATTATACTTTAAGATACGCTTATCTGTAGTAATGAAATAATCAACCTTTGCAATAATGGCTGATGCTAAATGTGTGGCATCTTTCTGTTTTATACCGGTTGCCATAATTACATCGCGCAGAGGAGCCACATCATGCATTAGTGTATTGTCGACATACATAACGGCATTCTTAAAGAATTCTGTTATATGGTAAGCTTTTTCTCTGTTTTTATTGAAGCTGTTTTCATAATGCAACATAAACGAAACAACCAATTCCAGCGTATCGTTCTTTATCGCCTCTTGAATCCAAAGCTTTGCTTGCGTTTCAAGCTGAACGCTCCGCTGTCTTTGGTCGTCAAACGGACGGTTATAGCAGCAGTTGTCCATATAAACGCGCAGTTTCTTTTCCATCACTCCATCATCCCCAATTCCGCCAATTCCTTCTCCACGTCAATCCGCGGGAACAGCGCCGCGCCGCGCGAAACGCGCAGCCCCGCCGTCTCGCCGCAGATATGCGCGAGCGAGTCCCACGTCAGCATATCGGAAGTGAAGCCCATCTGCCGCGCTATTTTGCCCGGCGTGGCGGGCATGAACGGCGCGAGCAGAACCGCGGCGAACCGCACCGCTTCCGCGAGATGATACATTACGCTCGCCAGCTTGCCGCGCTTGCTTTCGTCCTTCGCCAGCGCCCACGGCATGGTTATATCTATATATTTGTTGCATTCGCCGATAACGCGGAATATCGCGGCAAGCGCAAGGTTCAGCGACAGCGCGTTCATATGCGCCTCAACCTCACCCGGCAAGTGCAGAAGATGCTCGCTAAGCGTCGTCTCTTCCCCGTCGATATCGGCAGGCGCGGGTATCGTTCCCTCGAAGTATTTCTCAATCATCGCGGCGGTGCGGCTTACAAGGTTGCCAAGGTCGTTCGCCAAGTCCGCGTTTATGCGGATGATGAGCGCCTGGTTCGTGAAGTTGCCGTCGCTGCCGAACGGAATCTCGCGCAGAAGGAAATAGCGAAGCGCGTCCGTTCCGTAGCGAGCCGCGAGCTTCACGGGGTCAACCACGTTGCCTCGGCTGTTGCCTATCTTCTCTTTGCCCATCAGAAGCCAGCCGTGACCGAACACCTGTAAGGGCTGCGGCAGCCCCAGCATTTTGAGGATAATAGGCCAGTATATCGTATGGAAGCGCACAATCTCCTTGCCGACCAAGTGAACGTTCGCGGGCCAATACTTTTGATAGAGCGCGTCGTCGTCGGTCCACGCGCCGAGCGCGGACAGATAGTTCGTCAGCGCGTCTATCCACACATACGCCACGTGCCGCGGGTCGAACGGAAGCGGAACGCCCCACGTGAAGCTGGTGCGCGATACGCATAAGTCGGAAAGCCCCGAGCGCAGGAACGAGAGCATCTCGTTTGTTCGCGTGGTCGGCTGAATGAACTGCGGATGCTCTTCAATGTAGTCGATAAGCCAGTCCTGATACTTCGATATCGCGAGGAAGTAGCTCTCCTCACGCGCGGGCTGGACGGGTCTCCCGCAGTCGGGACACAACCCGTCCTTCGCCTGCGTTTCGGTCCAGAACGCTTCGCACGGCGTACAGTACTGCGCTTCGTACGTCCCCTTGTAGAGGTCGCCCGTCTCAAGCAGCCGCTCGTAAACCTTCTTCACGAATTCCTCGTGAATCGCGTCGGTCGTGCGGATGAAGCCGTCGTGGCTGATGTCCATCAGCTTCCACAGCTCGCGAATTCCCGCCACAAGCTTATCCACATATTCCTTCGGCGCGACGCCCGCGTCCCTCGCTTTGCTCTCCACCTTCTGACCGTGTTCGTCCGTGCCTGTCAGAAAGTATACGTCATAGCCTGTCAGGCGCTTGAACCGCGCTATAGCGTCCGCCGCCACGGTGGAGTATGTGTGGCCGATATGCAGGTTCGCGCTGGTGTAGTATATCGGGGTGGTTATGTAGAAGGTTGGTTTGGTTTCCATCGCGCACACCTCTGTCATATTATGTTTCGGAATCATTTCATGTTCTGACAAACGGGCTGTTTCGGCTGAGGGCGGGCGAGCCGGGGGCTCGCCCCTACAGGCGAACAATCCCTGCCCGATTGAACGAAAACAATCCCCTGTAGGGGCGACCGCCTCGGTCGCCCGCCCGCATCACAGCCGAATGTTACACCGCAGAATTCCGTTTGCAATCGGGCGGGCGAGCCGGGGGCTCGCCCCTACAGGTGAACAATCCCTGCCCGATTGAACGAAAACAATCCACTGTAGGGGCGACCGCCTCGGTCG
>JAITHB010000049.1 GCA_031280145.1 Oscillospiraceae bacterium | reverse complement strand
AACGTTGATATTGTTGATACCGGAACGTGGACATCCAGCACAAAGGAAAACGTGACCATCAATGGCAACGGACACCGGATAGGAAACCCGGCAAACGATGCTACATGGATTACACGTCCGCTGTTCTTAAATGGCTCAAATCATATGCAAAACATCGCGATACAAAATCTTACTGTGTACGCAAATATCAGTATGACAAACTCTTCCGATACTAGTATCGGCGCTTTGATTGGGGTGTCCGCAAACTGTACCTTCACTAATTGTCAAGTATATGGAAACATAACGGTAACGGGAGTGTCTGATAATAGCAATACCGGCGGTTTGATAGGATACTCAGGCGCAAATTTATTTGGTCCCGACACAATAAGCAGGTGCATCAATCGCGCGACTGTAACGAGTTGGGCAGGTCATGTTGGCGGCATCACAGGTTTGACAACAACCAATTCTTCTGGTAGCAGTTCGATTTCTTACTGCTCAAATTTCGGTCCAATTACAGGAAATGGCGGTACCGGAGGTATTATTGGTATATCGCATAGCAACCTTACCGGTTGTTACAATGCGGGCACAGTAACGCAGCGTGATTCTGCGAACGTCAATTATGGTGTCCGAAATTATGGAGGTGGAATTGCCGGCTACACGAAGCCGGTTGGCACATTAATAACAAAATGCGTAAACGATGGGGCGGTAATCGCGATAGGGGCAAGCAATGGATCGGGAGGTATTGTCGGAAGCGACTATAATGGCAATGACGTTAACACCATATCGGATTGTGTCAACAGAGGTTCGATAACACAGCAGGCGACCGGGGCTAGCGGTAGTTGGTATGGCGGGATTATTGGATTTGGTGAAATGACAAAGGTTTTACGCTGCTGCGTCGGCGGCGATGTTGAAATCACAACACCGGGATACGGTGTTGGCGGGATTGCGGGGCAAATTGTGCAGGAATGCAGTGCTTGCGTATGCGCGGCAAAAAAACTCACTTCAACATATTCAGGAAGCGCAGGTTACGTTCATCGAATTGTGGGCGATCGCGCGTCCACTGCTGTAATATCAAATAATGTTGCAAACCCGAACATGATTGTTATCGGAAACAACAGCGGCGATAGCTCTCATAACACTCCGCTTAACAACTATAACGGCGTTGTTCCTTTAAGCGATACAGCCGCCAATAACGGTAACGGCGCAAACTGGGCGGACGGCTTTGACCCCGTCGCAAGCTGCACCGCGGAGGACATCGGCATAACCGTAACGCTGCACCCGCGCAACGGCACGGGAATCAACATCACAATTACGCTGCCGGACGGTCGCGCGGATCCCCTGCCGCCCGCGCCAACCCCGCCTGTCGGCGGAACGTTCGGCGGCTGGTACACCCAACCCGGCTGCGCGGGCACGCTCTGGACGACAGACATGGTGCTTGCCGCGCCTACGCACATGTACGCGTGCTGGAGTTTCGACGCGGACGTTCTCGCGGACGAATGCCCAAGCGACGATTACGCCTATATAAACACGGACGCGTGGGCGGGCTGCGTATATATCGGCGACCCGCCGCAGGGACCAAAGGGCGACAAAGGCGACAAGGGCGATCCCGGCACGGACGGCGCGCCCGGTGCAAATGGCGTGGACGGAAAAGACGGCAAGGACGGTGCAAATGGCGCAGACGGCATGCCGGGCAAAGACGGAACAAATGGCGTTGACGGCGCAAAGGGAGAACCGGGTAAGGACGGCATTAACGGTGCAGACGGCGCAGACGGTGCAAATGGCGCGGACGGAAAAGACGGCAGGGATGGCAAAGACGGTAAGGACGGTGCGCAGGGACCGCAGGGAATTCCGGGACCGCCTGGTCCCGCAGGCGATTGCAGCGGATGCGGCGGCATGTCGGAAGAGGAAGCGGAGCGGTTGTTCCTGAAATTCATGCATAAGTACAACTGCCCCTGCGGCACGCCGCCTTCAGGCAAAGCGATGCGAGGATGCGGGCGCAGCGGCAAAAGCAGTTGGCGTTGATAGTCTGCAAGCCTGTTTGCGTTTTCCTCCGCTCGGAACACAACCATGAAATCTGCATAAAATAGGAATGCCTAAGCCCCGCAATGCGGCACCGCATTGCGCTGTGAACCAAATAATTTGGAAAGAATAGAGGATACAGTAATGACGCAAACAAAAAGCAGCCGTCTTCTCACAGCCCCCGCGAACGCGCGCGCGGCAGACGACCTAAACGATGCGGCATGTTCCGCCTATGTGAAAGCGCTCATCGACACCGTAAAGTCCAGCGGCGACATGGAAAACGCTCTGTCCTTACTTATGCAGCTCAGCGCGGCGATTAACGGCGGCGCGGGCAGCGGCGCCGCGAACGGCGGTACGGGAAGCGGCGGTGCAGGCACCGGAAGCGGCGGCGCGGACATGGGCGACGGTTTTATGGATTGCACAATCGATTCGCTTATCGGTTCGGGTTCGGCGTCGGAAGCGCTCGCGGAGCAGCTGAAGCAGATTGAGGAGACCCTCAGCGGCAGCCTTGACGCTTCGATAACCGCGCTTTTGCAATTCAGGGAATTGCTGCTGTGCCCAACCGTTACGCCATAGGAGCCGGGACGGATTCCTTATCGACAATCGCACGGGCATAGTATAGGGCGGGCGGCCGAGGCGGTCGCCCCTACAGATTTTACATTACTTTCCCAATCGAACACAGATAAACCTCGGGGTAATTCACCTGTAGGGGCGCGCGCCTCGCGCGCCCGCAGTTTACACTACGCCGCCCGATTGTAAACAACTATACGTTTGTGGCGATCGGAAACCGCCCACGTTGCGTTTCCCTCCGATTTGCTGTAGAATTGCTCTCATAAACCATTCGGAGGGCAATCTTCATGCATATGGCGGACGCGCTCGTTTCCCCCGCGGTCGGCGGCATAATGATGGCTGCAAGCGCAGCCGCAATCGGCGTTTCCGTCAAGAAAATGTCGAAGGAAAGATTGGACGAAGCGAAGCTGCCGGAATCTCGCAATGCAAAGTATTCTGCATTATACCCATTAATGGGCGTGATGGGCGCGTTCGTCTTTGCGGGGCAAATGATAAACTTCACTATACCGGGCACAGGTTCGTCGGGACACATCGGCGGCGGAATCCTTCTGGCCGCATTGCTTGGTCCGTGGACCGCGCTCATCACGCTTGCCGCGGTTCTGCTGATACAGTGCCTCGTGTTCGCGGACGGCGGACTGCTCGCCTATGGCGCAAACGTGTTCAACATGGGCGTGGCGTCGTGCCTGCTCGCGTACCCATTTATATACAAACCCATAATCAAGCGCGGGACAAGCAAGAAGAACATCACGATTGCGTCAATCGCTTCCGTTGTGGTCGGACTTCAAATCGGCGCGTTCGCGGTTGTTCTGCAAACGATGGCGAGCGGTGTTACCGCGCTTCCGTTCGGCGCGTTCGCCGCGCTTATGCAGCCCATCCATCTTGCAATCGGTTTGGTGGAAGGAATCGTCACAGCGTCGGTTCTGTCTTTCGTGCATTCCGCACGTCCCGAAATATTGGACGCAAACCGCTCCGAAAGAATTCCGCGCGGTAAACCGTTGAAGAAAGTGTTCGCGACGCTCGTTATACTGACGGTGCTTGTGGGAGGAGGTCTGTCGCTGTTCGCGTCGTCGTATCCCGATGGTCTGGAGTGGTCGATAGCGGGCGTTGCAGGCGAAACGGAGCTTGAGAGCGAAGGCGGCGTATATGACAGCACGGCAAACATTGTTGAATCCACTGCGTTCATGCCGGATTACTCCGTCGCGAACACGGATGAATCGCTAGGCACGTCGACCGCGGGGATTATCGGAAGCGCAATCACATTCGCCTTGACGCTGATTATCGGAGTCGCCATCAGTCTGTTGAAGAAGAAAACGAATGCCAAACCTGTATAAAGCGATTCCGTTCATAAACGAAGCTGAACTGCTCGCGCAGGGAACCTCGTTCGTACACAAACTGCACCCGCTGGCGAAGCTTACCGGCACATTAGCATACATCGCCTGCGTAATTTCCTTCCCGCGAACGAATACAACGGGATTGTCCGCATTCCTGCTGTATCCTGTAATCACGGCAGCCGTCGCAAACATCCCTTTGCGATTCTTCGTGGCGCGCCTGCTTATCGCCGCTCCGCTCTCGCTCGCGGCGGCGTTGGCGGGATTATTCGCGCCGATGGGCGCTCAGGCGTTCATATCCGTCCTCATTAAAACCGTTCTCACAGTGTCCGCCGTATCTCTGCTCACCGCGACCACCAAGATGACGGACGTAGACGCACAGCTTGCGCGGCTTTACGTTCCCGCCGTGTTTCGCGCGCCGTTCATGATGATTGGACGCTACCTATCCGCGTTAACAGAAGAAGCAGCGGCGATGTCGCGCGCGTATTCGATGCGCTCGCGCGGTGGCAAAGTCGCTATGCGCAACATGGGCAGCTTCTTGGGGCAGTTGATTCTGCGAAGCTTCGACCGCGCGGGGCGCGTCTCACTCGCGATGAAGCTTCGCGGAAACGGCAACGCGATTGCGATTACGTCCACTGCACATAACGCGCCGCGCGCGCGTGACTTGGTGTATATTGCCGCGTTATGCGCGGCGTTCGTTCTGCTTCGCATATTTGATATAAGCATAATTATTGGGAGCTTGTTTATCAATCCGTGATAGAAATTGTGAACCTATCCGTTGAATACGGCGTTTCAGGTCAGCGTTCAGCATTAAGCGAGGTAAATCTTGCGATTGCGGCAGCCGAACGCGTCGCGCTGATTGGCGCGAACGGCGCGGGCAAGTCTACGCTGCTGCTCGCGATATGCGGCGCGATTCCCGCGTCAAGCGGAAGCGTCTCAATAGATGGTCTGCCGTGGACGAAGCGCGAAAAGGATAACCCTCACGGCAAAGCGGGGCTGGTGTTTCAGAACCCCGACGACCAACTGTTCATGCCGACCGTTTATGAAGACATAGCGTTCGGTCTGCGCAGTAACAATGTTTCTGTGGTGGAAACAGATAAGCGGATGGAAGAAATGCTCACGCGCCTTGAGATTGCCCATCTGAAGGACAGGATGTGCCACACGCTTTCAGGCGGCGAGAAGCGGCTCGCCGCGCTCGCCGGCGTTCTTGTTATGCGTCCCGATTATCTTCTGCTGGACGAACCCGCGTCGTTCCTCGATCCGCGCGCGAAGCGGCGCTTCGTCGCCCTGTTGGATTCGCTTGCGCAGGGGTTCATTCTTGCGACGCACGATATGGATATCGCGGCGCGGCTGTGTTCGCGCGTTATCATATTGAAGGAAGGCAAGGTGTTTGCGGACGGCGGAACGGGGTTGCTGGACAATGAGGCTTTGATGGATCAGGCGGGGCTGTGAACATAAAACAAATATTATTTATCTGCCTGATTGAATGTAATCACAACCTGTAGGGGCGAGCCCCCAGCTCGCCCGCCCGATTGCCTTACAACAAGCCGCAATTTAACGTACGGTTTTGTATGCGTTCGGGCGAGCCGGGGGCTCGCCCCTACAAGGTTTATACTATTTCAAACCAAATATTCCCGCAACGTGCGGCGTACGCTCCACTTGCCGCGCAGTTCTTTCCGCAGAATATCCTCAATGCGCGCGCCAAGCTCCGTCGCGGTCAAATCCAGCCCGAATACGCGCGCGTCAGACAGAATACCCTTCGCCTTGCCGCCAAGCGTTGACGCGTCGTCCCACTTGACGCCCGCAAGCTTCGCCTGCAGCTCGGACAGCAACGGGTCGGAGGAAAGCGTCATCGGCTCGCCTTCGTCGTTCACGGCGAGAAGGTAGCGCAGCCAGCCCGCGATTGCAAGCGGAATCGCGGCCAGCTTGGTTGTATCCCTTCCCTGCTCTATATAACTCTTTATCGTTTCGCCGAAGCGAATGCCGACCTTCTGGCTTGTGTCGGTGGCGATTCTTCGCGGGTCGTCGGGCATGAACGGATTCGGCAAACGCTCGTTTATCACCTCGTCGATGAACGCCTTCGGCGAAATAATGCCGGGGTCGGTCACGACAGGCAAGCCCTCGTCATAGCCCAAGCGGCGGATCAGCGCGACGATGTCCGCGTCCTTCATCTCTTCCTTAATCAGCGTATAGCCCAGCAGACAGCCGTAGACGGACATTGCCGTGTGCAGCGGATTCAGGCACGTAGTCACCTTCATGCGCTCGACGCGGTTCACCGTATCGCGGTCCGTGAAGTAAACTCCCGCCTTCTCCAGCGGCGGACGACCCGCGGGGAACGCGTCCTCGATTACCAGATATTCCGCGCGCTCCGCGTTGACGAACGGCGCGATATATGTTCCCTTCGCCGTGACAATAGGCGGCACATCCGTTATGCCGATGCCTTCGAGAAGCTTCTCCACCTGCTCGGAGGGGCGCGGCGTAATCTTGTCAATCATGCTCCACGGATACGCGACAAGCTTCGGATTCGCCAGATATTCCGCAAACGCCTTCTCCGCCCTGCCTTCCGCAACCCACTCGTCCGCTATGCCGCGCATGGTGTTCTCAATGCGTTCGCCGTTCCTGCTGCAATTGTCCATCGAGACGAGCGCGAGCGGAAGACTACCTGCCTTATAGCGAACATGCATCAGAACCGCAAGAAGGTTCATTGCGGGACCTCGGTTGTAGCCCTTCTCCGTAATCGTAAAGCTTACCATTTGAAGCGACGGCGAGGCAAATATTTTGACCAGCCTTGCGAAATCGCTCGCGGGAACGGCTTGCGCCACAGACGCGACCACTTCCATCACGGTGGAGCCGTCGCCGCACAGTATTACGTTCAGCGTCTTGTTGTCATACGGCTTGTATATCTTCTCGATAATCTCTTCGTCGTAGGTTTCCGCGGCGATTATCCCGTGATCACACAGACCCGCGTTCAGCAGCTTCTGCTGAAGCGAGGCGATATATCCGCGGAAGATATTGCCCGCGCCGAAGTGCATCCACACGGGCGCGTTTATCGTGCGCTCGACCATTGCGGATACGTCGAACTTGGGCGGCGCAACTTGCGCGTTATTTAACCAATCAGAAACTCCCATACTACTCACCCTTCCCGCTCTTATCAATCGCTTCCCACAGCCCGTTCAGATACGCCGCGCCAAGCGCCCTGTCATACAGACCGTAACCCGGTCTGCCCGTCTCGTTCCATATCATGCGGCCGTGGTCGGGACGCACGTACGCGTCGGGGCATGTGTCGTGCACCGCCTTCACTATCGCGTACATATTCAAATCGCCGTCGCTCGAAAGGTGGCTCGCTTCGCGGAACTTCCTGTAACCCAAATGCTTCACGTTGCGGATATGCATACACGCCACGCGCCCCAGCTTTCCGAAGCGGCTGACAATCGCGGGAACGTCGTTAGCGGTGTTGCTGCCCAAGCTTCCCGTGCAAAGGCACAGCGAGTTCGCGGGCGAATCGACCAGCGAGATAATCTTCGCGAAGTGTTCTTCCGCGTGCGCTATGCGCGGCAACCCGAATATCGGCCACGCGGGGTCGTCGGGATGAACCGCCATGCGCACGCCGACCTCCTCGCATGTCGGAACGATTCCCTGAAGGAAATACTTATAGTTCGCAAGAAGCGTTTCCGCGGTCATTCCTTCATATAATTTGAGCGTGGTCTCAAGCTGCGCCAAGCGTTCAGGCTCCCATCCGGGCAGGCTGAAGCCCTTGCTGTCCTGCGCTGTCTTGCGCACTATCTCAAGCGGACCCATCGTGCCCAGATCCTTCTCGTCGAAGTAGAGACTGTTGCTGCCGTCGTCGTCCCTTATCCTCGCAAGATCCGTGCGCAGCCAGTCGAACACGGGCATGAAGTTGTACACGATAACCTTCACGCCATATTTCGCCAGATTGCGAATCGTAATCCTGTAATTCTCGATATACTTGTCGCGGGTTGGCAGACCGAGCTTTATGTCCTCATGCACGTTGACGGATTCAATCACCTCGCACTCAAGCCCCGCCGCGTGAACCTCGTCGATATACGCCTTTATCTCGTCTTCGCGCCAAATATCGCCCGCGGCTTTATCCAGCAAGCCCATGAGACCGGTCATACCGGGTATCTGTTTTATCTGCGATAGTTTTATGGTATCCTGCGCGCTGCCGAACCAGCGGAACGTCATCTTCATGAGAAAATCTCCTTCATCAAGTTGAATATACCGATATGTTATCACTGCCGCGCGGCGCTCGTCAACTGCATAAAAAACAATCATACGGCGCGTGAGCCACGCATATTGTTTCGCGTAAGGCAATAAGTAAGGCGGGCGTGATACGCGTCTGGCATCAATAAAGGAGCGACATATATGAAGCTTTCAACATCGTCGTCAACATGGTCCGCGCCAAGAACAGAATCGGCTGCAAAGAAGCCCGCCAAATTCAGTTTCCCTAAGTTCAGCAAGAAGATTGCGTTCAAGCGGCAGGATATCGAGCGTATGCTCATCGCGGGCGCGGCCGTTCTGGTTCTCGTTCTCGCGGCAATCGGCGCGCCCGCCGTTCTGCCGAGCAACGACCACGCCGTGGACAATAACGACATACTGCCGGACGTCTCCGCGGGCGCAATCGTGAGCGGCCCCAGTCAGAAGACGACCGTGTACTATTCGGACGCGGAGGGCTTCCTCGTACCCGTTCAGCGCGACGTGTCGCAGACAATCGGCATCGCCAAGGCGACGCTCAACCTTATGATTTCAAGCGACGAGAACGACCTGCAGGCGGCGCGCCTCGGACTTATGACAGTCATTCCCGACGGCACGACCTACGACCTTGATATCGCGAACGGACGCGCGCGAATCGACCTTTCCAAGAATGTTCTGAGCCTCAACGACCCCGCGAAGGAATCGCTGATGGTCTCCGCCATTGTGCAGGCGCTCACCCAGTTTGACAGTGTGCAGACCGTTGATTTTCTCATCGGCGGCCAGAAGCGCGCAAGCCTGACGAACGGCACTGACATATCGGAAGCGATGTCGGGCGGGCTCATCAACCTTGAGAGCGTCGCGCCGACGATGAGCGTGGCTGACGCGCAGCTTGTGAAGCTTTACTTCCCGTCGGAGAACGGACGCGTGCTGGTTCCCGTAACGCGCGCGGTCTGGGGCAGAGCGGACATAAACACAGCCGTGTTTGAACTCATAAAGGGACCGAAGGAAGACACTTCCCTTCACGCGGCGCTTCCGTCCGACACGGGCCTCATCGACGTGCAGGTAATCGGCGGAACCGCGACGATAAACTTCACCGACGAGTTCGCGTCGCTTCTGACGGCGTCGGACGGCGGCGAGCAAGCCAGACGCGCTCTGACCCTCACATGCCTGCAATTCCCCGGCGTGAACAAGGTTGAAATCCTCGTGAACGGCAAGGCGTTCACTCCCGCCGTTTTGGAGAAGCCGACGTATATCAATACGTTAAGCCAAGCCGCGGTGCAGTTCATGGATGTTATCGAGATAGATTAACCCGGTCACATTCGTTATCCCTAATCCCCCAAATGTTGGTCCCAAAAGCGCGGCATGGGTGACATGCCGCGCTTTTGGGCTTATATTTGTCCGTATGAAAATTGTGCTGGCGTCGCGCAACAAGGGCAAGGCGCGTGAAATTGCGGACATTCTGGGCGACGGGTTTGAGATAGTCACATTGGACGACCTCGGCTTCCTCGATGAGATTGAGGAGACGGGAGCGACGTTCGAGGAAAACGCCGCAATCAAAGCGGAAACAGTCTGCCGCGCTTGTAATATCCCCGCGATAGCTGACGATTCGGGTCTGGAAGTGGACGCGCTAGGCGGACAGCCCGGCATATATTCCGCGCGCTTCGCCAAGCTGCACGGCTATGACAAGGGAGGCAAGGCGCTGGTGCTCAAGCTGCTCGAAGGCGTACCCGCTCCGCGTACAGCGCGGTTCGTCTGCGCCGCGGCGTTCGCGGTTCCCAACGGAGGAACGGTCGTCGCGCGCGGCGAATGCGATGGCGCGATTGGCTTCAAGCCTGAAGGAACGGGCGGCTTCGGCTATGACCCGATATTCCTATATGCCGGAAGAAGCATGGCGGCGATGAGCGCGGCGGAAAAGAACGCCGTAAGCCATCGAGCGGCAGCGTTCCGCAAGTTAGCGCAGAATATTACAAATTATCATTTCTCGGAATAATTCCCATTCATCCGCCGTTATATCCTGTAGGGGCGGTCGTCCTCGGTCGCCCGCATGCAACAAAACCTCGGGCTGCCAAGGACGGCCGCCCTGCAAAATTGTGTATCGTTCCCGCAATCCCAATAATCCCTGTCGGAGGTATCTCGCCATGCAGAAGAAACACGCAAACAAACTATCGGCCGCGGCGCTGGTCTTACTTTTACTTCTGTCGATATCGACATGCAGTCTCGCGCTGCTTATTTCACCTCGCGCGGGCGGCGGTTCCGTATCATCCCCGACGACCGCAGTGCGCGCGTTCAGCGACAACCCCGTGCCGTTCGGCAAGTCTCCCACGACGGGTCTGGACTTCACGGGCGAATACAAGCCCGTAATGGTGCAAATTTCAAACGGCTACGAGGGCGACAGACCTCAATGGAATCTTTCCGAAGCCGACATCGTCTACGAGTCGATTTACTGGGGACCGGGTCACACCAGATATTCCGCGATATTCAGCGACAACCACCCCAGCTTCGTGGGTCCCGTTCGCTCCGCGCGCATTCAGCACGTCATGCTGCGCGAAGAATGGGACGCGCCGTTCGTCTTCTGGGGCGGACAGAAAGACGCGGGGACAAACATCTACGACCTGATGGATTCCTACAAGCTCAAGCGCGCCTTCCGCTGGGACGGCACGTCCAACGATACCGTGAAATACATGGGGCGCTCAAGCGGGCAGTACGCGCGCCCGAATCCGCACGACGCGATTGCGGACATAGCCGCGCTTGTCGCCAACATGTGGCCTGTCGACCATATCCCAAAGAGCCACGCTTTCAAGTTTTCCGACGAAACGCCAAAGGGTAACGACACTGCCGTTGAGATAGAGATAAACTACTGGCCCGGCAAGGAGTGGTATCACCCCTCGTTCAAGTACAACGCCGCGACCGGCGTTTACGACCGCTACTATAACGGCGAGCTTTCGATAGACGGCTACTCCGGCGAGCAGATGGTCGCGGCAAACGTAATCGTTCAGCGCCAGAAGCTTACGTATTATAACGGAACGTCGTCGCGCCCTATTTACGAAGTGGTCGGCGAAGGCGAAGCCGATATATTCATCGACGGGCAGTTCATTCGCGGCAAGTGGATTCGCAGCTCCATCAACGACCGCACCGTATTCACCACGTCGCTCGGCGTTGAGGTTGCGCTGAAACCCGGCAAGACGTTCATCCAGATTATCCCCAATACCCTCGACTACACCTACACCAACGCCGACGGCGTTCGCAAGACGATGTCGCTTGACGATTCCAAGATCAGCTGGGACGAGACGCAGGAAATCATCCTGGACGACGCGGAACTCAACAAGACAGAGTAACTGATTACAGCCAATAAGGACGGACGCGCAGTGCGTGTCCGTCCTTTCGGACTGTCGACAAAGCCCATTGGTATTGTAAAGGGCGGGCGAGCCGGGGGCTCGCCCCAACATGGTGTAGGCTATCGGGATACAGGAAAACAAAATGCTGTAGGGGAGAGCCCCCGGCTCGCCCGCCCGCATAATAACAATCGTTTATCGACAGTCTGAATTATGCAGACACTGTCTGCATAATTCAAAATATACTTTTAACCGTCAGACGTCAAATTCCATATCTGCCAAACAAACTCACATCCCCTTTTCAAACCGCCTGAACAATGTTATAATTACCGATATTATTCGCATAAGCCAAGGCATATCCGAAAAGGAGACAAACAATGTTCAAACCTGTCAGCAGCAGCCTTGCGTTCGCGGAACGCGAAAAGGAAATACAGGCGTTCTGGAAAGATAACGATATATTCAATAAATATATGAACCTGCGCAAAGGTTCCGATACATACACGTTCTACGACGGACCGCCCACGGCGAACGGCGCGCCGCACATCGGGCATGTCATCACTCGCGCCTACAAGGATTTAATCCCGCGCTACCACACGATGAAGGGCAGGGACGTTCTGCGCAAGGCGGGCTGGGACACTCACGGTCTGCCCGTTGAAATCGAGGTCGAAAAGCACCTTCATCTGGACGGCAAGCAGCAGATTGAAGCGTATGGCATAGAGGCGTTCATTAAGGAGTGCAAGCGGTCCGTCTGGAAGTTCCTCGACAAGTGGCGCGAAATGAGCGACACGGTAGGGTTCTGGGTGGATATGGACGACCCTTATGTTACATATCATAACAGTTATATAGAATCGGAATGGTGGTCGCTGAAAGAGATTCACAAGAAGGGGCTGCTGTATCAGGGACACAAGAGCGTGCCGTATTGCCCGCGCTGCGGCACCGCGCTGTCCAGCCACGAAGTGGCGCAGGGCTACAAGCAGGTCACGGATTCATCCGTAACGGTGCGTTTCCGTCTCGAGGGCGAACCCGATACCTCGTTCCTCGCGTGGACGACCACGCCGTGGACGCTGCCCAGCAACCTTGCGCTGTGCCTGAACCCCAAGGAAACGTACGCGAAGGTGCGGTATGGCGAAGAGAAGCTAATCCTCGCGAAGGCGCTGCTTGATAAGGTTCTGGGCGAAGATTACACCATAATAGAAGAATACGCGGGCGAGCGGCTCAAGGGAACAAAGTATGTTCCGCTGTATGCGTCCGAAACCGACAAGCCCGCCTACTTCGCAGTCACCGACGCGTATGTCACGCTGACCGACGGAACGGGAATCGTTCACGTCGCGCCCGCGTTCGGCGAAGACGACTCGCGCGTCGGCAGAATCTACGACCTGCCGCATCTACAGCTTGTCGACGAAGCCGGAAATATGATCGGCACTGACTGGGCGGGCTTGTTTGTTAAAGAAGCCGATCCGCTTATCGTTGAAGACCTGAGGCAGCGCGGACTGCTGTTCTCCGTAATTCCATATGAACACGACTATCCGTTCTGCTGGCGATGCGACACACCGCTGCTCTACTACGCGCGTCCGACGTGGTTCATCCGCATGACCGCCATACGCGACAAGCTTATCGCGTCAAACAAAGCGGTTCGCTGGCTGCCGGAGAATATCAAGGACGGCCGCATGGGCAACTTCATAGAAAACGTCGTGGATTGGGGTCTCTCGCGCGAACGCTACTGGGGTACTCCGCTGCCGATATGGAAGTGCGCGAACGGACACATCCACGTCATAGGTTCCGTCGCGGAGCTGAAAGAGCTTGGCAAGAACGTACCCGACGACATCGAGCTTCACCGCCCTTATATCGACGCCGTCGAGATTGCCTGCCCCGAGTGCGGCGAGCCGATGCAGCGCGTGAAAGAGGTAATCGACTGCTGGTATGACAGCGGTTCTATGCCGTTCGCGCAATGGCACTATCCGTTTGAGAACAAGGAAGTGTTTGAGAAGAGATTCCCCGCGCAGTTCATAAGCGAAGCCGTCGACCAAACGCGCGGCTGGTTCTACACGCTCATCGCCATATCGACGCTGCTGTTCGACCGCGCGCCGTTTGAGTCGTGCCTCGTATTGGGTCACGTGCAGGACGACAAGGGTCAGAAGATGAGCAAGCACAAGGGCAACGTAATAACGCCCGACGACATTCTTAATGAAACGGGCGCGGACGCGGTTCGCTGGTACTTCTACATAAACGGCGCGCCGTGGCTGCCGTCGCGCTTCTCGCTCCGGATAGTCGAGGAAGCGCAGCGGCGTTTCATGGGCACGCTGTGGAACACGTATTCGTTCTTCGTGCTGTACGCGAACATCGACGAGTATAAGGGATTAGGTATAAGGTACGAGGTAACAGGTATAAGCGATATTCCGCTGATCGACCGCTGGCTGCTGT
>JAITHB010000037.1 GCA_031280145.1 Oscillospiraceae bacterium | reverse complement strand
ACCAAAAATACATCATGGAAAAGATTGAGCCGTCGTTCCGTCTCACCATACCGTCGGGTATTCTTATCGGTTCGCCGCTGTACGCGTTTCAGTCGAACGCGGAGATACGAGTTCTGCTTCGCGAGCGCGGGCTTATGATGCTGCACGGTTTGGCGGAAGCGGTCGGCGAAGACAAGATGAACGACGCGCTCCGCAGATATGTTTCCGCAAACGCGTTCGGCGCCGCCTACCGCGAGGATTTCATGCAAGCCGTGCGGGAAGCCGTCGGCTTCGACTGGAGCGGATACCTGACGGATTATCTGGATACGAACGTCGGCGGGAGTTATTAAGCAATCAAACTAATATTGTAAGGGGCGATTGGAAATCGCCACTGCAAATATTTGGCCACCTGCAATCGGGCGACATATTGATACCCGCCTGATGGTCGTACGACATGCCGCCCCTGCGGATTTGCAATTAAAAATATTATGACGTTCTATAAATTACACTACACGCATATAATCATAACACCATTATACAAAAGATAAAGCAGAGGGTGTGATCGCGTGGCTAACCTGTTCGGCTTCCGCAAACAAAACAAATATAAAGCAAGCGAAGCCGTGAAGCGCGGCGCAACCGCATATGAGCGCGACGCTACTCCGCCGCCCGCCGCTCGTTCCGCCATGCTTCGCGAGACTTCCTCGTCCACGGAGGGCATAAGCGTGCAGAGTTTCTTTTCGGAAACGGGAAGCGTACCACTTTTGCGCAGTCTGCCCGATTCCGACATAAGTTCATACAGAAGAAGCTACTCGCAGACGGGCGACAACGCGCCGAGACGGTCTGTCAAGTTCCTTCCGATAAAGCTGATAAAGATTCCGCCAACCAAGGAAGTGAGCCTTGAGAGCGAAGACGCGCTTGCGGATTCCATCCGCGAGGTTGGTTTGATTCAGCCGATAATCGTTCGCTTGACCGTTGAAGGGAATTATGAACTAATCGCGGGCGCGCGGCGGCTTAAGGCGTGCAAACTCCTTGGACGGGTGAAGATCGACGCGATTGTTATGCCCGCGGGCGACCGCGACTTGGAGCTGCTCGCGCTCGTCGAGAACACGCAGCGCAGGCAGCCGCATTACATCGACTCCGCGTATGAGCTTCAGCAGATAATCGACAGCACGGGCATAGATGTGGACGAGCTGAGCCTGCTGTCGGGCATCAATCATCATTCTATCAAGTCGCGGCTCATGCTGCTTCGCCTGCACAACCTCACGCTGGACTTCCTTCGCACGTCGTTTGTTCCCGAACGCTGCGCGTTTCAGCTTCTTCGCATAACAAATGAGGAGAATCAGCTTGCGGCGGCGCGCGAGATGTCCGACAGAACGCTGGACGAACACGGCGCGTCGCTTATTGTCGATAAGCAGACGGAGATACAGAAGCATAACAAACGCCGAATCACGGGTTACATAAGCGACCACCGCCCATATGTAAACGCGGTGTTCGAGTTGGTCGAGCAGATGAAACGCTGCGGCATTGACGCGACAATCGTAAACAACGACACCGATTCCGTCGTGTCGATGAACATCGTCATTCCCAAGAGGATGGCGAACGCGGGCTGAATTTAAATCTATGCAGACTTCCTGTAGGGGCGATTTCCAATCGCCCGCCTGTGTCGCGTACGATTGATACATCGCAGGCGGGACGTACGCCATAAAAGCGGGCGATTGGAAATCGCCCCTACAAATTGCCCGGGCAATGTAGTATAATAAACGCATCAGCCGTAAGGAGTGATGCGTTTGTCTATTATATCAATATCTCACATGTCGTTCGCGTACCCCGGCAATCCCGATGATGTGTTCACGGACGTGTCAATGGAAATTGACACGGACTGGAAATGCGCGCTGATAGGCAGGAACGGCCGCGGCAAGACTACGCTGCTGAACATTCTGAACGGCAGTTTGGAGTATACGGGAAGAATAGTTTCGTCGGTCGAGTTTGACGTTTTTCCGCCTTCGTGTGTGCCGAACGGTGTGAACGCGCTTGAAGTCGCGCTGAACTGCGTCGCTTACGACGACACGGACGTGAACGTCGAAGCGCTGCTGCGCGCTGAATGCGGCAAGCTCGGAATGAAATTGGAAACGCTTGAGCAAACGTATGATACGCTGTCGGGCGGCGAGCGCACGAAGCTTCATATCGCGGCGTTGTTTCTGCGAAAGAAGCTGCTTTACGATATGTTCCTGCTGATAGACGAGCCGACAAATCATCTGGACGCTGACGGCATAGAGAGCCTTATAAACTACCTCAGCCGCCAAAAAGGTTTCCTTTTAGTGACGCATGACCGAAATCTGATTGACTCGGTGTGCGGCCACATCGTGAGCATCAACAAAGAAACAATCGACGTAATACAAGGCAACTATTCAGCATGGCGCGAGATGCGCGAGCGAGACGAGTTGGAGCAGACGCGCAAGAACGAACGCCTGACGAAGGATATTGCGCGTCTGAACGAAGCCGCGAAGCGGAACGCCGAATGGTCTGACAAAATAGAAGCTTCAAAAATCGGCACGCATTCATTTGACAGAGGATTCGTCGGCAAGAACGCAAAGCTGATGATGCAGAAAAGTAAGGCTATAGAAACCCGCATACAAGGTCAGATTGAAGAAAAGGAAGGTTTGCTGCAAGATATAGACGTCAACTCGCCGCTTCTGATTACGCCGCTCGCGCATCCCAAGAACCGTCTCATTGAAATGATCGACGCGACAGTCAATTACGGCAAGGGCGACCTGTTCCGCCCGATAACCGAGGGTATATATCGGAAGGAACGAATTGCGCTGACGGGCGAGAACGGCACGGGAAAATCCAGTCTGCTGAAACTCATCATAGGCGAAGACATACCGCATACCGGGAACATCATCATCGCAAGCAACATGATAATCTCATACGTGCCGCAGGAGACGGCGGGCATCCACGGCACCCCGAAGGAATATGGGCAGAACGCCGGCGTTGACCTGACGCGCTACATGACGATACTGCGCAAGTTCGGCTTCCCGCGCGAGCAACTGTTCAAGCCGCTGGAGCAGTCCAGCGAAGGACAAAAGAAGAAGGCGCTGCTCGCCATGAGCCTCGCCTCCTCCGCGCACCTTTACATATGGGACGAACCGCTGAACTATATCGATATTCTGTCGCGCGAGCAGATTGAGGACGTCATCCTGCTGTGCGAGCCGACGATGATATTTGTGGATCATGACAGGAGGTTTGCGGAGACGGTTTCCACCCGGGAAATACGGTTAATGAAAAATTAACAATGAAAAATTAATGGTTTTGTCCTTATTAAACTTTCTATTAATTTGTCGTCGTCTCTTTGGCAGGTAATATGAGAAACGTTATTGTATCGAAATCGAAGGTTTTTGCTGTACGAATTGTTCGGCTTTATCAGTATCTTTGTACGGAAAAACGGGAATATGTTCTATCTAAGCAGCTTTTACGAAGCGGTACTAGCATAGGCGCAAATATTCATGAAGCGCAGTTTGGTCAAAGCAAGGCTGATTTCATTGCAAAGATGTATATTGCTTTGAAGGAGGCATCTGAAACTGAATACTGGCTCGAAATTTTGCGGGATACAGATTACATGACAAACGAAGAATTCAAGAGTATTGTTTCTGATTGTAAAGAGATCATTGCGTTGCTTACATCTATCATTAAGTCCAGTAAATGAGAGGGGAACAATAAAAATAAGAAATTAGTGGTTTGTAAATAAAGACCAAACCACTAATTTTTCATTGTTAATTTTTCATTTACCTACGCGCTCGGCCTCTCCTGCATCAGCAGAAACCGTTCCAGCCCCTTCGCCAAGCCGTTGCGCCCGCTTGTGTCCGTGGTATAGCGCGCGGCGGAACGCGCGGAATCAGCGGCGTTGCCCATCGCTATGCCGTAGCCCACCTGCGACAACATGAACGCGTCGTTGTCGTTGTCGCCGAACGCGATAACCTGATCCATGCGCACGCCAAGCCGCTGCGCGAGGCTTCTTACCGCCACGCCTTTGTTTACGCCCGTCGGCATTATTTCTATGTTCGTGAACCACGAGCTGGTCACTTCTACGCCCGAAACCATCGCGAGACTTGCGCGGATTGCGCGAAGGCGTTCGGGGTGATCCATCTCCGTATACACTATTTTGTTGAGACCGCATTTCGCCATGCTGTAGCAGGCGCGTCTGAAATCAATCTCTTTTTCCGAAAGATACGCCGCCGTATCAAGCGAAATACTCGGTGTTCCCGCAGCGCTCGTTCTGGGCGGACGCGGCTTAGTCACCAGAGATACGCCCAGCCGCTCGTCGCCCGCGTATAACAGCAGATCGCCGGAATGCGGAAGCAGTATGTCAAGACAAGACTGCGCCGCGATTCCCGACATTCTATGGTCTTCCAGAACGTCGCCAAGGGGGATGTCCAGCGAAACCGCGCCGTTAAGCGCGATAATCGAAACGTCCTCAAGACCCGCCGCGAGCGCGATGTCGCTCACATTTTTCGGGTCGCGCCCCGAACAGAGGGCGACGATTATACCCATCTCGCGGCACTGATGCAGCGCGCGGAGATTCTCCTCCGATATGCTGTCTTCCTCGCTGATCAGCGTTCCGTCCAAATCTGTTACCAACATTCGTATGTCATATCGCAAGAGTAAATCACCATCTTTCGCTCATCACAAAGTTACTGTATAATATAGTATGAAACAGAGAAAAACGCGGGATCGACGAATGATAAACCCGATGGGATTATACACTATTCGTCCGCGTTTTGCAACCATATATGGGCGCCGCTGCATATTTTCGTAAAATATATACGATTATTTCGCTCGCGAATCGATAATTATTGGCAACTGAAGCGTCTTCTCATTGAACATAACGCGCACCGATTCCACATAGGAAAGCTCGGGGCAATTCTTGCGCCAAAGCCCGAATCCCTCGTCATCCTCCGCAACGCTGTATGGCAGTCCCGCGAAGTATTCCGCGTGAAGAATTTGAGCCGCCATGACCATCTTCTCTTTGTCTTGGGCAGATATGTTCGGATATTCCGCAAGCCTGCGGTCGATATGCGCGCCGTTGCACACGAAGGTATAGTCGTACGCGTATTGGTTGAAGTTCAGCAGGGTTTCGTTTTCGCTTTGGACGGACGCCGCCCACGCGTCAACGTTTGTTCTTTGGGAAGACAGCGATATTTCACCGTTTGAATCAACTTCCACTACGGCGTACTGGAACGGCCACACCGCCAGCGCGGAATTTGCCGCGTCGAATATTCCGTATCCCTCGTGCGCCTGCTTCACATGCTGGATGTGCATGTGCCCCGACATGTGCAGCGCAACGCCGTATTCCTCAAACAGAGCCAGCGGCGCGGGCCAGTTTATCAGCGCGTAACCGCTTTCAAAGCGTGAATTATGTTCCAGCAGGTTATGGTGCGAAACCGTTATGACGGTCTGCCCTTCCTCCTTTGCAAGCCTAAGTTGTTCCTTAAGCCACGCCATCTGAACGGGCTTTATGTAGCCGTCCTCATGAACGTTGCCCGCCTCGTAGCGGCAGTCGTCTATCATAAGAAGGCTGACGTTATCGCCAAGCCGATAGACATAGGAGAGCGCGCTGTCATAGAACGCGATTCCGCCGTCCGCGCCAAGCGGGAAATAGAGGTCGCGGAACGCCTCGGGAGTGATGTACGGCGTTCGATAAACGCCGTCCGCGCGGTACTCCCGCGCGTCGGTTCTGTTTATGTCATGATTGCCGGGTATAACGAGAACGGGGATGCCCGCGTCGCGGACTCGCTGAAGCTTTGCCGCCAAAGCTTCGTGGCTAAGTTTCTCGCCGTTGAACGATATGTCCCCGCCCAGAACAAGCGCGGTGGGATTGGCTTCAATAACCTGCGCGATGAACGCGTCGACGATTTCATCGATATATTCTACAAGCTTCCCGTCGCCTGTCGCGAGAGCGTCCTTGAACGCCTGCGACTCGCGCATAAGCTCGGGCTTGAGATAGTGTATGTCCGTCGCGAATATGAAGCTTACGGGAGCGGCGTTAGTCGCGGCTTTTTCCGCCGCCGACGCGGGAATAGCGGAAAAAAAGACGGAAGACGCGCAGATTATTAAGAAAATAATAAAGATTGAGAGATATTTTTTTTGCATGATCGCACCGCCGCTCCTGTAAATTATTTCTTGGACAATAACTGAATATGAGTGCATTATATCAGAAAACACAACATACGGCAATAAATATATACCGGAAGAGCGGTCGGGGAATGAAAATGAAAGACATGGTTCGGATCATGCATATTAATTATACCATCAGAAATAAAATATCGTTTGAGCGTTTTTACGGGGGTTGACAGTACCGAGCGTCACAGATATAATAATATCGATACAAGATTATCGATATCGTTCAAACGAATCAGGGCGGTCGAAGTCTTGTATCGGGGACAAAGAAAATAAATAACAGAAGGAAGGTTGAAAAATGAGAAAGTTGCCGGTTTCGCTTCCGGCATATCGTCGTATCGCGCAGTACCTGCATTACTTGAATCACCTGCCGGACGACTCCATGCAGTACATTTCAGCGACGATAATCGCAAATGCCTTAGGCATAAACGACGTCGTGGTGCGCAAAGACCTGTCGTGCGTCAGCGGCGTAGGCAAGCCGAAGGTCGGCTATCAAACCCGCGATCTCATCAGCGCGATCACAAAATTTATGGGACACCACGAGATGTATAACGCAGTGGTGGTAGGAGCGGGGCGGCTGGGTCAAGCTCTTATCTCATATGAAAATCTGGAAAAATACGGCATTCGCGTAATCGCCGCGTTCGACAAGAACCCAAAGTATGTCGGAACAGCGTTCTGCAATACCGCCATCTATCCCGATTCCGATATTGCCTGCAAGTGCAGGTCGCATGGCATTCAAATCGGAATAATAACAGTTCCCGGCCGCGAAGCACAAGCTGTGTGCGACGCGCTTGTCGCGGGCGGAGTACAGGCAATATGGAACTTCGCGCCCGCAACGCTTAGAATCCCCGAAGGGATTGCCGTTCAGAATGAAGATATGGCGGCGTCGGTCGCCATATTGATAACGCAGATAGAAACCAGCCGCGCGCAGTCGGCGTAAAGATACGCGGTAGATTCTGCATGGCGGCCTTCCGTAAGGCCGCCTCAGGCTGTCGACAAAAGCCCACAGGCGTTGTAAAGGGCGGGCGACCGAGGCGGTCGCCCCTACAGGGTGTATGCTATCGGTATACAGGAACTCAATATGCTGTAGGGGCGCGCCCCCGGCTCGCCCGCCCGCATACAAAATAATCGCTTGTCGACAGTCTGTGGCGGCCTTCCGTAAGGCCGCCTTTTTCCATAGCTTTGGCTGTAACGCCGCCGCGGTTTGTCCATATAATGATTATGAGTTATTATACGGAGGAATCATTATGGCGACATACATAACCGACGCAGATAATCCAAGCTCCGCCGTTCCGACAGAGACGGAAGCCTTGGATCCCAACGGATACGTATACTTCCCCGAAATTTTTCTTGATAAATATGGCGAATACAAGTTCACCATGTGCCTGTCGGGGGAAATTCCCGATGCCGAAAACTCGCGGCAATGCTTCCCGATAACCGTTAAGGTTACGGAGAACAGCAATGAGGATGAGGTTATAATCGAATACCCCGAAGGCTTCCCAATCTTCACCGTCGATCCCGAAGAAGGCGGCGACGACGACGACGACGATGACGATGATGACGACGATGGCGGCGATGGCGATGGCGGCGATGGCGACGACGATGATGACGACGATTGCGGCAAAGAATCCGCGGTGTTTGAAGACAATCCGCTTCTTCCGTGGTGGACGCTGCGCTGCGGCGAAATGCGCCGCGTCGGTCTTCCGATGTATTGCGGAAACGCGGGCTCGCCGCGGCGCTTCTCGCGAAGGATGCGCCCCGAGTGCGGATTAGCAAAATGCGCCGTGAAGAAGCCCGACGGCGGCGAGCTTTGGCGGACTCTTACCATTCAAGACAATCCGCAGCCGTCCGAGGAAGCGCAAGCAAGCGCAGCCGCAGCCGAGGAGCCGCAGGCAAGCGCGGCCGCAGCCGAGGAAGCGCGGACGAACGCGGCAACGGCAGACGCGTCAGCGCCGACGGCGCGCGCGGCCGAAACCTGCGGCGAGATTGCGTTCAAGGAACTTACGTTCGAGCAGACGGGCGACTATGTCTACACCGTAAGGGAAGCGACGCAGCCGACCAACATGTGGCTGACGGACGGCAGCGCCTATCGCGTAATCGTTCACGTCACAAAGGACGGCGACGGGGCTTTATCCGCGCAAGCGGAATACCCTGACGGGTTTCCCGAGTTCGTCAACGTATACAACGAGAATCTCGCGCAGCCGATAAGCCTTCAGCTATTCTCGCATATACAGATTGACGGGCGGCTTCTTGAACCCGGCGAGGTGGCGGTGGATCTCTACGACGAAGACGGAAACCTTATAGCGTCCGCGCTCAACGGTCCCGAGCGGCTCGACGTGAGGTTCATGCAATACGAATTAACGGCGCTTTACAACGCCGAGCCGCAGGCGCGGCGCACCGATTCCGCCGCTGAGCCGCAGGCGCGGCGCACCGATTCTACCGCGAAGAAGAGGTGCCCGATTCCGATATTCAGTATGCGGCACCTTCCTTGTGTAACATATTAAGCTGTCGCGGCATATCATTAAAAGGGGGAGGAACCCCTTTTTTTCAAGTTACTATCAAATTTAGTTTAGGAGAAACAAAATGCAATATAGAAGATACAACAAAATCATGCCCGTCGCCGCCGGCGCGAACGCCATCGAACCGATAGCCGGTGAAACTTGCGGAAGCATAACCTTCACCAGCCCGGTAATAGATGATGCGGGCGAGTATCACTTCAGCATTAGAGA
>JAITHB010000065.1 GCA_031280145.1 Oscillospiraceae bacterium | reverse complement strand
CATCTTCATTATCTCTATTACTCTCTCCACTTTCATCACCTATTGCTATTTTATACCTTTAGGTGATCTTGTCAATTTTATCTGAATGACATTGCCGGGGCGGTCGCCCCTACATGGCATAGGCTATCGGTAGGCAGGAACTCAATATGCTGCAGGGACGAGCCCCCGGTTCGCCCGTCCGCATACAAAACAACCATTTGTCGACAGCCTGGGAAGCGCGGAAATCATCCGCGCTTCTTCGATTTTGTCTTAAGAACAACGTTCTTCACGTCCTTCGCGGGTTTGGGCTGCGCGCTCTGCGCAACCTCGGAAACGACCGTCGGTATGGCGGGCAATGCGGAAAGCTCGACGACAATTTTACACAGCGACATCACGATTGGTCCCAACAGCATTCCCGAAAGACCGATAAGCTTATAACTTATATACATCGCAAGCATCGTGGCAAGCGGGTGCAATCCTATGTTCTTGCCGATGATACGCGGCTCGACGGTCTGGCGGACAATCCCGATAACAAGATAGATTAAAAGCAGACCGACGCCGTGCAGTATGTTATTGGTGAAGAACCCATATATGGAAAGCGGCAGTAGAAACAGACCCGCGCCGACGATCGGCAGCGCGTCAAACAGCGAGATTATCAGCGCCAGCAGCACGGCGTAATCCATGCGGATGGAAATGAAGCCGAGCGAAAGCTCCGCGAACGTGATAACGAGCATAATCAGCGAGGCGCGAATCTGGCTGAACACTCCGCGGAAGAGGTTCGCCTTAACGAGCCTTCCGTTTTCGCGCATGACATGCGGCACAAGGTTCTGAAGGAACGAGAAGATGCGTATCCTGTCCGCCGAGAAGTAGAAGATGCTCATGAACGTGATGGTGATGAAGAGGAGTATCTGCGGAACGGTGACGGTCGCGGTGTTCCACACGCCGCGGACGACCGTGGTCGCGCTTGTCGTCGCGAATTGGGTGGCGGAGCGCCCGAGCGTCGTTATCAGGTCTTCTATGTAGGTGCGGATGGCGTCGTCCAGCATCTCGACATTGTCAAGGTTCACCTTAACCCATGTGGTGGCGTCCGCCACCCATTGAGAAACGGATTTGGGAAGCGTCATAGCCGCAAGGCGCAGTTCCGACAACACGCGCGCCATTACGGTAAGACTGACGACAAGCAGTATCGCCAGAACGATAATAGTGCAGATGGCGGAAGCGACGGTGCGCGCGAAGCGAAGCTTCGGGAACGCCTTCGCGACGAGCTTGACGACAGGCTCGATAAGCGCGGCGATGAGAATGGCGACGATGAACGGCGCGACATAAGGAAACAGAAACACAAGTATGGCAATCACTGCGAGCACCGCAAGAACTATGGCGGTGCGTCGGAGCAGGTCGTTGCTTTTATCGTTAAGCGAGCGGAGTCTCTCTGTCATGCCAACCTCCATTCCGATTATAATTCTTATGTTGGCGCGTCGGTATTCGTCCGTCCCTACGGTTTGAATTCCTTATACAGCGCGATGTAAAGTATTCCCTCGACCGCGTATGTGTCTATAACTATCGGGAAATCGTAGTCGTTGCGGAACGCGAGGTCGAGCTGTGCGTTGCCGACCGCGGAATCCACGCCGTACGGAGCGTATGCCGCGCCTTGCGCTCCGTGCGCTCGGCGCGCTTGGATGGTTATGCCGGGCAGAAGGATGAGCGCGTTGTAGAATGTTGTGGAAACCTGGCATGTTCCGCCGCCCGAGCCCGGCACGGTTGTTCCGTTGATAAGCACTGGCGCTTCCATATAGCCGCGTTCCCTTGTGTACGGCCCTATCCAACTGTTGAACGACTTGCGCTCGTTTGGGCGGACGACGGCGCCGTTCATATAAGCGCAAGCGACGCGGATGTTCTCTATACGACCCAATATCAGCGGCGCGTCGCTTAAAGTGTATGACGTTTCAAACGCGGATATTATTGAACCTGCGGCGGCGGTCAGCGGATTGGGCGCGATTGGTTCGAGTTCCGCGAGATTAGACGCGTGTATATACCCGAACTGACGGTTGAACAGAACGCTCGCCCAGCCGTCTTTGATGGCTGCGATGGCAAGGCGCGCGCCGCGCTTAACGTTCATGAGGTTGGCGGAGTTGGTGTTCGGCTGCGAGAACATCGGCGCGTCGTTTATCACAACCGCAACGTGTTTGTTTTGAAGGGAACCATAGGTTGGCGCGGACGGGTCAAGTTTCTTGTCCACATCCACATATTTGCGCATGGCGTAGCCGACGACGCCGTTCTTCACAACCTTCAGCCACTCAAGGTCGTAGGAAATGACGCTCACGGTTTCGCCCGTCTCAAAGTAAGCCAAGCGTTCGGAGCCTGAATCGGGCTTTTCCCTGATTGAGAGGTTTGTCGCGGCTTTGCCTTGGTATACAATCGGCTCGTCGCACAGCGCGGCCGGCGGCATGAAAGCGACCGACGACAGAATTAACAGAATTATGCAAACAGTCCGTCTCACCTTTGCACCGCCTTTGTAGATTTCAGATTGTTTATGGCAGATTATAGCATATTGAACCGGGAATCACAATATTTTCAAAGACGAAGTGTTTGGGTTCTGCCGCCGCACTGTTCCGCATAAACAATTTCAAAGGGCTGTTTCGACGGTGCAATGCTTGTACTTTGCTTTATGGAGTATAAAAATGATAGGCGGTGACATTTAGTGGACACGTTGGGATTGGAAAAGACATATATGTGGAAGAAGGATTCGCAAAGTCAGCCGACATACAGGAAAAAGCTGATAATGCTTGAAGGGCAGAACGGAACCAGCGGTTTTGTGAATATGGAAGCGCAGGGCGGCAAGACGACGCTGAAGTTTCAGGCGGGCGGTTTGGCGCGCGAGGACGCGAACGTGCACGGCTGGCTGGTATCGTTGGCGAAGAAGAAGCGCGTAGACGCGGGCAGGCTGCGCGTGGACAGCAGGGGGCAAGGCGCGCTGCTCCGATCGTTTGATTCGTTCGAGCTTGACGGACTTGCGATAGACGATTTTGAAACAATCGTTGTGACGAGCGGCGGCATTGCGTCGCTTGCGGGTTCGCTCGCTTCGCGCCGCGTGGATTGGAGCGCGCTCAAGAGCATGTACAGTGATTCTCACATAAGCAGCGCGGCGGCGGCAGTGAAACAGAACCGCGAGTTTGTGCTGGCTCAAAAGGCGGAAAACCCATCCCGCCAAAACTGCGGTTTTGCCGAGGGCCTCGTGGAACAGGAGAAGCGCAAGAATGATCTTCTTGAGCAGATGCAGCCGAATCTTTCCGTCGCCGTCGAGCAGGAACGAAGCGCGCCGATAGTCGAGAAAGCTGTCGTCGGCGAAACTTCCTCCGCGTCGCAGGCTGAAAAGTGGCTGGATGTACTGGGCGCGCAAGGCGAGGAAGTTGAGCGCGCGGTGTTTGATATGCTGTCGAAGAAGTATAATGCCGAAGCGAGCGCGCCTGTCAGCGCAAGTACCTCCCAAGAGATAATCAACAAAATCGATTTGGTCACCGAAGCGATAGCGGAAGTTGAGGAAGGGATGCGCGAGTTTCAGGAAGTCTTGAGCGAACTTGCGGACACGCGTTCGCCGTTCTTCGACGCGGAAATTCCCGCGGAAGCAAACGTCGCCATTTGGAATACTCCCGCAGAGGAAGCCGAGACGCAGGATGAAGTTGAAGCGATAGACGTTCTGCTTGACGATATTCTTGAGACGGCAGAGCCGATTTCCGCGGAAGCGGAAGAAATTATAGAAATAATAGAGGAAACTGTCGAAGCATCTAATCCGATTGAAGTAACTGAGACAACGATAGAAGAAGCAGCGCCCGTATCATCCTCTTCGGCTGCCACCGACCAGCCGCCGCCCGAAGCGTGGCCTGTCTGGCGCAAATATCACAAACCCGCCCTGGAATGGCCGCAAGGCACGGACGACCTGCGCGAGCTGTTTGAAACGGGTACGCCCGACGAGCGCATCAAGATGGACGGCTGGCTGTTCGTCACGACGCCTTCACCCACCTACGAGTATGAGAGCCTGCTTGGCGTCCTCACAAGCGAAGGCGCGGTCTCCCAGTCCGTTCTCATAATCACGAGCGATGACGGCAGCGCGCCTCCCGCTGGGCTTGTCGGCTACCAATACAACCACAAACTGTTGGGCGGCTGCTGGACGCTGTGGCGGGAGTACAATTGTTAAGGGTTAGGTAAATAGGTATAAGGTATAAGGGTATACGACGGGCAGCTACATTGCGGCGTGCGGTTTGGCAATCGGACGGGCGAGCCCGGGGCTCGCCCCGACAAACATTGTTTTTATTAAATAGCGTATGTAAAAGAAAACTGTAGGGGCGGGCCCCCGGCACGCCCCCGGGTCACA
>JAITHB010000041.1 GCA_031280145.1 Oscillospiraceae bacterium | reverse complement strand
GCTCTCCCCTACAGCATATTGCGTTCCTGTATACCGATAGCATACACCCTGTAGGGGCGACCGCCTCCCGGGGTCCCCGACAAATCCGCAGATTTGGCGGGGTGGGTCGTTCGCCCGCCGTTTACAATTCCGACGGGCTTTGTCGACAGTCTGAATCGGCGGCGTTCGATAACACGAACACCGCCGATTTGTTCTACCGCGTGAAGATTTCCGTAACCAGCGGATATCCCCTGTCGTCGAGCGCTATTCCTATGCCCGCGCTTGTGAACGAGGCGTTGAGGATATTCGCCCTGTGACCGCTCGACGCCATCAGCGCGGCGTGCGAGGTGTATATGTCCGCGTGGTGCGAAATGTTCTCGCCGACCGCGCTGTATGAATAGTCGTTCGCCTTGAGCATATCCGCGGCGTTGCCGTATGTCGGCGACTCGTGCGCAAAGTAGTTGTTCTCCGCCATATCCTGGCTCTTAAGGCGCGCAAGCTCTTGCAGCTCAGCGTCCATTACAAGCTGCGATTTGCCGTTCGCGGCGCGCTCCTCGTTAATCATTGCGAGAACTTCAAACTCTTGGGCTACAAGGCTTGGCGTCGTCGGCGCGGGAATATAATCGGGATTGGTTATCGTGCCGCCGTTTCCGCCGCTGCCGCCCGCGGTGCAGTTTCCGCTCGGGCAGTAGCCGTACAGGCATTGCCCGCCCGCCGTGCAGCCGTAGTAGCCGCAATAGCCGTCGCCGCAAAGCGCGAGCGTGTTGCATTTGGTGTAGTCATACGAAGGCGAGGTGTACGTCGGGCAGGAAGACGACGAGACTGAACCCGTGGGGTATGTCGGGTATACAGTGGTCGGGCATGTGGAGCTTGTTCCCGAATAGCCCGCGCTTATTGTGGATACGCCGTTGTTGTACGCGGCGTTCGTTACGGTGATTGGATATCCGTTGAAGTACATCGTGAAGGACGGCGAGAGCGTCGGGCATATGCTTGATTGGCTTGCGTACTGAGTCGTCGGGTTTGTATACTGATACGCCAGAACTTCAGCGGGCGGGGCTTCTTCCGCAGGCTCTGTTTGGAAAGCTTCAACAGCGGGAACCTCTTCTTCGGATACGGTTTGCGGAAGAAGCTGAACGGTTGGAACAATGACGCTCTGTGTTTCGTCTTGTACTTGTAAAACACTCGGCGCGTACGATTCTGTGGTTTGGGTGAGCGTGGGAGTGAGCGTTGGGACGAAAAGGAGATTATTTGCCGCGTTATTTCCGTTTACCTCTTGACCTGCGACGATTCCGTAACTATAATAGCCTTGCTCTTCTTCTCGTTCCTGTTCTTGTTCTCCCAGCGCCGACTGAACGAGAGCGAGCGCGGCAATCACGCAGACCGCGACGAGCAGCAGCGTTCTGATTGCGCTTGCGGATTTTGAGTGCGATATAAATTTGGACTTGGATATGGATTTCATTGATTGCCCTCCTTTAATTCCGATTCCCGTACACCTTAAAGCCCCCGGTGCATATGGTGTATTCTGTGTGCCAAGGGTTGCTCGGATTGGGATAAAACGGAATGATGGACATAATGTAACATTTATGCAATAATACTGCAACAAAATTGGAAAACTTTTGCCATGGAAATGTTATCCAAATGGGAATCCGATGGCAGTTCTTGGTAAAACAGTAAACCAACAGGAGGGTTCGGATGGCACTTGTTAAATGTCCGCGATGTGAGCTTAACTACATTCTGGACGGCGAGAAATACTGCACGGTATGCAGACGCGAAATCAAGGGGGAGCCTGAGCGCGAAGCGATTGACATCTGTCCCGTTTGCAACGAGAACCCCGTAATGCACGGGCGCGAGCTTTGCGCGATGTGCCTGAAAGAGATGGGGCAAACGCAGGAAGCAATCGAGGACGACGGCGACGAAGCCGCGGAAAACGCGGACGTGGACGCGGGTTCGCTCTCCGGCATGGACGAAATAACGCTTGACACTGCGGGCGACATACCAAGAAGCGAGCTTGGCGAAATCGACCGCGAGCTTTCTCTTGATGAAGCGCTTGCGGAGGAAGAGCAGGGCGACGACGAGGAAGAAGAGGAATAAATCAGTTAGGAATTAAGGGGTGCAGCGGGCGCGTTGTACTGTGACGAACGTTTGTGGTGAAGGCGGGCGACCGAGGCGGTCGCCCCTACAGGGGTTTGACTGCGGTCAATCGTGTAAGAAACGTAAAACCAGTAGGGGCGACCGCCTCGGTCGCCCGCGGTACACAATTCACCGCCCGCGGTCTTCAAAACATCGCCCACGGTTATCAACATGCCGCCCGCGGTTATCAAAACACCGTCCCTCACAATATAACATACCCGCCGCACCCCCTAATTCCTAACTCCTAACTCCTCATTCCTCATTAATTTAAGTATGAGAATATTCGCTATCGGCGACCTCCACCTGCCGGGCGACGCCGGCAAAACGATGGACATCTTCGGCGCAAACTGGGACGGCCATATGGAACGCATCGCGTCCGATTGGCTGTCGCGTGTCGGCGCGGACGATGTTGTTCTGTTGCCCGGCGATTTCTCGTGGAGCCAAGATATTGACGGCGTAAAGGCGGATATACTGCAAATCGGCGAACTGCCGGGTAAAAAGATATTGATTCGCGGCAACCACGACTATTGGTGGAACTCAATCACGAAGGTGCGTCAAGCGCTGCCCGAAAATATGTACGCGCTGCAGAACGATTCGATCCAATTTGAAAATGTCATAATATGCGGTTCGCGCGGTTGGACGCTTCCCGACGAATCGAGCAAGACGTACGCGGAAGACCTGAAAATCTACAGCCGTGAGCTGATTCGCATGAGACTTTCACTCGAACACGCTTGCAAGAGCCGAACTTCAGAGCGGCTCGTCGTCATGACGCACTATCCCCCGCTGTTCCGTTACAGGAACCATACGGAGCTTACAAAGCTGTTCTGCGAATTTGGCGTTCATGATGTGGTGTACGGACATCTGCACGGCGAAGGCATCGCGAACGGATTCAGCGGAATTGTCGATAACACGCGTTATCATCTCGCGTCGTGCGACGCGCTTGATTTCCGTCTGCTGGAAATATCGCCGTGACAATCGTTTATGAAGACCAAAACATAATAATCGCGGACAAGCCGCAGGGAATGTGCGTTGAGAACGACGCGCGTCCGACGCTGGTCGGCGTTCTTTCAGCGGAACGCAATATCCCCGTTTATCCTTGCCACAGAATCGACGCGACGACGGGCGGTCTTGTTCTGCTGGCGAAAACGGAAGCGATTCAGCAAGCGGCGTTTGAGGAGTTCCGCCTTTCTACACACAGCACTGTTACAGGTGAGAATTCGCGTTCCGGCATAATCAAGGCGTATCGGTGCGCGCTCGCAAGATGTCCGCAAAAGCAATCGGGGACGCTTCGTCATTATCTCCTTAAGGACGACCGAGCGGGAACGGTTCGCGCATACGATTACGCGAAGGGCGGAGCGCGTCTCGCTGTCACCGAGTATCGTATACTCAAAAGCGGTGTTGCCCCCATCGCGGAAGCGGTTCTGCACACGGGACGCACACACCAGATACGCGCGCAGTTCGCAAAAATCGGCTGCCCAATATTGGGCGACGACAAATACGGCGACCGCGCGATAAATAAAAGCCTGCATGTTCGCAAGCTTCAGTTGTTCGCCGTCAAGATGGAGTTCAGAACGGGCGGCGTGTTGGCGTATTTGAACGGTCGCGTTTTTACGGCGCAGGCGAAGTGGTATTCCGGCGTTTCAATTTAGGTTTTATCAGGTCGTAGCTGTCAAGAATCATCAGGCGCGCGGAATCAAATTCCACTTCGTTCACATATACCTCGTTCCAATATTCCTTGTTCCAGTGGAACGCGGGCTTCACTGCTTCAAATTGATCGCGCCAAAACTGAATCTTTGTCGGATGAGCTTTATACACAAGCTTCAGACCGCGCTCAGACTCCGAAATATACGCGAATATCTTCTTATTTCCCGTGTGGCGCATAGCCGCGCCGACAGGCTCAAACGGATAATCTTCATACGCCATCGGAAGCGTCAGACAGTAGTCAATTAACTCACGCTTTGTCATGCAAATGTCCTAAAACTATTCTTCTTCTGATAAAAAATTCACTGCCTAGAACAAAGAAAAGTATAATCCCTTGCAGAACAGCCGCCGCGGACGATGATATTTTGTATGTGGACTGCACGTATCCTGCGCCTTTCTCAAGCGCGGAAAACAACAGCGAGACGACAACTATCGCGATGGGGTTCAATTCCGACAGCCACGACACGGTTATCGCGGTGAAGCCGATTCCGCCCGCAACGCCGTCGGTCAGCGTTCTGTCCGCACCCGCCGCCTTCATCATTCCCGCGAGCCCGCACAGCGCCGCGCTTATTATCGCGGTGCGAATGATGATCCTGCGCACGGGCATCCCCGCGTAACGCGCAGTGTTGGAGCTCTCCCCCACCACCGTCAGTTCGTAGCCCTGCTTCGTATACCGCATATAGACGAACACGAGGACCGCAAGCGCGAGCGCGATAATCCAGCCGATATGAACGCCTAAAACTTTGGGAAGCTGCGCGTTCGCGGCGAACATGGCAATCTTCGGGTAACCCATGTCCTTGGGGTTCTTCCACGGTCCTTCGCGCAGATACTGCACGACGTAGATTGCGATGTAATTCAGCATAAGCGTGAACAGCGTCTCGTTCGTGCCGAACCTTGCGTTAAACCACGCGGGAATGAACCCGTAGAACCCCGCCGCGATTATTGAGGCTGCGCTCATGAGGACGATAAGCAGCGGCTGCGGCAAGTCCGCGTGAAAGAGCGCGATATACGACGCGGCGATTGCGCCGACCGTCATCTGCCCCTCGCCGCCGATGTTCCAGAACCGCATACGGAACGCGACCGCAAGCCCCAGCGCGGTGACGCAGAGCGGCGCCGCAATCTTCACGGTCTCGCGAACGCTTATCGTGGAACCTGTTACGCCCTTCACCATGCCCGCATAAATCTGCGCGGGGCTGAACCCAATCAAGCGGATGAACAGCGCGCCAGTGAGCAGCGCCAGAACGACCGCCGCGAATCGCAGAAGAAGCTTCGCCGCGGCGCTTACGCCCATGCGTCTTACAAAACGTATCCGCATCAGACGGCCTCGCTTCCTGTCATCAGCAACCCAATCTGCGCTCGCGTCGCGTGTTTAGCGTCAAGAATTCCGGTTACGCGCCCCGCGCACATAACGAGTATTCTGTCGCACAGTTCCAACAGAACGTCCAAGTCTTCGCCGATGAAGAGCGCGCCTACGCCGTTCTTCTTCCTGTCGTTGAGCAGATCGTATATTGTGTAAGATGAGTTTACATCCAGACCGCGCACGACATACGACGTTACGAGAAGCTGCGGGCTCTGCATAAGCTCGCGCCCCAGCAGAACCTTTTGCAGGTTGCCGCCCGAAAGTTGGCTGACCGCGCGGTTAATGTCGGGCGGAACGACGGCGAGGTCGCTCACGAGCGTCATCGCCTTGCGGCGAACGGGCTTGCGGCGAATGAAACCGCCGCGTTGGGTTCTGTATTCGCGCAGCAGAATGTTGTCGGTTACGTCCATCGAGCCGACCAGGCCCATGCCGAGCCTGTCTTCGGGAATGAATCCAAGGCGCACTCCCCTGTCGTAAATCTCGCGCGGCGACAGGTGCGCCAGCTCTTCGCCAAGCAAACGAATCGAGCCTGACGTAATCCCGGTAAGCCCCGCGATCGCTTCGCAAAGCTGTTTCTGCCCGCTTCCCGCAACGCCCGCAACACCGAGTATCTCGCCGCCCGACACGTCGAAGCTGACGCCGTCCAGCAGCTTCACCCCCGCGTGTGCGTAAGAGACGTCCTCCAGTGTGAGAAGCGGTCTTTTCTGCGCATGAACGCGTTCGATGGATAAGTCGACCTTGCGCCCGACCATGCGTTCGGTAAGCTCGCGAGGGTTCGTCTTCGCCGTCGCAAACTCGCCGACATTCCTTCCCGCCCGCAAAATTGAAACCCTGTCGGACAGCTCCATCACTTCCGCAAGCTTATGCGTTATAATGATTATGGCGCATCCCGCTTCTTTCATCTTGCGAAGAATATCGAACAGCTTCTCCGATTCCTGCGGCGTCAGAACAGCGGTCGGCTCGTCGAGTATCAGAATATCCGCGCCGCGCACCAACGCTTTTAGGATTTCGACAGTCTGCTTCTGCGCGACTGACATGCGGTAAGCCTTCATGTCAAGCGGAACGCCCAGACCGTACTTCTCGATGAACGCGAGTGTTCGCGCCATAAGACCGCGGCGGGTGCTCTCACGCGGCATGCCCAAGCAGATGTTCTCGATTGCGGTGAAGACCTCGACAAGCTTGAAGTGCTGGTGAATCATGCCGATGCCATAGCGCCTTGCGTCCGTCGGCGAATGAATGGCGACAGGCGCGCCCGATACGCGCACTTCGCCGCCATCCGGTTTATACAAGCCCGCAACCATGTTGACGAGCGTGGTCTTGCCGCTGCCGTTCTCGCCGAGCAGCGCGAGAATTTCGCCCGCGTTAACGTTAACGCTGACGCCGTCGCAAGCGCGAAGCTCGCCGAACGATTTTGTCAGGTTGATTGTTTGGAGACGGGGGACGGACGGGGCTTCAATCATTGCTGCACCACGAACAATACAGGGCGGTTATATAACCGCCCACGTATATCAATTGTTATTTGAGCGAAAGCCCCGCAACGTACCAATCGATAGAAGTGATTTCGGCGTCGGTCAAACGCTGTCCCTCTTCGACGCGAAGCGCTCCCGCGTTGTCGTAGATCGGTCCGTCGAACACGTCAAATTCGCCGGAGAGAATGCGGACGGCTTCCGCGTCGATTGCTTCCTGCGCGCCTTGCGCGTTGTTCGCGGAAAGCGGGCTAAGGTCGACGAGGTTTTCCTTCATTCCCCAGAAGATGTTATCGGGCGTCCAAGTTCCGTCTATGACAGACTGAACGGCGACCGTGACATATGCGCCCCAGTTCCAGGTAGGCGCAGTGAGGTGCGCCTGCGGCGCGTCTTCCGTCATGTCGGCGTTGTATCCTACTCCCCATACGCCGCGCTCCTGCGCCGCAATCTGCGGCATGGTTGTGTCCTGGTGCTGCGCTATAACGTCGCATCCCAGGTCGAGCAGCGCTTCCGCGGCCTGACGCTCTGTCGTCGGGTCATACCATGTATTGGTATATTGGAGGATGACTTCGGCGTCGGGGTTCACGGAACGAACGCCGAGCGTGAACGCGTTTGCGCCGCCGACGACTTCGGGAAGCTCGAACGCGCCGACGTAACCTATTTTGTTGGTCTGCGTCTTAAGGCCCGCGGCGATTCCCGAAAGGTAACGCGTCTGGTATATGCGTCCGAAATAGTTGTTGAAGTTTACGCCGTTGGATTTGTAACCGGAGCAGTGGCTGAAGATGACGTTCGGATATTCCGCGGCGACCGCCTCGGTGTAATCCATGAAGCCGAACGAGGTGGTGAAGATGATGTTGCAACCCTGTTCGATAAGCTCGATGATGGCTGTTTCGCAAGCCGCATCCTCGGAAACATTTGTCTTATAAAGAACCTGGTCGTCGCGAAGACCGAGAGCCGCCTGCATGGCGAGCGTACCTTGGTGGTGCGCGTATGTGTAACCCTTGTCCGATACGTCGCCGATGTAAACGAAACCGACTTTGATTTCATCCTTGGGTACCGGCGCGAACTCCGCGCTTGCGGGGATACACGCGATGAGCATCGCAAGGCACAGTGCGGCGGCTAACAGACGCGAAAAACGTTGCATGGCAATCTCCTCCTTATAATTCACAAAAACACGGCGCCGAAAACATATTCGGCATTGTATCATTATACAGCATGTTTCGCGTGTTCGCAAGAATAATATCGGATGAAACGCAAAGATGAAACAGAAACGGCGGCCGTTCCCGACCGCCGCTATGATTATTTTTGTTCTATTGGGATAAGCAGTTCCTGCCCAATCGAAAGCAGCCGCGGATTCTTCAGCTCGTTCAGCTTCGCAAGCTCCATGTATCTGTTCGCGTCGCCGAGGAATACTACCGCGATATCGGAAAGCGTGTCGCCGCGCTGCACGACATAGATTGCGAATTCTTCCGACACGCCGTCCTCCGTTACGTACGGAACGGCATTGCGCGGTCCGAAGCGCGCTTTTGTCGTCAGCGGATTGGGTATCATCAGCACTTGCCCGGGAGTAAGCGTTCCCATGTCCGTGATTCCGTTGAACACCGCAATCTCGTTGTATCGCGAAGCGTCGGCGTAATACCACGCGGCAAGCCCCGACAATGTGTCGTTCGCCAGCAATGTGCAGTTTACATATGGGATTTCGCCCGCCGCGGAACGCAGTATCTCTAACGAAGAAATGTCGCGCGCCGTCTGGCTGCCAAGACCGCCTTTGAACTCGAAGAACCACATGCCGAAGTCGCCGAGCCCCAGAGTGAACGCGTATCTGTCGCCGAACGGCGAATAGCCTGTCTGCGACGGCGAAACGCCGGTCCATTTTATTTGCACGGAAGACTTGGGCGTATACGCGCCGCAGATTGCGCAATATCTTTCCGAATACGGCCAGCGATGACCGTTCGCGCAGGAATAGTAGTAGTAGCGGTATTCCACATCCGCGAAGGCTGCGCTTTGGAATATTATGAAGCAAAGCAATAGCGAAAAGACCTTCGCCGTAAATGTATATTGTCTTCTCATCTTGTCTCCTTGTGCATTTGTAAACCGGGAATACTTGCCATATCGATAGATTTTTCCATATTATACCTCTATCAAGCAATGCTGTCAATTTTATTACAGCAAATTAAACTTATATGATTAATCATTTATTGCTGTAATTCTCCGTTAAAATCGGAAATCATTGGCAATTTCGTAAGCAATACCTCGATAATTAATGAATGCACGAGTCTGTTAAAAAGTGTGCGGTATATATTATAGCCATCAGGTCAAAATAACAGTATGACTACAAGACTGTAAAGGGGCAATATGAGTTCCGACTTTATATATAAGAAGCAATCGCGGCAGGTGCGCACCGACCTTGCGATGGAATCGCTGCCCGAATCCGCCGGCGGAAAATGGCAGCTCAACGGCATATCGATGATTCAGACGGAGTATGGCGACGTCACCGAAACCATCGTGGAAGTCACAAACAACGCCGGCGCGCAGTCGCTGGGAAAGTCCATCGGAAGATACATAACAATGTCGAGCGAGGATATGCCGCTGCCCGACTGCGAGACGCGCACAATCCTGATCGAGCGCCTGCGGTTGAACCTCGCGCATATGCTTCCGCAAGGCGGGGACGTGCTTGTCGTGGGGCTTGGCAACAGGCGCGTGACTGCGGATTCGCTCGGACCCAAAGTGGTGGACAAGATATTCGTGACGCGTCACATGCGCGAGCAAACGCCGCCGTCGCTCAAAGGAAGGGTGCGCGCCGTCAGCGCAGTCGCGCCGGGCGTTCTCGGCGTGACGGGAATGGAAACCGCGGAAGTTATTCGCGGAATTGTAGACCATGTTCACCCATGCGCCGTAATAGCAATAGACGCTCTCGCGGCTCGCGAAACCGCGCGCATCTGCACCACGCTTCAGATTGCGGACACGGGTATCGACCCCGGCAGCGGCATAGGCAATCACAGGCGAGGCCTTAACGAGCAGACGCTCGGCGTTCCCGTTATCGCAATAGGAGTTCCGATGGTCGTCTACGCGTCTACAATCGCGCGCGACGCGCTCACTCTTCTTGCGGGCGACCTTGACCTCGACCTTGACGAACACTCGGACGCGCTTGACGCTCTCGTTGACCGCGTTATCGCGCGTCAGCTCGGCGACATGGTCGTAACGCCGCGCGAGATCGACGAGCGTGTACAGAACTTGTCCGACGCGATTGCGATGGGTATCAACAGCGCGCTCCAGCCGAACCTTACTAAAGAGGAAATACCGATAGTCACGCCGTGAAAAATGAAATATTCCGGCTGCAGACCAAAGCCTATCGGTAATGTAACGGCGGGCGACCGAAGACGGTCGCCCTGCATGGTGTAGGCTATCGGTATGCAAAAACACAATATGCTGTAGGGGCGACCCGCCCCCCGGGGGCCCCCCCAAACCCCACCTATTTGGGGGGGCCCCCGGGGCGGGGCCC
>JAITHB010000008.1 GCA_031280145.1 Oscillospiraceae bacterium | reverse complement strand
CTTGCTTGACTATTGTAAAATCCGATCATTGACTGATACCTCCAGAAAGCGCTCTCTCAATCTACTCCTCGCCATCGCTTCCTGCTTTGCTTTTCCTGCCGCCTGCTGAGCTGTAACCGGGGATGTTGTGTGCATCCTGCGGTGCGGATGGGTCGTACGTCCCACCCGCACCGCAGGGCGTTCCTGATTTGTAAATCGCCCGCGGCATATTAACACCGCGGGCATTATACTATCGATTGTTTATCGCCGCCTGCGCCGCAGCAAGACGCGCAATCGGTACGCGGAACGGTGAACACGACACGTATTGCAAACCGACAATGTGGCAGAACTCGATTGACGACGGGTCGCCGCCATGTTCGCCGCAGATGCCAAGCTTTATATCGGGGCGCGTTTGGCGTCCCTTGTCCGCCGCCATACGGACCAGCTGTCCCACGCCCGCGCGGTCGAGACGCGCGAACGGGTCGCTCTCGAATATCTTGTTTGTGTAGTAAGATTCAAGGAAACGCCCCGCGTCGTCACGGCTGAACCCGAACGTCATCTGCGTCAAATCGTTCGTACCGAACGAGAAGAACTCCGCTTCCTTCGCGATTTCATCCGCCGTCAGCGCGGCGCGCGGAATCTCTATCATCGTGCCGATGAGGTAATCAACCTTCTCGCCGCGCTCCTCGAATATCTTCTCGATTGTCGCAAGAACAACCTTCTTTACGAATTGAAGCTCCTTCACTTCGCCGACGAGCGGAATCATGATTTCGGGCTTGATATTAAGACCCGTCTCGCGGCGCACGTTGAGCGCGGCTTCGATAACTGCGCGCGTCTGCATTTCCGCGATTTCGGGATACGTTATCGGCAGGCGAACGCCGCGGTGCCCCATCATCGGGTTGAACTCGTGCAGCGCTTCAATCTTCGCGACTACCGATTCCGCCGATACGCCAAGTTCTTGTGCCAGCTTCTCAATCTCTTCCACTTGGTCGTGCTGCGGAAGGAATTCGTGCAGCGGCGGGTCGAGATAGCGGATAGTGACGGGACGCTCGCCCATCTCCTTGTAGATTCCTTCAAAGTCGCCGCGCTGCATAGGGAGAATCTTCGCCAACGCCTCGCGCCGCTGCGCCTCGCTGTCGGAAAGAATCATCTGCCGAACCGCCGCGATTCTGTCTTTCTCGAAGAACATGTGTTCCGTGCGCGTGAGGCCGATTCCTTCCGCGCCGAACTTCACGGCTTGCGCCGCGTCTTTGGGCGTGTCCGCATTTGCGCGAACCTTAAGTTTGCGTACTTTATCCGCCCAGCCCATGAAGCGCGCGAAGTCCCCCGCGACGGCGGCTTCCGCCGTGTCTATCGCGCCCGCGTAAACCGCGCCCGTCGAACCGTCGATTGACAGAACGTCGCCTTCTTTGTACGTCTCGCCGCCGACCGTGACTGTCTTTTCATCCTGATTAATTTTGAGCGCGCCGCAGCCGACGACGGCGCAGCGTCCCATCCCGCGCGCGACGACCGCCGCGTGGGAAGTCATGCCGCCCTGCTGCGTGAGTATGCCTTGCGACAGGTCCATTCCTTCAATATCCTCGGGTGTGGTTTCGCGGCGGACCAGCAGAACTTTCTTGCCTGACTTTGCCGCGACGACCGCGTCCTTTGCCGTAAAGTATACGCTGCCCGAAGCCGCGCCGGGCGACGCGGGAAGCCCCTGCGCTATCGCTCTTGCCGCCTTGATTGCCTTCGGGTCGAACGCGGGGTGAAGCAGGGCGTCGAGTTGCTTCGGCTCAACTTTGAGCAGAGCTTCTTCTTCTGTCAGCATTCCTTCGTCGACTAAATCTATCGCAATCTTAAGGGCCGCCGCCGCCGTGCGCTTTCCGTTGCGCGTCTGAAGCATGAACAGTTTGCCGCGCTCTATCGTGAATTCCATGTCCTGCATGTCGTGATAGTGGCTCTCAAGCGTGTTCGCGACCTTCACGAACTCGTCGTAGACCGCGGGCATTGCTTCCGACAGCTTCTCAATCGGCTGCGGCGTGCGGATTCCCGCGACCACGTCTTCGCCCTGCGCGTTGAACAGATACTCGCCGTAAAGCTTCTTCTCGCCCGTGGACGGACTGCGCGTGAACGCAACGCCCGTTCCGCTGTCGTCACCCATGTTGCCGAACACCATCGACTGCACGTTTACCGCGGTTCCCCAGTCGCCGGGGATGTCGTTCATGCGGCGGTAGTAGATTGCGCGCGGGTTGTCCCACGAACGGAAAACAGCTTTGATGGATTCAAGAAGCTGAACCTTCGGGTCTTGCGGGAATTCCGTTCCCTTTTCCTTAAGGTAGAGGGCTTTGTATTTTTTGACGAGTTCCTTCAGGTCGTCGGCGGACAAATCTTTGTCGAACTGAACGCCTTTCGCTTCCTTTATCTCATCGAGAACCGCCTCGAAGTGTTTCTTTTCTATCTCCATAACAACGTCGGAGAACATCTGAATGAAACGCCTGTAACTGTCATACGCGAAACGCTCGTTATTTGTGAGGTTCGCAAGACCGACCACCGCGACGTCGTTGAGACCGAGGTTCAATATTGTGTCCATCATGCCCGGCATGGAGGCGCGCGCCCCCGAACGCACCGATACGAGGAACGGGTTGTTCAGGTCTCCGAATTTCTTTCCCGCAATCTCTTCCGTCTTGGCGAGCGCGGCGTAAATCTGCGAAAGGATATCCTCGCCTATCGTTTTGCCGTCCTCATAGTAACGCGTGCAGGCGGGCGTCGAGATAGTGAAGCCCTGCGGAACGGGAAGCCCTATTGCGGTCATCTCCGCCAAGTTTGCGCCCTTGCCGCCCAGGACGTTCTTCATCTTCGCGTTGCCTTCGCTGAACAGGTATACGTATTGCTTTGCCATTCTTGTTTTCTCCCTTTGCCGGATGTTATCCGACCTGTGTATTATTCTTGCTGTTTATCCGAACAATTATATACCATTCATTGGAAGAATGCAAGGGAGTTGAGAGTTAAGACGGTGTCAAGCAAATCCGTGAAAAAGTATGGAGGAAGAAGAAGGCAGGGCTAGGCCACGGAGCGAGTTGTAGAGAGAGAACGAATGGCAAAGCGAGTAGGCGAATTTTTAGCAGAGATCAACCATGCATGGCTTGCCCGCAGCGTCGTAGAAAAAGTGCATCTGCGTGTTGCCCTTGGTCATGTGGACTACTTGATTACCGCGAAGCGTGTAATGCGCGTCAACACCGTCCACCGTTTTGCGGACGCGCAGTCCCGCATGGTTGTACGCGAACGAGACATTGTGCGCATTGCTCTGCATCTGGGCAAGTTGGCGACCATGTTGCCATGTGTACGACCATTTACCATCGTTCAGCGGATTGCCGATTGCGTCATAAGTGATCGGCGCATCATTGAACCCGGTCAGCTTGTCTTTCCAGTTTGCGTCACCGTAAACATACGTATCGTTCGACTGAACCGATCGTGTATGCGTAGCGCTTGCACTCTAGAATGTTTCCGCCGAGATCGTACCCATATACTCACGTTGCATTAAAGAAGGGATCGTTAGTACGAACAAGCTGCCCGAGATGGTCATACTCGTAAGTAACGGATTGCCCGCTCGTCCCGCCGCGCTTTTCGCTTGTGATTAGACCGCACGTGTCATAGCCATACTCCCAAGTCTTGCCCATCTCGGTTATCTTGGATACGCGCGTGGATCGAGAGGTGGTTCCATGCCCACCGTTGAAGTAAGAGAACGCGCGTCTACCTAGCGGTGTTGTTGCGCCGGTTATTCTGCGGAAACCATCATACGCATAGTTCACATACTTGCTTGTCGAGCCGAACTGAACCTTTGTAACAGCATCGTCGTTAGCGTAGGTGAAGCTTGTCTCGTATGAACCGCCGGGCAGCGTCTCCGTAATCTTCGCTGCGCGGTGCAGCCGTCGTATGTAAGATGGTCGTGCACATGCGTTTGCGATATAGTGCAAAATCAAGCCCGATTAACACAACTCTGCTTATCAGCGCAGTGTAAGAACACAGTCAAAATTAACGGGAGTGTCTAACGGAGTTGCGAGGGAGGAGGAAGCGTGGTAAAATAAGGGAATGGAAAACGAGAAGAAATGCCCGCGCTGCGGGGCGACAGAAAAGCAGCACAAGCATACAGCAACGC
>JAITHB010000173.1 GCA_031280145.1 Oscillospiraceae bacterium | reverse complement strand
CCCCCCCCCCCCCCCCCCCCCCCCCCGCCCCCCCCCCCCCCCCCCCCCCCCCCCCCGCCCCCCCCCCCCCCCGCGCCTCTAACTAACGCCTCTAACAGAGCGGAAGCACCGCTCTGCGGCAACGTAAATTACGTCATGCACAATGACAAACGCATACCTAAACCTGTGCAAGAAATCCTAGACCCGGATGCGGTTGAAGTGAAATATCCCGCAGCGTTTAGAATTGACGGTATTGATGAGTTGCGGTCAAAACTAGCATCAGCGCAATATGGTGATGAGTTTTGTTTAATCAATGATATTACTATACCTGAAGAAGATGATTGGGAACCACTTGAAATTGCCATAGATTATGATATGAAACTAAACGGAAATGGTCATACTATTTACGGTCTCACTGATGCACTTTTTACAAAAGCAAACGGATCGATTTCTGTAATAGAAAACTTAAACTTAGCGAACGTAAATATAGTAATAGAAAATTACACTGGAGTTTTTGGTATTTTCATCGAACACACAACTCCGGGTGCGATATTTAGAAACTGCTTGGTAGAGGGTTCTTTCGTTTATGAGTATGATTCTATGGGTTCTCCATCTACAAGTAATATCGGTGGTTTTGTTGGATCGTTATCCGGATCGACAATCACTAATTGCGTATCCTGTGTGGATTTTACGATAAAAACGGAATGCAATGTTGGTAGTTTTTTAGGAAATGCTGCTTCATGCAATATTACGAAATGTATCAACTACGGGAATATTTCAATAGAGGATTCATCTGTATCCGCTGTCGGCGGTTTTTTCGGACAAGGCAATGCGAATACGATTGGTGATCCCGCAGGAGAAAGCTATTGTGTTAATTATGGAAACATAATTACCGAGAATACAGCATCGCCGGTTACGCTCGTCGGCGGAATTATTGGATTCGCAGATATCGGACCTGCTGATGAATCAAGCGAACTGTTTTACTGCGCGAACTTCGGAACAATCAATAATGTTGGGGACACATCTTCCCCGTCGAACTCTGTCGGTGGTATAGCAGGACGGTTTTATGGCAGCGTCGTTAATTGCATAAACGCCGGCGATATTAGCAGTTATTCGGATTATACTGCGGGAATCATCGCTTATGAAATGGGTGCTGCATCCTCGATTGATAATAATTGCGTAACCAATATATCAATTTCATGTGTTCAAGGCACAGGCTCGTGCGCAGGAATTTTAGATATTAGCGATAACGGAGTTATCTTAACCTCTTTATCCGGTAATCGGGTTTCGGCGTATACTATTTCCGCGCCTAACGGGAAAGCAAACAAGATATACGGCGCGATTGATTCAAGCATGGTGGGTAATCCATTATATATTAATAATAACTGCGGATCCGCGGCTACAACAGTAACAGGTACAACCGGCGCTAGTGGAGCCGGTTATCCCAACGGCGCCGATTGTGATCAAGGTAATATCCTCGGCAAATACGTCGCCATATTCGATCCGCGAAACGGCGATGCGATAAATGCGGTTTTCAGTACAAAGGACGGCAAAATCGACTTATCTTCGGTGCCGACACCTATTTGTTCAGCCGCAAGGGATGCAGGCGACACCTTCCTCGGCTGGTACGACGTCTACGGTAAGCGTTACAGCGGTGTCATTACCCCAACTCAAAACCTTATGCTGTTCGCGCGCTACGGCACGCCTTCCGCACTCCCGCCCAGAATGCAAACCGCTTTGGGCAAGGTACTCACGTCAATCGGAAGCGGGGATCGCGCGGGCGGCGGAATCATGCTCTCGATCGCGAACGCGCTGAACAAGTTCACGGTCGACGGAACGGTTTACAATTCCAGGCTGCCCGAGCTTATCGAAACCTATCAGCGGCTCATTAACACACTTTCAAGCATGGAATGCATCACCTCGCAGAAGATGTGCGTCTCGCTCAAAGCCCTGTGTTCTTGCGGCGGAGACGACAGCGGCTGCTGCGTACTCGAACCCGACGTGGCGGACACCCTCTCCGAAGTGATAGAAGGCATAGCGCAAAAAGAGGACGGCGCGGGGCAAGTCGTGCAGGCGGGCGCGGACGCTCTGAGACTCGCAGCGAATGAGGGCGGTCTTACTGACGCGGACGTGCTTGACGTGATGGACGCTGTATACTGCCTGACTGAATCCGCCGCGAACCTTGAGGATTCCATGTCCAAGAAGCTGTGCCGTTCCGTCAACGCGCTGTGTTCCTGCGCGACGGACGCCGCGCCGTGCAATCTTCCCGAAGAGGCGCTCGCCAGCATCGTAGAATCCATCTCCGTAATAGAGGAAGCGGCGAGCGGAATCGTGGTATCCGGCGCAAGCGCGCTGGAGCACGCGGTAAGCGGCGCGAGTCCCGACGCTGACGACATCATGACCATGACGAACGCCGTGAACAAGCTTGCGAGCTCCGCGAAGCATATCGAACAGGCTTCCGCGAAGAAGCTCAACTGCGTCCTGACGGCGCAATGCGACAAGGGCGCGTCGCCTCCGTGCCAATGCGAGGACTGCGACGCGGACGCGGATTGTTCCGCGGTTTCCGCAGGCTGCACAGGGGTTACGCAGCCGTAACCACAAGTTTGGTATTCAGGCGGGCGAGCCAAGTTAATGAAAAATTAACAATGAAAAATGAAAAATTGATAGTGGTGGTTTGGTATTGTATGTTTCCGTTCCTAACCATCAATTTTTCATTGTTCATTTTTCATTTTTCATTCTTCATTCGTCCATTTACAATCAGCATCGACCATCTTCGCCGCGGCTTCCATCGCAGTCTTGTCTCCGCACGCATACCGCCCGATCTCCTTCGTGACGGCGTTCACGGAATCGTTAACCGCGATAAGGTTATCCATATTCATGCAGCGGTTCAGCGCCGCTTTCACTTTGCCGTTTTCGGCTTCCATAAGCTTGCCCAATGAATCGGCGGCAGACGCGACAGCTTTGATAAGCTCGTTCGATACCGCGGGCAAATCCCCGCCGCTCGCTTCTATGACGGGGAATCCGTTTTCGTCAGACTTGACGCGCGGAATATCGTCCATGCAGTCTAGGCACGGATTACACGGATTATTCTTTATTATGCCGCAGAATGCTTCGCCGGGTATGTAAGGCTTCACTGTTCGCTCTCCCTAATCTTTATTATTGCGTCGCTCGCATCCTGAAGCATATCGGAAACGCATATCTCGCGCGACGCCAGCGCGCGGGTCATATCCGCAACAGACGCGTCTACCGCAGTCAGAAGCCGCGCCGCGTCTTCTTCTTCCGTGCCGTCCGACAGCTTGACGAAGGCGTTCACTTTCGCGGATTCGACGCAGACAAGGCAGGCTCCGCTTGCAATCCCCAGCGCCGCGGAATGCGCGAGCGATATGAGGGCGTCGCTCATATCGGATTCCGTTAGTTTTTTAAAAACCGGCATACTCATACTTTTGTCTCCATATAATCAGTTGTGCAGTAAACTATACGATTGACTGAGCCGTCTTATGTGTGATAAATGGAACGCGGTTATACAATAAAAGGATGAGGGGGGATAAAACTGTACTGGTCGCATATAAATGACGAATCAGTTTTCGTCCCCGCCGTAAGTGAATCCGAAATACAAAACTTTCCCGCCTACATAAGAATAGACGGGAACACACGCGCGTTTCCGGGCGTAATTGACGTAATCCGCGGCGAGGGCGTTCCCGTTGTTCCCGCCGCGCCTGCCGTTCCGCAAACGCCTCCGCAGCCTGCGCGTCCGATTGAGCAGGCTCCGCCGCCGCCTGCTCCTCCGCCTAAAGAATTCAAGGTGGAGATGCCGCCGCCGCCAACGCGGCGCAGGGCGGTGCATACCGTAAAACCGCAGCCGCAGACTGCGCCGCGGCAGAATGGCACGCATGTAATGCGCCACGCGGTCCGCTCCGCCGCGCCTGTCGGCGTGCCGCTGCCGCCTGTTATGCCCGCGCTTGAGGAGGCTCCGTTGTTCGGCGTGCCGCCTGCCGCGGAAATGCCGATAGTCGTTCCCGCCAATCACAGCGCAGGGTCGCTTCCGATAGTCGTCCCCGCGGTTTTTCCGCGTAATAATCCGCCTGCCGCCGCACCTTCCGTATACGCTTATAACAGTTATCCGTGCTTCCCCGAATTGCCCGAGCCGCCCGTATGTCTTCCTCCGCTGCCGCCGATTATTCCGTATCCGCCGATTGAACCGCCGTGCAATCCGTATCCGCCATACCCGCCGGAGCCGCCATACCCGCCGGAACCGCCTTGTCCGCCTTGCCCGTCTTGCCCGCCTTGTCCGCCGGAACCGCCCGTTCCGCCATGCTCATGCGGCGACGCGTGCAATCAGATGATCGCGTCCATCGCCATGGAGCAGTTCGCGCTTTCGCATATTCTGAACGCGGAGGGCGAAAAGCTGCAAAAGGCGATAGCGATAGCCGCGACCTCCGAAGAGCTGATAAACATAAACAAGTCCGTTACGGAGCTGGTGCTTGAAGTATCGGGCATAGAGGAGAAGCTCGTTCGTTTGCTTCAGGACGCCATGGCTATATGCGGCTGCGACATAAGGCCCTGCCGCGAAGAGACGAACGGCGAACCGTGCGGGGACGCTGAGGGGCAAAAGCGCAAGCCGCTGTCGTTCGGCAGCGCGCGGGAAAGCGCGGGCTTTGAAACATCGCCTGAAATATGATAGAATCCCAATATAAACTGTTGGGAGTTCCATATGCCGGCTCAAAGCCCCGTCTACTCAAGCCTTCTGTTAAGCTTCCTCAAAGAAGAACACAACAAGCTGCCCGTCTACTTTGAGTGGCGCAGAAATTTCATAAGCGGAAAGAAAGAGGCGGCGAGCGAGAAGTTCGCGCTTCTGTATGCCGCGGAGCTTCTGTATCTTATAGAGTGCCCTTCGCCGCTTTACGCGATGAATATGCTCGCGCGCCTTATGAACGAGCAGCGCGAGCTTTCAAAGAATATCAAAAACAGACTGGCGCACTGGCTGCGCGACTTCTACATATTGCACGCCGACTGCAATCCGCCTAAGAATAATAAGACGAAGCGCGCCGTTCCGCTCGACTATTCAAAGCCCGACCAATTCGACTTCCCGTTCTCGTGGTTCATTCTGCAGAAGAAACTTATGTGGCTTTATCCCGAATATATGCTGGGCTGCGACATGGACGCGTCCTTGCTTGGCGGCATGTCCGCGGACGATGTGTTCGATATGTACGCGGGGCTTTCCTCATACAAAATCGGCGTAAGCAGGATAATGAAGGAAGGCTACGCCGCGGCCGCGCGCGACTCGTTTCTGCTTGCGTGGCGGGCCGTCGCCTCGCGCATAACGGATGGCGGACAGGACGTCGCAAGCGTGTTTGCGGACTCCAGGCTGACGAGCGGGTGGCGGCCTTACGGAGGGCTTGACATACGGGCGGGCAGGCTTTATGATTCCGTTTGTGCGACAAACCGCCGCTTCATTCTGAACCTCGACGCGCACCGCGAGGAACCTTTCGCGAAATTCAAAGTTCGCGCGCGCTATTTCGAGCAAGTTTCCGCCGCCTTTATCAAGCAGGGCGCTTCCGCTTTCTTCGGCGATTTCTTAAAGCGCGTGGATTATGAGATTCGTACGCGCGTCAAGCTGCCCGGTAATTTTCTTGAACCCGAAGACCGGTTTGATCTTTATCTGGACGATTTCCGCTACGGCAACCGCCATGTGGACAGAACCGCACTGTACGGCATCGATGTCGCGGGAATTATCCGCGATTCCGTGCAGCGCGTTGTGTCGAAGCTTCCTGATAACCTGCGCACCTTCATCAAGCCAAGCAAGGCGGGCAAGGCGCAGTCCGCGGGCGCGCGCTCCTGCCGCCCGCTCGCTTCCGTCCGCGTCTCCGTTGATTTTAACAAACTCGGCGAGGTGCGCGGCGAAGCCGATTGGGTGTTTGACAGACTGACAGAGGGGCAAGTCGCCGAGGATGTTCTTCCGATTGAACCATCGTCTGTATCGGAAGCTTTGCCAAACGAAGACGAAGGCTGCGGAGGGTGGGAATCATTCGCGCAAAATCTTACGTCTGAACAGTCGCGCATACTTTCCCTTATGATAAGCCAAGCTTCGCTTGAAGCGATATCCGCAATACGCGGCGCGGGCATGACTTTGGATACGTTCGCGGAGAAAGTGAACGAGCTTGCGCTTCGCGCGATTGGCGATATAATAGTGGAGACGGACGGAAACAAACCGCGCATAATTTCCGACTATATAGAAGATTTACGGATGGTTATTGATGGAAGAAGCTAGACCGGAAACGCGGACTAATGTAAAGGTAGCGCCGAGGCGAATCGCCTCCACGGTGCTGGGCGCGCTGCGAAGCGGCGTCGTTCCGCGCGTAGGGCTTGAATACATCGCGGTCGGCCGCGCGAGGGAGATTGACGCGCTTCTGCGCGACGCTGATATAATCGCGGACGGCGGCGCTACGTTCCGCTTCATCTCCGGCAAATACGGAAGCGGCAAGAGCTTCCTTCTGCAGACCGTGCGCAACTACGCCATGGAGCGCGGCTTCGCCGTGATGGACGCGGATCTCTCGCCCGAGCGCAGGCTTTCAGGCACGCACGGTCAAGGCGTCTCGACATACCGCGAGCTGATAAACAATCTGTCCACGCACACCAAACCCGACGGCGGCGCGCTCCAGCAGGTTCTGGACAAACTCATCGGGCGGCTTGAGATGGAAACGCTCGCGCGCGATTCCGCGCAGTCCGAGGATAAGGTTTCGCAGACTGTGCGCGGGAAGATACTCGAGCTTGCAGCAAAGCTTGAGGGAATGGTGAACGGCTACGACTTCGCGCGGGTAATCCTTATGTATTACAACGGATACGCGCAGGACGACGACGATATGAAGTCCAAGGCGCTGCGCTTCTTCCGCGCCGAATACGGAAGCAAAACGGAGGTTCGGCAGGAGCTTGGCATACGCACGTACGTGAACGATGAAAACTGGTATGAGATGCTCAAGCTGTTCGCCTCGTTCCTCACCGTCGCGGGTTACAAGGGTCTGCTGGTCATGCTTGACGAGCTTGTGAACCTGTTCCGCATACCTTTTCGCGTGACGCGCGAATACAATTATGAGAAGCTGCTGGCGATATACAACGACGTTCTGCAAGGCAAGGCTTCAGGCATCGGGTTTGTTCTTGTGTCCACGCCGCAGAGCCTGGAAGACAGCGAGCGCGGGATATTTTCCTATGAAGCGCTGCGCAGCCGCTTGGCGGACGGCAGGTTCGCGGACAACACCATCGGGGACATCATGTCGCCGATCATCAAGATTCAGCCGCTCACCTACGAGGAGATGTTCGTTCTGCTGGAGAAGGTCGCGGGGCTGCACCGCGTCGTGTATGGCTCTTCATTCGACATATCCAACGAGGACATGCTTCTGTTCCTCAAGGCGGAATATGAACGAATAGGCGCGAAGACGAACATCACGCCGCGCTCCGTTATCCGCGACTTCATCGAAATACTCGGCCGCTTGTCGCAAGACCCGACCGCGACGGTGCGTTCCATAATCTCGACAGACGCGGACTGCCTGTCGATAGACAGCGGCGATATGGTCGAAGACGGCGCGCAGCAGGACGAGTTTGCGGAGTTCTTTGTTTAGTTAAGAGTTAAAAGTTATTGGTTTTTAGCAGGCATACCATTAACTTTTAGCTCTTAACTATTAGCTCTTAACTATTAGCTGTTAACTCTTAACTTTTAGCTTTTAGCTGTTAACTCTTAACTAAAAGGGGGATAATTGGAATCATTTGATTTATTAGCCCCTGTATTACAGGAATTCATATACAGCCAAGGCTGGGACGAGCTGCGCGGCATTCAGGAGAAGGCGATAGTCAGCATACTTACGACTGACGACAACCTGCTGCTCGCCGCGGGCACAGCTTCGGGCAAGACCGAAGCCGCGTTCCTGCCTGTTCTTACAAGCATAATAAAGAAGCCCTCGTCAAGCTGCGCGGTTCTGTATGTGTCGCCGCTTAAGGCGCTTATCAACGACCAATTTCTGCGGCTTAACAGAATGCTGAAGGACGCAAAGCTTGCGGTGACTGCGTGGCACGGCGACGCTTCGCAGACGGGCAAGAGGAACGCGGTCAAGTCTCCTTCCGGCATTATCCAAATCACGCCCGAATCGCTGGAGAACATGATAACGCGCAAACAGAACGACGCGCGGCGCGTGTTCGCGGACTTGCGCTTCATTATAATAGACGAGGTTCACGCGTTCATGGGCGGCTCGCGCGGCGTACAGCTTCTGTGCCTGCTGGAGCGTCTTGCGCGGCTGACCAACGTGAACGCGCGGCGTATCGGGCTTTCCGCGACGGTCGGCGACATGGACGCGGCGAAGGCGTGGCTTTCGGGCGGAACGGGTCGCGCGACATACGCGCCCGAAGCGGAGGACAAGAAGCGGCGCGTGCGCATCTCGCTCGAAAGGTATGAAATCCGCGACGCTAAGAACGAATCAAATGAGCCTAACATGCCTGCGGAAAGCCCTTCGTTTGACGAACGTCTGCCCGACGAGCTCACCGAAGAGCTTTACAGACTTACGCTCGGCAGAAAGTCGCTCGTGTTCGCGCGTTCGCGCGGGCGCATTGAGCAGGTGATGGCGGAGCTTAAGCGTATCGCCGCGGAGCGCGGTTCGCCCGACGTGTACCGCGTACATCACGGCAGTGTAAGCAAGAGTCTGCGCGAAGACACCGAATACCGAATGAAATCGACGGACGAACCTATCGTGACAGGCGCGACGCTGACGCTCGAACTTGGCATAGACATTGGCGCGCTCGACCAAGTCGTGCATATCGGTCCGCCGCTCACCGCGTCAAGCCTTACGCAGCGCCTCGGCCGCTGCGGCAGGAAAGGTCAGCCGTCGTTCCTTTCGTTCCTCACGTGGGAGCATTGGGACAGCGTCCGCGAACATATGCCGCCCTCAATCTTCCTTATGGATTGGCAGCTTCTGCGCACGGTCGCGATAACCAACCTCGCGCTCGGCATTCCGTCCGATCCGCACAAACCGCAGGCAAAGTGGGTCGAACCGCCCGAACCGCCCGTACTTCCATATGCCATTCTGGCGCACCAAGCGATGGCGCACGTTATGCAGAACAACGAGGTCGCGCCGTCCGCGCTGGCGCGCGCGATGCTCACGCTCACGCCGTTCAGAAGCATTACGCAGGAGGACTTCCGACTGATACTGCGCAGCCTGCTTGACAAGAATATGCTGACCCTCACGGAGGAAGGCGGGCTGATAATCGGTTTGGGCGCGGACAGGCTCGTTTCAAGCTTCAAGTTTTCGTCGGTGTTTGAGGAAGCTGAATCGTACAGCGTAACGGTTAACGGACAGTCTGTCGGAACCGTGACGGACGCGCCTCAGCCCGGCATGTTGATTGCGCTCGCGGGGATGGTTCTGCGCTGCGTCCGCGTGAACGAGACCGCGAAGGAGATTGTCGCGGAGCAGGCGGAAGGAATCGGCAACGCGCGTTGGAGCGGCGGAAGCGGGTTTGACACGCACGACCGAGTTATCGCGCGCATGAGGGACGAGCTGGATTCGGGCGAAATCTATCCGTATCTCGGCGGCGGCGCGGCGAAGCGGCTCGCCAAAATGCGCGCCGACGCGAGGAAGCTTCGCGTGACGCGCGGCGGCGTTATTGCCGTGGAGCGCAACGTATACGCGTGGTTTCCGTGGGTCGGTACGCGCAAGCTTCGCACAATCAGGCTTGTTCTAAATAATTTTGGGATTTCTGCCAGATTTCTTCCAAATGAGTTTGACAGCGCGTTCGTTTTGCTGTATTATAGTGGAACACGCAGCGAACTTATCGATATACTATGCAAAGTATGCGATGAAACTGTCGATTTGCAATCGCTCGCGCTGTTCGAGGAACACGCGGTCGAGATGAAGTATAACGATTTGATTCCGCAGGAGCTTCTGCACAAGCAATACAGAATTGACGCGCTTTCTTCCGATTTATCGGGATGCGCACCGGACGGAGATAATTAATGTCAGCAAAACTCGCGAACATAACAATCGATTGCGGCGACAGCAAGGCGCTCGCTTCTTTCTATTACAAGCTGCTTGGCGGCGAGCTTAAGGAAGCGTGGGGTTGCCCGTATCTCGCGTCAGCCAATTCTGACGCGCCCGGGCTCCTATTCGTTCAGGAAGACGATTACGTCGCTCCTGTTTGGCCGGAAGAGGAAGGCAAGCAGCAAAAGTCGCTTCATCTTGACTTTGTTACGGACGAGTATGAAGAATCTATTGCAGCCGCGCTTGAGCTTGGAGCGGTCAAGGCTTCGCTTCAGGTTGCGCCCGACCATTTCACGGTCCTGCTTGACCCCGCGGGACATCCCTTCTGCATGTGTCGAATGTCCGAGTGACATCCGAACTGAATAACGCCGCCTCCTCAGCGGTATTCCATGAGGAACTGATATTATCAAAACTGAATATATAATTGATGATATTGCCGGACCGAAAGGTTTGGCATTATTCATATAATCCGATAATCAAAATAAAAGGAGAGACAACAATGAAGAAAATCGTAGCACTCGCGCTGGTTCTGTTTACTCTGCTCGCAGGCGCCGCCCTATCCGAATCCGCGGCGAAGATAGTCGTCGGCGCGACGCCGGTCCCCCACGCTGAAATTCTCGCCGCCGCAAAGGAAATTTTAGCGGAACAGGGAATTGAGCTGGTCGTTCAGGAATTCACGGATTATGTTCTGCCGAACCTCGCGGTAGACGCAGGCGACATCGACGCCAACTACTTCCAGACAGTGCCGTACCTCATCGACTTTAACGCGGAAAACAAAACAAACCTCGTTCCTGTTGTCGGCGTGCACTTTGAGCCGTTCGGAATCTATCCCGGCAAGACCAAGTCGCTTGAGGAACTCAAGGACGGCGCGAAGGTAGCCGTGCCGAACGACACGACCAACGAGGCGCGCGCGCTTCTGCTGCTTGAGGCGCAGGGACTCATCAAGCTGCCGGAAGGCGCGGGGCTAACCGTCACGGTGAAGGATATTATCGACAACCCGAAGAAGCTTGAGATAGTGGAACTTGAAGCCGCGCAGATTCCGCTCGCGCTGCCGGATTTCGACATCGCAGCCATCAACGGAAACTACGCGCTTCAGGCGGGTCTTTCCGCGGCGACAGACGCGCTGGCGGTGGAAGCCGTAGACTCCGTCGCTGCGGACACTTTTGTAAACGTTCTCGTAGTCAAGGAAGGCAATGAAGAAAACGAAGCCATCCTAAAGCTCGCGGAGGTTCTTAAGAGCGACGCGATAAAGGCGTTCATCCTTGAAACGTATGGTGATGCGGTAATCGCGAAATAATCGCCGCCGAATAATACACTATCTGCAGGGGCGATTTCAAGGCTGCAATGCAAACCCTTTGCATTGCAGCCTTAAAGTCGCCCTTGCAAATATTGGGTGCGTTTCATCGGGCGATGTGTTGATAACTGCGGATGATCGTGCGAATGAAGAACTAATAATTAAGAATGAGAAATTGGTGATTATAAACCAAAGGTCACTACCTCGATCCTCCCTGCGAATCGATATAATATGGTTGAATAATCCAGAATATGTGCTATAATATTGGTAGAATTCCTCATATGGGGAAAGAGGTGGCATCGTTTGCAAATGTCTAAAGAAGTTATAGCCATGCTGCTCGCCGGCGGACAGGGAAGCCGACTGGGAGTGCTGACGCAAAACGTGGCGAAGCCCGCCGTGCCATACGGCGGCAAATACAGAATCATCGATTTCCCGCTTTCCAACTGCACAAACTCAGGCATAGACGTGGTCGGTGTGCTGACGCAATATCGCCCGCTTGAGCTTAACAGCTACATCGGCGGCGGTCAGCCCTGGGACTTGGACTTATCAAACGGCGGCGTGTTTGTTCTGCCGCCTTATATGACGGCGACGCGCGGCGAATGGTACCGCGGCACAGCGAACGCCATTTACCAGAACATCGGGTTCATCGAGCAGTATGATCCCGAATACGTGGTGATTCTCTCAGGCGACCATATTTACAAGATGGACTACGCGAAGATGGTCGCCGCGCACAAAAAGAATCGCGCGGATCTCACGATTGCGGTGCGCGAAGTGCCTTGGGAAGAGACAAACCGTTTTGGTATACTGAACACCGACGAATCGGGATGCATTTACGAGTTTGAGGAGAAGCCCAAGCACGCAAAGAGCAACAAGGCGTCGATGGGCGTATACGTCTTCACGTGGGAGAAGCTGCGCAAATACCTTACGGAAGACGAGGCCAACCCTGATTCCTCAAACGACTTCGGCAAGAATATAATCCCCGCCATGCTTGCGGACGAGCAGCGTTTGTTCGCCTACGTGTTCGACGGATATTGGAAGGACGTCGGCACGATAGAGAGTTTGTGGGAAGCCAATATGGACCTTCTGGAAGACCCGATGCCGATAGACATGCGCGACAAAAACTGGCGCATATACTCGCGCAACCCCGGTATGCCGCCGCACTACATCGCGCCGAACGCGAAGGTTTCCGACTGCCTTATAACGGAAGGCTGCGAGGTCTACGGCGAAGTGAGCCACAGCGTGCTGTTCGCGGGCGTTTGCGTGTCGGAGGGCGCGGTCGTAAAGGACTCCGTCATTATGCCCGGCTCGACGATTCTTGCGGGCGCAAGGGTCGAGCGCGCGATAATCGCGGAAGACGCCATAATAGAGGAAGGCGCGACGGTCGGCGAGCCGACGGGGGATATCTGCGTCGTGGGGCACAACGCTTACCTTCCCAAGGGAGCGGTCGTTCTCGCCGGAGTTCAATACGAGGGCGAAGTCGCAGGAGGTGCCGCGCAATGAAGAACGTGATGGGAATCATCTACACAGGCGAGCAGAACGAGAACCTTCGCGAGCTGACGGTGACGCGCGCGACCGCCGCGCTGCCCGTAATCGGGCGCTACCGCATAATCGACTTCATCGTGTCCTCTCTCGTAAACACGGGCGTGAAGAATGTCGGCGTGATAACGCAGCGCAACTATCACTCGCTGATGGATCACTTGGGAAGCGGCAAAGAGTGGGACTTGCACGGCAAGAACGACGGGCTGTTCATGCTTCCGCCGTTCCTCACGCGCGAGAACCGCGGTCTGTATTCGGGAATGCTGGAGGCGCTTTCGTCCAATACGGGGTATCTGCGCCGCAGCAAGCAGGAGTATGTTATTCTGGCGAACAGCCACTATGTCTACAACGTGGACTTCACCGACATGATAGAAGAGCATATCGCGCACGACGCGGATATCACGATGCTCTACGCCAAGAAGGAAAGCATCGCGCCGAACACGCGCCGCGACGACTACGCTTATCTCAACATAAACGACGACGGACGCGTGACGGGCATAGAGATAAACCCCACCGTGCCTTCCTATTCCAATGAGCTGCTCGAAATATATCTCATGCGCCGCGAGCTTCTGCGCTACTTGGTTGACAGCGCGGTCGCGTCGGGTCAGCACCACTTCCGCCGCGACGTTATCCAGCGCTTGGTGAACGAAGGCGGGCTAAAGATATACGGATGCAGGTTCGACAACTACTACTGGCGCATAGATTCCGTCCAGTCGTATTTCCGAATGAATATAGACCTGCTCGACCCCGAAATCCGCAAGCGCGTGTTCGCGCCGGAGCGTCCCGTGTTCACGAAGGTGCGCGACGATATGCCCGCTTCGTTCGGGCAGACCGCGAAGGTGTCCGGCTCGCTTATCGCGGACGGCGGCAAGATTGACGGCGTGGTCGAGAACAGCGTGCTGTTCCGCGGCGTGGCGGTTGAGAAGGGCGCGACGGTGCGCAATTGCGTAGTCATGCAGGAC
>JAITHB010000140.1 GCA_031280145.1 Oscillospiraceae bacterium | reverse complement strand
AAGCTTGCTGCGGAAGACATATCCGCTTCGATGGCGCGCACATACGACATAGAGGTTTGGATTCCCTCGATGGGAATCTACAAGGAAGTAAGCTCCGTCAGCAATGCGAACGCGTATCAGGCGCGGCGCGGCGGCATTCGCTTCAAGCGGCAGGACACGGGCAAGAACGAATTCGTGTCGACGCTCAACGGTTCGGGGCTTGCCACTTCGCGCGTGTTCCCCGCCATACTGGAGCAGCTCCAGCAGGCGGACGGTTCGGTTCGCGTGCCTGATGTGCTTGTGCCGCGTATGGGTAAAGAGATACTGAAGCCAATATGACAATCCGTTCCGTTCGTTCCGCGCTTGAACAAGAGGAACTGACGCGCCTAAGCCCATACGCGGCGAAGGCGTGCCAAACGCGCGGCCGCGAAGCCCCTATTTCTTCCGATGCGCTGCGCACGGAATACGGGCGCGACCGCGACCGCATAATACACTCCAAGGGGTTCCGAAGGCTTAAGGGCAAGACGCAGATGATGCTCGTTCCGCTCGGCGACCATTACAGAACGCGCCTCACGCACACGCTTGAGGTCTCGCAGATTGCGAGAACCATCGCGCGCAGCCTTCGCCTGAACGAAGACTTGACGGAAGCTATCTCGCTCGGACACGACATCGGACACACTCCCTTCGGACACGCGGGAGAGCGCTCGCTCGACAGGCTGTATCCCGAAGGCTTCCGCCACAACGAGCAGAGCCTTAGGCAGATTGACTTGCTGGAGAATGATAACGCGGGTCTCAACCTTACGTATGAGGTGCGCGACGGCATTCTGTGCCACACGGGCGAGCGGCTTCCCGCCACGCTTGAGGGCTGGTGCGTGAGGTATGCGGACCGAATCGCGTATGTGAACCACGATATAGACGACGGAATCCGCGGCGGTCTGATAGCGTTTGACGAGCTTCCCAAGCCCGCAATCTCCGTGCTCGGAAGCACGCACGGTGTGCGGATTGAGCGCGTCATCCAAGACATAGTGGAAATCAGCAAAGACGCGCCGCGCGTTCGCATGTCGGACGAGGTTCAGCAGGCGAGCGACGAGCTGCGCGGCTTCCTGTACGCGAAGCTGTACCGCGCACGGGTTAAGGAGCAAGACGAGCGCAAGGCCGACAGCCTTCTTGAGCTGCTGTATAACACGTTCAACGCGGACGCGTCTCTTCTGCCCGATAGTTATCGCGCACGCTGCCCGCAAGACGGTCACGCGCGATGTGTCGTTGACTATATCGCGGGCATGACGGACCAATACGCAATGAAGACGTTCACCGATATGTTTGTTCCGCCTGTGAGGTTTGATTAGTTATGCAAACGCATGTGTTTCCCCCGGTCGGCGGTATCGAGGCCGGCGGCACGAAGATGGTCTGTTCCATAGGGTATCCCGACGGAACGATACTCAAGCGCGAATCGTTTCCGACGGAAATGCCGGAAACGACTATCCCTAAGCTTATTCAATTCTTCGTGCGGAATCCCGTTACGTCGTTGTGCTTGGCGTCGTTCGGACCGATTCAACTGAATAAGAACGCGAAGGATTACGGCAATATAACAAGCACGCCGAAGCTTGCGTGGACGGATATTCCCATACTGCCGATAATCCGCGACGCGCTCGAAATTCCCGTCGTGTTTGAGACGGATGTGGACGCCGCGGCATACGGCGAACTCATGATAGGCGCGGGTAAGGGATTGTCCAACATCGTCTACATTACGATCGGAACGGGCGTAGGCGGCGGAGTGGTGTCCGAGGGACGAATCGTGCATGGTCTGCTTCATCCCGAAATCGGACACATGCTCGTCCGCGCTCATCCGTACGACGGCGCGCCGGACGGCTTCTGTCCGTATCACAAGGGCTGCCTGGAGGGCGTCGCGTCGGGACCCGCGATACTCAAGCGGACGGGCATTCCCGCGCAGAACCTGCCGCAGGACCATCCTGTGTGGAACTTGGTCGCTTACTATATCGCGCAGTGCGCGGTCAACTTGATTGTGACCGTTTCGCCGGAACGAATCATATTGGGCGGCGGCGTGATGAAGCAGACCCATCTGTTTGCGATGATAAGGCGGAACGTGACGGATATACTGAACGGATACATCCGTTCCGACGTGATAGTAAACAATATCGACAGCTATATTGTAGCGACCGCGCTCGGCGACGATTCCGCGGCGGCGGGGTGTCTTATTCTGGCGGGAGAATCTCCGTTGTAATATTCGGTTTTGAATTGGCGGGTGAAGATATGACGGGCAGTGTATTGATAACGGCGAGCGAGCCGGGGGTTCGCCCGCCGTTATCAATACATCGCCCGCAGTAATCAAAACTCGCCCATATCTTAAAAATAACTAATCGTCACAGCACCGTCGGCGGCACGTCAATCAAAATGATGGCAAGATATATCAATCCGCCGAACACAATCAACCCCAGCAGATACAACAGAACACGGAAAATCTTCTTCATATATCCTTTCCCTGCCTCTTGCGCAATTCCATTCCCGCGGATGAAAACAATATCGCCGCGGCCGAGGATAACGCAATCCCGCCGCCGCTGGGTATCACGTTCAGCATAACGATCGGGGCGAACAGGAACGCCACGGTCAGCGCCGCGCACAGCAGTATATTCAGTCCGCGCAGCGTGCAGAAGAAACATACGAAGGCGACGGTCAGCGGCTGAATGATTATCTGCAGAACAAACAACGCCGCCTGCGCGTTACCGAACAGCGGCACAACCCACGGCGCGCCGATAAATACCGACAGATAAGCGATTATCTCCAAAATCAACCATTTCGCCGTATTGCCAAGCGTTTTGCGTTTCTTCAATCGCGCGCAATCCTCATCTTGTATAATGACCAACTTCCGTCGCGCTCCGCGACAGAGAAGTAATACGCGCCGCTTTCGGGCGTACTGTCCAGCTCGCCGTTCGGCAACGCGCAAATATACGCAAGCCCGCCTTCGGGAGTATACGAATACAGCTTATTCTTGCCTTGCTCGCGCAGAATGATACACGCGCCGCGCCCGTCCGCGCTGACCGAGAAGTCGCTAACGTCGAGGTTCAGCCCGATTATAAGACGCTCGCCCTTATCTAAGTCGTGCCAAACGAGCGCGGACGAGCTTGCGTCGCCGGTCTGCGTGACAATCCGCATACCTTCGGCGTCCGCCGCGAACTTGTTGGCGGCGGAGATAAGCCGGCGCGACCTGTCTTCCAAATTCAACCAGTAAAGAAGCGCGCCGTCGGTTTTGAACAGCAGCGTTTCGGCGGTGGAAAGAAGCTCGCCTTGCTCGCCCGCGTATTGGTCGACCAAGCGGATTGTGTCAAGTTCCGCGTCCTCGTGCTTTTCCCAGAAGTCGCTCTTTATATCGATGCTGTACAGCCTTATCGGATCGCCCGTCATCGCGACAAGAATGGTGTCGCTTATCCACGCGAACGCGGTTGTGTTCGGCGTGACAGGCAAACCAAGGTCGCGCGTTTGGTTGGTAAGCAGGTTCACGCAAACCAAACCGCCGTCTTCAAGCAGAACCGCGGCGCATGTCGCGCTCTCGTTGACGGAAGCCGTTCTTGCGCGCGGCGGTACTGATAACGGTGTGCGCGACGCTTCCTTGTTCATCAGAAGAAGGTTTCCGTCCGAACGCTGAACGAGCGCGGACTCGTTCAAGCTTACCGCAAGCGGACGCGCGTCGCGCAGAACCAACTCGAATGAAACCCTGCCTTCATTCGCAAGCTTCTCATACTCGGTTCCGAACGAATCCGCCGCCTTCGCGCTGAAAGAAGCGTTCGCGTCAAGGCGTATTATGGAAGGCGAAGCGAGGCTGCCGTGCTTGCGCGCGATTTCATGCGCGGCTGATGCAAGCGTTTCCGCTTCCTTTCTGCTCCGTTTGCGTTCGCCGAGCATGAAGATTGTCTTGCCGTCCTGCGCCAGCGCGGGTCTGAAGCCGCTTTCAAGCAAAGAAGCGAGAAGCGGTGTCTGCGCGTGAGAAGTCACGGTGTCGATGAGACACGCGTAACCGCTTGAACCCGCCTCGCGCCCCGCTGCGGACAGGCGCATGACGAGCTTTCCGCCGACGCCCTCCAATGAAACGTTGACGGGCGCGGACATTTGCAGATAGATTGTGTCGCCCAGAATGAACGTTCCGCTGATCAAACTATTCTGTACTTGCGACAAGTCCGCGTTCACGCGGTTTGCCAGCGACGTCACTTCGATGGCGACCCGCTCCGGATTCCTTATGCGCAGCACGCGAAGCGTAGGTATGCTGTATATGGGAACCAACACGCCGTCCGCGTTGCTCCCCGCGAACGACAGCGTCACCACTATGCCGCCCGACGCTGGAACGGCGGTAAAACCGACAAGGTCGGTTCGCTGAACGTCGGAGCCGCCTTGATACAGCACTTCGTCCGCGGCTTTCGGGGGCGGCGCGCCGCCGTTTCTCAGCATGAGGAATACAGCGGCCACGAGCAGCAGAACGCACGCGATAAGTATGTATAACAAACGCTTCCTGCGCTTTGCGTATCCTTGTCTGTACACTATTGCGTAATCCTTGTCGCGGACTCTCTTACCGCTTTCTTTATCGGCTCAACATCGATACCGGGATATATGCCGTGGTCGTACCTTACTTCGCCCGCGACGATAGTCATAACGACGTCGCTTCCCTGCGCGGAATAAACGAGGTCCGCTTCGGGTTCTTCCGCGAAGGCGGGGCAGTGGTGCAGACCGTTGGTGTCGATAAGCACAATGTCCGCGTCCCAACCTTCCTTTATTATGCCCGCGTTATGGAAACCCATGCCGCGCATACCGTTAACCGTGGCGGCGGCGAGCGTCTGCGCGGGTGTGACCGCGATTGGGTTTCCCGACGTTCCTTTGTGCAGGATGGACATCAGGCGCATTTCTTCCCATATGTTCAGGTTGTTGTTGCTTGAAGCGCCGTCCGTGCCGAGCGCTACCTTCACGCCCGCCGCAAGCATTGCGGGAACGGGCGCGGCGCCGCTCGCGAGCTTGAGGTTGGACACGGGGTTGTGCGCGACGGTTACGCCGTTGTCCGCCAGAATGCGTATGTCTTCGGCGTTAACGCGAACGCAGTGCGCCGCCATGGTCGGTCGGTCGAACAGCCCGAGCTTTTCAAAGTAACGGACAGGCGACACGCCGTGTCTTGCGTAACACCCTTCGACTTCGGATTGCGTCTCGGATATATGGACGTGTATTCCCGCGCCGAGTTCCTTCGCCTTATCCGCGACAAGGCGCACCATATCCGCGTCCGACGTGTATTCCGCATGGACGCCGAACAATGCGCGAACGCGTCCGCCATGCGTATCGTTATGCTTGACGAACGTTCTTTCCATATTGTCAATTTGCGGTCGATTCTCTTTTGCGGAGCCGACCGCGGGATTAACCACGGCGAGGCGAATGCCCGTGTCTGCGGCGGCGCGGACGATCTCGTCCTCCATGAAGTACATATCGCATGAAGCCGTCACGCCGAAGCGAAGCATCTCAAGGAACGCCAGCGAACTCCCGAAGTATACGTCTTCCGCGGTCAGCTTGTTTTCGGCGGGAAAGATTTTCTTGTGAAGCCAGTCGTGCAGATTGAGGTCGCTTCCGTATCCGCGAAGCAGAACCATCGCCGCGTGGGTGTGCGCGTTTGCGATGCCGGGGATAGCGACGCAGCCGGCGCCGTCTACGACGCGTTCAGGCGAATGCGCGGGCGCGGCCGCCGCGTTTCCCGCGTACAGAATTTTGCCGCCGTTAAAGTCGATTGCCGCGTCCTTTATGTAAATCGGCTTGCCGTTCGCTGTTTCCCCGCTGAACAGCCCAGCGTTGATAATTCTTGTCAGCATATAATCAATCCTCTTTCATACTCAATAATGCGATATTTCTGCATTGCCGCGTCTTTATACTCCGTAAGGCAATATTTCGACATGCCGCGTCAACTATTGTTGGATATTTGAATTATATAGCAACAATGGAATCGAGGCAACTGAACTGCCGTTAATCGAAAAATCTTGTAGGGTGGACATAATGCGCATGGCTTGGTATAATGTGCCATAAAATCATTTAAGGAGAACCAATATGCTGAAAACCAATCACGTGCCCGAATGGAACGCCGACGTAAGCCTGCTGGGCTACGGCGCAATGAGACTGCCGACCGTCAAGGATGAGGACGGCAAAGAGAAGATAAACCGCGCGGAAGCTATCGAACAGATTCGCTGCGCGATCGACGGCGGCGTAAACTACGTCGACACCGCGTACGGCTACCATGGCGGCGAAAGCGAAATCGTCACGGGTCTCGCGCTGAAGGACGGCTACCGCGACCGCGTTCATCTGGCGACGAAGTGTCCCAGTTGGTTAGTCAACGAAGAAGCGGATATGTATCGCCTGCTCGACGAACAGCTTGCGAAGCTCGGCGTTGAGACGATAGATTTCTATCTGCTTCACGCGCTGAACAAGGGACACTTTGAAAAGTACCGCAAGTTCAATTATCAGAAGTTTTTCGAGACGGCGAAGAAGCAAGGCAAGATAAAGCGCGCCTGCTTCTCGTTCCACGACGATTACGCCGCGTTCTCCGACATAATCGCGGACTACGACTGGTCTATGGCGCAAGTGCAGTTCAACTATCTGGACGATAAGAACCAGGCGGGGCTGCAAGGCATAAAGGACGCGGGCAAGAAGGGAATCGGCATCGTCGTGATGGAACCTGTCCGCGGCGGCGCGCTGGCGAACCCTCCCGCTGAAATTCTTTCCCTTATGGAGAGCCAGCCTGTCAAGCGTTCGCCGGTCGAGTGGGCGTTCTCATATGTAACCGCGTTCCCCGAAGTGAAGGTTGTATTGTCGGGCATGAGCAATATGGAGCAGGTCCGCCAGAACCTCGCCACGTTTGAGAAGCTGCCCGCGTATAACGAGAGCGAGCTTGCCTTCTTCACGGAGCTTAAGGAGACGTACGCGAAGCGCGTGAAGATCGGCTGCACGGGCTGCAACTATTGTCAGCCCTGTCCGATGGGCGTTGTGATTCCGCAGGTGTTCCGCACGTACGACGAAGCGTATCGCGTCGGCAACATTCCCTCCTGCGCGTGGCATTATAACGCAATGAAGGAAAAGGGAACGTTCGCAGATAAGTGCGTAGCGTGCGGCAAGTGCGAGAGCGCGTGTCCGCAGGGCATAAAGATTATCGATAATTTGGCGGAGATTGCCGGGCAGTTCGCGTCATAGTTGAAAACAAGCAGTTTACGTTTAGGAACGTGAGCGATTTTGGCATGGGGCGGGCAATTAAAAATCCCGCCCATGCACATATTGTTTGCGCTCTGATAAACTAGCAGTTGCAGCCCGAATTTTCGCTGTTGCAGCAGCAGATTACCGCCTTGCCAAGTGTTTCGCATCCGCAGATGGCGGTCATCGTGGTTTTCAGTTTGTCAGCCGTTCTTCCGGAATATACTTCGCGACCGCGCAGGTTAAGCGGACGACGCTGTCCATGAACGACTCAGCGGCCTCCGAGGGGATTTCTTCCGACGCGGCAGGAGTAGCGGGGGAGGTGACCAATGAGAAATAACGAGCGATAACGCCTGAAATCATATTGATAAGAACGCTCGTTGCTTGTTCGCCGTCAGCGATGGAACCCGTTAGCGAAGACAGCGCCGCGCGCATCTGCGGCGTCAGGTTTGGGTTGGTGGCGGTATTGCTGTTGTCCTCAACGCGGTTGTTGCCGGCGTTGGTGTATCCCGGTCTGCAGTAGGTCTGCCTTTCGTATACTGGATGTCGTAGTTGTTGTACAAATAGGTGAACGGCGCAGAGACGTGCGTCGTCTCGATATGCCCGCCATACAGTTCAATATCGGCGGGTTCTTGAATGTAGTAGCCGCTCGCCGCTCTGTTGCGCTGAATACGACGTTTGGACCGATGCTGAATAGTCCGAGTTCAGAATAATCAACAGCAACACCGCCTCCGTTGCTATAAGCACGGTTGTTTTCGATTATTGTGATGTCACTTAGTGTTAGTGGGCAGTCATTTCCAAGAGATATGCCTCCGCCCCCGTCCCCGCTCCTGCCAGACGCGATATTTCCGTTTATATCGCTTGAGCCGGATATAAATACTGCTGTGCTTCCTTGCGTTCTAATAGCTCCGCCGACTGCTGCTTTGTTGTCAGATAATAATGAACCATTGATATAAACATCAGAAGCAGCATAAGCACAAATCGCTCCTCCAAGTCCTGTTGTTTTGTTGCTGTTAATTCAGACGCATCTATACAAAGTTTTGTGCCTTCATGAATATAAATGCCGCCACCGCCATTGTTTGTAGGTTTGTGAACGTTCAAGGCGGCAAAAAGCACAGTTGAGATAGGACCGGTGTATGTATCATTAGAAGACCGAATAAACGCACATATTCTGGTGTGTTTCATAGCGCTGGTGATCATGCGTCTGATTCAGAAAAAGACCGGCAAGCGATATTCCGCACAGAGGATTGCTGATGAGCTGAACCGACTGGGATATTCGCTTGAAGAAGAGAATCTTTATCTGTTCGACTACAGAAGCGAAGCCGCAGACGAGTTGAGTGAAGCGTTTGGCACCGACTTCACACGCAAGCGCTGTACCCTGGAATCGATAAAAAAAGTTTCCGCCGCAGCCAAAACACGGTCATTGTGCTAGATAATCGTGCAACAAAAACAGCTCATTTCGCTTTGGTTCTACTGCCTTTTTCCAAGGTGGGGTGTTAAAGTCAGGATTATGTCAACCATCGCAGGGCGGCAAGCAAACTCGTTTCAGCATCTCGTCGAAGTAAACTTAACTTCCTTATGTTGTATGCTTACATCCGCAGCTCGCTCAATACACCATTCTCAATAACCAATTGACGCGACGCCAATTGCGCGTACACGCAAGCAGATTCAGCAGCGTGGTTTTGCCCGAACCAGACTGACCCGATATCGAGACGAACTCGCCCTGCTCGATCAATATAGAGACGTTGTTTATGGCGGTTATGGACTCGGTGCCTTGGGTATAGGTATTGGCGAGGTTTCTTGCGCTGATAACGGTCATGGCTGAACCTCCGTATCATATACTCTTAAGAACGTTTTCAAGTTCTCTGCGGACGGGATAGTTATAAGCCCAAAGTATCAGGAAAGCTACAATTAACTGGAAAATGACGGCTCGTATGTCCACTTGAAAGACCATCCCTGCGGATATCGACACAAACGCATGTGATGCTAATCCGACAGCAACGGAGAAGACGACGGCTATTAACGACAGTTTAAGCGTCAGCTTGCGATAAGCGGCTTTTATATCGGACTTGTCCGCGCCAAGTTCATATAACACTTGCATGTTTGAACGCTGACCGCTGATGAAATCGCCAAGCTTAACCGCGAGTATTATCAATATAAACAGAAGGAGTATTCCGGAAAGAGTGAGGTCAAGCGCGAAGTATCCGGGAATTGACGATACTGTTTTTTCATGCATAGCTATATTGTTCACCAAAGAAAACTCATCTTTCGGATAGAGATTGCCAATGCTGCTTTCAACTGCGCCGCTGTCCGCGCCGCTCTCAATATCGATACCTAACATAAATACAGGCTGACTCAAAGCAAACTCGCCGTATAGCTCGTCGGATAAATATGTCGTCAGCATTCTTCCGTTGTATGGTATATCGAACACCTGCGCGATTCTTACGCTCGCTTCCATCGGGTATATAGAAATCGTATCACCGATTTCGTAACTTATATTTTGGGAGTTTGCGTTGATGACAATATCATATTTTCCAAGTCCGTCTACCTTTACGGCGCTTGCGTCAAGATCGCCGAACCGTTTCAGGTATGTTGAATAGGTAACGGGTTGATCAGCCAAAGAGCTGCTGAGGATGTAGAATTCGCTGAGACTATGCCGAGCGACCGCCTTGCCGACACCGTCTAATTTCTCTATCGCTTCGATATCCTCAGCGCCGAAGCTCAACGTTTCCCTATATAGCGGCGAAATAGTCAAGTTCAAATCATGTTCCGGCGGGACGAATAGATCTCCCGTTGTTGACACTAAAAATGTGAACAGAAAGACAATGATAATGGTGCTTGGAATTGAGACCCAGTAACAACTGATTATTTGCTTGCGCGTGCGCTGCTGAAAAAGGCGGAACAGGGACGTTCGCGCGTCATTTGCTATAGTCAGCGACTTGTATCTGCGGATTTTGTTGCCGGCGGCGTCATAGCGATTGCTTTTCGCTTTCCTGCCATTGAATGTGCTCACTAAAAACACACACGACATTATTGCCGTCATTACGAAGAATTCGCCGATAATTATTCCAAATTCGACTGCGTCCACATGGAAAATCAGCCACGTGAGCGCGCCAACGCCTTGCACGCCGATAAATTTATCTATGATTATATACATAACAGCCGACGCCGCGCCGACAGCTATCGCCGCGCCAAGTAAGAAAACCATGATAAATTCCGTCAAGAAGACAGCGTATATTTGCTTGTTCGTTGCGCCGCAGGAACGCATGACTTCCATATCTTGAGAAAATTGTTTAAGGTGATTGCCGTACGACGCTCGGATTATTAACAAAGCAACAACCAAAAACACAAGGCTTACAATATGCAGCGTTATAGACATTGAGAATTGCTGTTGCAGGCGCACCTCGTCGGAAAAGGAAGCGAATATAAGGTCCGCGCCGTCTCTGCCGTTAATGCTTTGAACGATATTAAACAACATAAGTGAGTAGTTGCTTTTTTTGGTTGTGTCTTCGATTTCATCAGGATTTTGTATGAAGATATAGATGGTTCCGTCTATAAGCTCGCTCGATAATCCCGGTAATTCCGAAAATTCGGGCAAATATTCTTCGGATGACCTCAAAATCAGATAGTTCGCTCCGTGCGTATGGTTCAGATGCTGCATTTCGTCTCCGTAGACCATGCTGGAGCGATATATTGATACAATCAACGGCAAAACCATTGAACACGCGATGATTATCAATAAGACGAGGTGGACTCTTCGCCGACGCTTTATCGACTGCGCCAAATACAATGATACCATTAATGCATCGCTCCTTTTTTGGTGCGGCTCATGCTTAAGAGGGATGGGAATCGAACTTTATCTTTTTCAGCATCTCGTCGAAGCTGACCTTGTCGCGCACCATATATGGTATATTCTCGTCGCGTCCGCATAAGGCGCGGTAGCCGCAGAAGTTGCACGCCATGTACTGCGATGTCGCGGCGGGCTTTGCTGATATGTCGCCGCGGTTAATCGAATCCGCAATGCTCATCGCCTTGCGAACCGACCAATCAATCAGCGCGTCCATCTCGTTTAAGGAGAGAAGCTGCGCGTTCTTATACCGCTCGCCGTCCTTCTTGTAAAGCGTGGGCAGCGAACGAACGGACGCGCCGTTGTCCATCTCGAAGGCGACGTCCTTTCGGTCGACGACGATTCCGCGCAGAATGAAACTGTCGGCGCGGCTCTGTTTCATCTTCTCCTCCGAATCGGAAAGCTCAAGCAGCGGCTCAACCATTTTGAAATACAGCGCCGCCGCGGGAATTCCGTTCTGAACTATAGAGCTTCGCGCCGCGAACAGGTAAAGCGGAAGCTGAAGCGACAGCCCCATGATGAGCTTTGTGGGGTTGAAGTTCATGTGTTCCGCCTGCTTGCCGTATTTATAGTCGACGACGCGGAAGAACTTCTCGCCTGCCTGATTTGTGAACGCGTCTATTCTGTCTATGGTTCCTTCAAGCGTGACCGACGCGCGTTCTTCATTCAGCGCAACGCTGAACTTCTGTTCCGGCGTTATCGTGCGGAACGACGAGCCTCGCGCGTGGGCAAGCATCGCTTTGCCCGAATCGTCAAGAAGACGCGCGAGGCTTGCGCGAATCGAACGCGTCTTTGCGTTTGTGTCCAAGATACCGAACGCGTATTCGGAAAGCATAGGCTCCGTGATTGCGCGTATCAGCTGCTCCGCCTGCGCGTCCGAAAGGTTTGCGGCGTCTGTATTGTTCACCAGCAATTCCGCAAGCTTCTGCATGAGAAGGTGCGCCATGATTCCCGTCGGGGTGGGCAGAACCTCGGGCGGGTCTTCGTTGCGCGGCGCGAGACCGAACCTTACAAAGTGGCGGAAGCCGCAGCTCGCGTACGATTCAAGGCGCGTCACGCTGTACTTTTTGCCGCTGTACAGCGCTTGAGAAATCGCTTCGCTTATCACGCGGTCGCGCGCAAACTGCGGCGGCTCCGCGCTCTGCGCTTCCTTCTCAAGAATGGGATAACGCGCGTACATGAAGACGGGTAGCCCGTCAATCGTGTCATACGGACGAATTGCGCCGCCCGTAAGCCTGTTCATCCTTGAGACTAACGGCGGAAGCTTTCCGCCGCGCAGATGCTGATCGTCCGCGACCGTGCAGGTTACCGCCAGATACTCGCTTGGCGCGGACAGCGCTTCAAGCAGATTCATTCTGTACAGATTCAGAAGCGACTTGTCGTCCAGCCCCTTTATCGTGCTTGCGAGGATTGCCGCGCCGCAGCGGTTCTTTCTGTTTTGAAGCGCCTCGTCCGCAGCCGCGACTTCCGCGTCGGACAGAAGCCCCGCGCCCGCACGGGACGACGAAGCGTTCTGCGCGCCAAGCAGAATTATGGCTTTGGTGCCTGTCAGCCCGAGCTTGGTTCTGCCGAGTTGCCCTACTGTCACGCGCCCTGTTTCGGGCGGGAGCGTGGCAAGCTCCGTGCTTTCAAGACCCGACTCGATTATCTTGAGCAGAGCGGAATGCGGAACGCTGCTCGTCGATTCGAGCGCCGCGAGCTGGTCTAATATGGACAGCCAGATTCCCCACGCAGCCTTCGCGTCCTCCGCTTGAGACGCGTCGACGCCGCCTTCTCCAAGACCGATTCTTTCGACAAGCTCGTTCATGCGTTCCGCGTAGGCGCACTCAACCGTGAAATCCCACAGGATTGCCGCGTGATTCGCGCGGCTTGCGCGAAGCCGGCGCTGGAGCGTGTACAGCGGCTTTACTGCGGTCTCGCGGATGGATTCCGCTTTATCGCGCAGCTTCTGTTCCTTCTCGCCGAAAGGCTTGCCGCTCTTTGACGCGTTTAGGGGGTAACGCCAGCGATCGCCGTCTATAGCGTGGGTGTGGGCGAACTTGCCGAGCGTGAACACGTCTTCTTCAAATGTTGAGGAAAAGCCGAGCCATTCCAGCAGGTCGAACGTGGCTTCGCCGTGAAGCGCGAACCTAAGCGCGGCGAGGATTGAGCGGAACAGCGGGTGGTTTTGGGCTTTCTTCTTTTCGTCAAGATAAATCGGTATGCCGTACTTTCCCAGGATGTTCTTTGTCATGCGCGCGCTGCCGCCGAGGTCAGTGTGCAGAACTATTATCTCGTCAGGCTTCACGCCGTTCTTGCAGAGCGTGAGAATCCGCGCCGCCGCCCACTCTGTCTGCGCTTCCATATTCGGCGCGGGAATTATATCGAAGGCGGAATGCGGAGCGTCAGGCGTGGATAGGGAAGCGCTCGCGCGTGAGAACAAGCCGCTTTCGATTGCGAGAATTTCCGCGGGGCGCGCAAGCGGGCTGCCGATATGTTTATGTTCCCACTCGATGCCCGCCAAGTCGAACCACTTCGCAAGACGCGCAAGCGTCGCGCGCGCGGGTTCCCAGAGCGGCGCGTCTAAGTCCGCTTCGCTGCCGCTGATGAGCGCAAGCGTCAACGATTCCGCTTTGGCGGCGACGCTAATAATGAGGCTGGCAAACTGCGGCGTTACCAAGTCGAAGCCCATCGCCCAAACGTGCGCGCCGTCAAATATAGTGGATTCGGGGAGTCGGCGGATGAGCTCCGACTGAACGTCTTCGCCGTCCACGAACTGTTCCGCGAGAAACTCCTCGTAGCGTTCCCATATTATACTTATGTCGTTCAGCTTATCTTGAAGGCGTTTGTCAGGATTATCAGTACGCCCGAGCGTCTGCGCAAGTCTGACGCAATCGTTGGGAACAAGCCCCGCGCGCTTGAGTTCTCCGATTATTTCCACAGCTTTCTTAGCGAAGCCCGTGAGACGCGCCGCTTTGCCATAGTAGACGAGCTTGTTTGACACGCTTTGCAGAATCGCGGCGAGCGCCATACTCTTGCCCGACGCGCTTATCATTGAGGAACGCGGCGACCCTGTCTGCTCGAACACGCGGTCGGAAAGCCTTGACGGCGACAGGACGTGAAGAGTGATGAAGCCGCGCAGGTTGAGACGGCGAACCACGTCAAGCTCCGTTTGAAGCGTGGATTGTTCGGGCACAAGCAGAATCAGCGGCTTACCCGAAGGCAGAAGCGCGCCGATCTCATCGAAGACGAGCGGCGGCAGCCGCCACGGTCTTCCCGTATAAACTGTGGTTTTGCTCATTAAATCAATCCTTCGCGTTCCAGACGGGAATCATATTTGTTCCGCTGGCTGTCGGCGGCTGATTCCAACCCTCGTCCAAGCGCAGCGCGGCGCGGTGGTTCTTCACGACGCGCCATGCCGCGAGGCTTAACTTATCCGACAGACCGAACTTTGCGGACATATGGCACGGCGTAAACTGCCCCATGAGCGACAGATGAGTTCGCGGGAAGCGTGTGCTTATCAGGTTCAGCACGTCTACGCTGTTTCTTACATGATGCGGCAGAACGAGGTGGCGGATAATCGTGCCGCGCGTCATCGCCCCGTCTTCGTTGAACGCGGCTTCGCCGCTTATCTCGCGCATCAGCGTTATCGCGCTAAGCGCCGTCTCTTTGTAATTATCCGCGCCCGACAAGAGCGCGGCTAGCGAGTCGTCCGCGTATTTGAGATCGGGAAGCCAAACGTCTACATATGGCGCGAGCAGTTTGATTGTCTCGACGGTTTCGTATCCGCTCGAATTCCAGACGACGGGAACGCTTGGCTTGTACAACTCTAGCGCGCTGATTATCGCCAAAACATGCGGCGTTCCGCTGACAAGGTTGATGTTGCTCGCGCCTTGTTCCTCAAGCGACTTGAACGTTTCCGCAAGCCGCGAGGGCGTACATGCCTGTCCCGCGTTCGGGTTCGCGCTTATCTGCGCGTTCTGGCAGAACACGCAGTTGAGCGTACAGCCCGCGAAGAACACCGCACCGCTTCCCGCGCCCTTTATCAGCGGCGGTTCCTCGCCGACGTGAAGCATTGCTTTCGCGACGCGCGGCAGCGTTCCCAAGCCGCATACGCCGTAACCCTCACGCTCCGTACGCACAGCGCCGCACCTACGAGGGCAGAGCGCGCAGCGGTAAGCTTGGGCAATCATCAATCTTATACGGCCTTGAAGAAGCTTCCGCTTAGCAGGCGCGATATTTCAGCGTACGCTTCGCGCTCGTCTTCGCCGTTCAGAACAAACGTGACGGACGACAGATTGCCCGACGTGAGCGACAGCACGCCCATCAGGCTTTTGGCGTTCACCACCTTGGCGTCCTGTTCTATCAGTATGCGCGACTTGAACTTGCTCGCTGTCTGCGCGAGCAGCGCCCACGACCTTGACGTGTTGTTCTTTGAATCGGGAAGCTTTATTGTATGACGCAGCATCGTGTTACTCCTTATGTGTGTGTAAACTAATTCGTCCGCTTCGGTTCCGCCAGTTTTGCCAGTTTTGCCAGTTCCTCCAGCTTGCGCAGCCTGTGGTTTGCGCCCGACTTTCCGACGCGCGGCGACAGCAGCTTCGCAAGTTCGGCGAGAGGAAGGTCCGCGTGAAGAAGACGCTTGCGCGCGGCGTCTTCCAGCTGCGGCGGAAGATTATGAAGCCCTGTCGTTTCGTCGAGCCTGCGAATCGCTTCAAGCTGCCGCGCCGCCGTTTCCACCGCCTTATCGGTGTTCGCGTTGTCGCAGTTGGCTTGTCGGTTCGCCTTGTTGCGCAGACCGCGGAAGATTATCGCGTTCTCATACTCGCAATAAGCGCCGCCCGCGCCCAGCATGGCGAGCAGCCCCGCTATCGCTTCCGCTTCCTTCATATATAAAACATATGTTTTCGACCGCTTTGCAAAGCGCGCGTCTGTCTCTTTTGCGGAAGGAACGCTCGTGCGTTCCCCGGATTCGCGCGACCTCTGTCCGCGCGCCGGTAATGAAGATTCGCTCTTGCGTTCCAGAATCCTTGCGTCGACGTGAAGCTTTGTAAGAAGAGTTTGAACCAGCGTCGCCAACTGCTCGTCGTGAAAGGAAAGCTCCAGATGGTGCGCCTTCGCGGGGTCGGAGACGGTGCCGCAAGACAGGAACACTCCGCGCAGAAACGCCTTCGTGGATTTTGCGCCGCGAAGAATCTCTTCCGGCAAAAGGTCAAGCTCGCCGCCGCTTGAAAGCAGCGCCGACGCCAAGTCGCGCGACGCGCCGTCCTCCGTTACGCTTGCAAGCTCCGCTTTCACGCGTTCTGAAAAGGAACGTTTCATAACGCGCCGTTACCCGCGCGTGTCCGAACCGATTATTTTGACCTCCGGTTCAAGGACGACGCCGAACTTCTTCTCAACCTGCTCGACGATATGGTTTTTAAGATTGATTATGTCGGAAGCGGTCGCGCCGCCCGTGTTCACGATGAACCCCGCGTGAAGCGTCGATACCTGCGCTCCGCCGATGTAAAAGCCCTTAAGCCCCGCCTGTTCGATGAGCGCGCCCGCGAAATTGCCTTGGGGGCGCTTGAAGAAGCTGCCCGCGCTAGGCAGCTTGAGCGGCTGCTTCTCCTTGCGCTTTTTGGTGTATTCATCCATCGCGGCGGCTATAGCTTCCTTGCCGCTTCTCTTAAGTTTCAACAGAACCTGCACGATGACGACGTTATCGTGCATCATTGCGGAGGTTCGATAGCCGTACTTTATGCCGATATCTTCGTAAACTCTCATCGAGCCGTCTTTTGCGTATGTCTTAACGCCGATAACCACGTCGGACATGCTGTGGTCATACGCGCCCGCGTTCATCATCGCCGCGCCGCCGACGCTGCCCGGAATTCCGCTTAAGGCTTCCATGCCGCTTAGCGACGCGCGCTTGGCTTGCGACGCGACCTTTGACAGAAGGGCGGAAGCGCCGACCACAAGCAAATCGTCGGAGACATGCGCGGAGCTGAGTTCGGAATTCTTCTTCGGCATCGGCGTCATGCACATCGTAAGCCCGCGTATCCCGCCGTCGCGCACAAGCAAATTGCTGCCGTTGCCGATTACGGTGAGCGGCGTCGCGGTTTCCCTCGCCGCGTTTATCGCGCTTACGACGTCTTGCTCCGTGACGGGAAAGAACAGCGCGTCCGCGGGACCTCCGACCTTGAACGTCGTCCAGTTGGACAGAGGTTCGTAAAGCCTGATATCGGCGTTCTTAACATTGTGGGACAGCCTGCGCAAGCAATCGTTCAGCAAATCAAACCTCCGCATGGGAGTATTTCCACTATATGTAGTGTCTCTTCTAAATCTATATCATAGACCGATAAATGTCAATGATACATGCCGGGATCTTTTCGCCATTCCTCGTGCAAAAGCCCCATGCATACCAGGTCGTGATAGTCGTCCTCGCGCCACACTTCACTGCGCAGCCTGCCTTCGGGAAGGAATCCGCACGCTTCATAGCAGCGCACCGCGGTATCGTTTCCGTCTATCACAGTCAAACCGATCTTATTCAGATTCATTTCCGCAAATCCGATGAAGCACATCACGCGGACGGCATCGCTGCCAAAGCCGCGCCCGCGCATAGCGGCGTCTCCAATCAGTATGCCCAATTGCGCGGAACGATTCTTCCAGTCGACGCGATTGAAGCCGCAGCCGCCGACGTACTGCCCGCCGAGCGTTTCTATCGCGAACTGGTACGCGCCCTGCGTCATGCTGGTTTGGTTCGCAATCCAGCGCGATTGGTCGTCCGGCGTTGACGGAAGAATCAGCCCGACCGCGCTGTGCCTAATTGACGCGTAGTCGTTCACTTGACGCAGAACATCCTGCAGGTCGTTCTGATTGTATGCCCTAAGCCGCACTTTTTTACCCGTATACAATATTTTGCTCCTTGCTCCTTACTACTTGCTCCATTGAAGGAAATATGGTACATAGTATTATATCAGACAATGCGTTCATTCAGAATTGATTATCGCGCCATTCAAAAACAATATTTATATATCGAAAAGGTCGGTGGAGATGTTGAGCGGGCATTATGACATAGTGATTATCGGCGCGGGCGTGGTCGGCTGCGCGATAGCGCGGGAATTATCAAAGTACAAACTGACGGTCGCCGTGCTGGAAGCGGAGAATGACGTGTCGATGGGCGCGTCGCGCGCGAACAGCGGAATCGTTCACTCGGGATACGACGCGAAGCCGGGAACCGCGATGGCGCGGCTGAACGTTATGGGCTGCGCGATGTACGGCAAGATGTGCGACGAGCTTGGCGTTGCGTATAAGCGAACGGGTTCTATGACTGTCGCGTGGGATGAGCGCGGCGAACGTATGCTTCAAGAGCTGCTTGGGCAAGGCGTTGCGAACGGCGTTCCCGATATTGCGATTTTAAGCGGCGATGAGGCGAGAGAGCTTGAGCCGCTTCTGTCCAAGGACGTAACCGCCGCGCTGTACGCGCCGTCATGCGGCATAACGAATCCGTTCCAGCTTACGATTGCGCTGTATGAGAACGCGAGCGAGAACGGCGCGGAGTTCTTTTTCAACGCCGCCGTGAAGAAAATCAGCAAGAGCGGCGATGTGTTTGAGATTAGCGCGGGGGATACGCAATATCATTCTAAATACATAATTAACGCGGCGGGGATTCACGCGGACGAGATTGCGCGCCTTGCGGGAGACGATTCGTTCTCAATCGTGCCGCGCGTCGGCGAGTATATTTTGATGGACAAGGACGCTCTTTTAGTAACGCGTCCGCTGTTTCAAACGCCGTCCGCGATGGGCAAGGGCGTGCTGGTCGCGCCGACCGTGGATAACAATATCTATATCGGGCCAACCGCGCGCGACACAACCGACAAGGGAGTCTACGAGACCACCGCCGAAGGCTTCTTAAAGCTTCGCGAGCTTGCGCGGATGACGGTGGAAGCCATTGACACGCGCAAGCAGATTACGGGGTTCGCGGGTCTTCGCGCGGTATCCGGCGAGGACGACTTCATTATCAGAGACTTCGGCGGAATGATTCACGCGGCGGGAATCTGCTCGCCGGGTCTCACTTCCGCGCCAGCAATCGCGCAAGAAGTCAGGGATATCCTATCGGGCATGACGGAGCTTATTGAGAAAGAAGAATGGACTGCGAAACGTATTCCGATACCCAAGTTTGAGTCGATGAGCGACGACGAGCGTTCGCGCCTGATATACGAAAACCCCGCGTTCGGACACGTTGTCTGCCGCTGTGAAACAGTGACGGAGGGCGAGATAGTTGAAGCGATACGCAGGGGCGCGCGGACACTGGACGGTATAAAGCGGCGCGTGCGCACAGGTATGGGGCGCTGTCAGGGCGGGTTCTGCGCGCCGCGAATAATGGAGATTATCGCGCGTGAGACAGGGCTTGCGATGACGGAAATTCTGAAGGACGGCGAAGGCAGCAACATGGTCGTCGCGCCGACAAGATAGTATTTGATAATGATTCACGGATTGTTTATAATATAAGCGATTATCGTTATTATACTCTATATAGTAAACCGCGCGTTTTGCGACGCTACTATAATATGAGTGGATGAGGCGGCGCGGTTTATGGATAAATCCAAAATGACGGTTCGCATCGCGGGACACGAATACAGCATTGTAAGCACGGACGACCCCGAGCATGTTCAGCGCGTCGCCAGGTACGTAGACAGGCGTATGAGCGACTTGGCGGCGGCGTCCAGGCTTCCCGCGCCTATGGTCTCCGTGATGACCGCGATGAACATTGCGGAAGAAATGCTGCGCGCGCAGGATGAAAACGTGCGTCTAAGGCAAGAACTTAGTAGAATAAAAGCACAAACTGAAAGTAAATAAGATGGAAGATAAAGCTCTTCGCGTTCTTGAATTCTATAAGATACGAACCCTTTTGGCGGAGCAGTGCGTGTCGCCGCTCGGACGCGCTCTCGCGCAAGCGCTTACGCCAAGCTCCGATTACGACGAAGTAATTTCGATGCAAGAGATAACGGAGGAAGCGGTCGTCGTGCTCACGCAGCTTCCGCACCATCCGCTGATTCCGTTTGAGGACGTCTCGTCATACTTCAAGCTGGCGAGCGTCGGGGCGTCGCTGTCGCCGCGCGCGCTGCTTGACTGCGCGGCTTCAATGCGAGCCGCGAGAGCCGCGAGAAGCGCGCTTGTGACCGAAAGGGAGAATACGCCGCGCGTCTCCGCGATGGCGTCAAGGCTCGCCACGTTCCGCAGCATCGAGGAGGAGATAGAGTCCGCGATACTGGGCGACGACGAGATTGCGGACCGCGCGAGTACGCAGCTTGCGAGCATACGCAGGCAGATTCGGCAGTGTCACGACAGGATGCGCGACAAGCTGAATTCCATCATCCACAGCTCCTCCATGCAAAAGTACTTGCAGGACAACATCATCACGCAGCGCAACGACCGCTATGTCATTCCGGTGAAAGCGGAAGCGCGTTCCTCCGTGCCGGGGCTTATCCACGACCAGTCGTCCACGGGCGCGACGCTGTTCGTGGAACCGATGGCGGTAGTCGAAATAGGCAACGACCTCAAGGCGCGTCTGGCGGAGGAGCGGCGCGAGATAGAGCGCATACTCGCCGCGCTGTCCTCTCTCGTGGCGGATGAAGCCGCGCTTCTTTCCGCCAACCTGAAAGTTCTGGCGGAGCTTGACTTGCTGTTCGCGAAGGGCAAGCTGTCGCGGATGATGCGCGGCGCTGTGCCCAAGCTTAACAAGAGCGGCAGAATAAGGATTATTCGCGGAAGGCATCCGCTGCTGGACGCGGAGAAGGTCGTGCCGATTGACCTGTGGCTTGGCGACATGTTCACCACGCTTGTCATAACGGGGCCAAACACCGGCGGCAAAACCGTTACGCTAAAGACGGTCGGGCTGTTCACGCTCATGGCGCAGGCGGGGCTTCAGCCGCCCGCAGACCTCGGGACGGAGCTTGCGGTGTTTAACCATGTGTTCGCGGACATCGGCGACGAGCAGAGCATAGAGCAGTCGCTGTCCACTTTCTCTTCGCACATGACGAACATAGTGAGCATTCTGAACAAAGTGGACGAGAATTCGCTCGCGCTGTTCGACGAGCTTGGCGCGGGCACGGACCCGACGGAAGGCGCGGCGCTGGCGCAGGTTATCCTTAAAGGATTGCTTGAGCGTAAGATTCGCACGATGGCGACGACGCACTACAGCGAGCTTAAAGCGTTTGCGCTGACGGTTGACGGCGTGGAGAACGCTTCCGCGGAGTTTGACGTTGAGACGCTTAGACCGACCTTTAGGCTGACAATTGGAGTGCCGGGCAAGAGCAACGCGTTTGAGATAAGCAGGCGGCTAGGGCTTTCCGATAATTGGATTGACGCCGCGAAGACGCTTCTGTCGACAGACCAGATTCGCTTTGAGGATGTTATCGCGAACGCGGAGTATCACAGGAAGGTGGCGCAGCGCGAGCGGCAGCTCGCGGAGGAAGCGAGCCGCGACATGCTGAAGCTCCGTCAGGAGGCGGAGGAGCTTCGCCAAAGAGTTGCGCGCGAGAAAGCAGACGCTTCATATGAGGCGAAGAGGGAAGCGAGGAAGATTCTTGAGCGCGCAAGAAGCGAGGCGGATACGATTCTTTCTGATTTGCGCAAGATGAAGGCGAGCGTGAAAAGCGCGGATTCATACACCAACGCCGACGCGGAACGCATGAGCCAACGGCTGCGCGAGAGCATAGACGCGATGGGCGAGGGCGAGCGAAGCGACGAACCGATTGTAAAGGGCGAATCGGGGGAGATTAAGCCCGGCGACACCGTTCATCTGATTAACCTGAACACGCAGGGCAAGGTGATAGAATCGCCGAACTCCAAAGGCGAGGCGCGTGTCATGGCGGGCGCGATGACGCTCTCCGTCCACGTCTCGAAGCTTCGCAAAATCTCTTCCCAAAGGAATGGCGAGAAAAATGGAGAGAAGAAGGAGAGGACTGCTGGCAAGGCGTTCTCGACCGTAGACGTGAAGACGCGCGAGGTTCGCCGCGAGCTTGACTTGCGCGGTATGGCGCTGGACGAAGCGCTGCCCGAAGTCGACCGCTTCCTTGACGACGCGCAGATTTCCTCGCTCGGCGAAGTTTCAATCATACACGGCAAGGGAACGGGAGTGCTACGCAGCGGCGTGCAGCAGCATTTGCGCAAGCATCCGCAGGTGAGCGAATATCGTCTGGGCAAGTACGGCGAGGGCGAGGACGGCGTAACGGTTGTGAAAGTAAAGTGAAGAGGTAAAAGGTAAAAGGTACGAGGTAAAAGGTACGAGGTAAGAGTTGGTTGTTGGACTTGTACGAATGAATGCTAAAACCAAAACCTCGTACCTCTTACCTCGTACCTTTTACCTCGTACCTCTTAACTAAAGGAAAGGTGATACTTATAAAGGAAAATAAACCGAGAATACTATTAGTGGACGACGACGCGAATATTCTGCGCCTTGTCGAGCTTTACTTGACGAAGGAAGGCTACGCGGTGGAGACGGCCGCCGACGGCGCGAAGGCGCTCAAGCAATTCCGCGATAATCCGCCCAGCCTCGTTCTGCTTGACGTTCTGCTGCCGTCAATGGACGGCTGGCAGGTTCTGCGCGAGATACGCAAGTCCGCGAACATTCCGATAATCATGCTGACCGCGAAGGATGAAACCTTCGACAAGGTGCTGGGGCTGGAGCTTGGCGCGGACGACTATATAGTAAAACCGTTTGAGCCAAAGGAGATGCTCGCGCGCGTGAAAGCCGTGCTCCGCAGAAGCGGATTAGGCGCGAACGACGCGTCGTCGAAGGAAGTGAGTTTCCCGGGGCTTACCGTGAACTTGACGCGCTACACCGTATCGTTCGCGGGCAATACGATAGAGATGCCGCCCAAGGAGCTTGAGGTGCTGTACTTTCTGGCGGAGCATCCGAACCAAGTGTTTACGCGCGAGCAGCTTATCGAGCAAGTGTGGGGATACGAATTCTTCGGCGAGAACAGAACGGTGGACGTGCATGTGATGCGCGTGCGCGAGAAGCTTCAGGATAGCGAACGCTTCGGCTGGACAATCAAAACCGTGTGGCGCGTGGGTTACAAGTTTGAGGTCAAGCAGCTGTGACCGGCGGTAAGCCCAAGCGGAAGCGCCGCTTGTTTTCAACTATATATTCGCGCATGATGGCGCTGATGCTGTCCGCGCTTTTGTTCGCGATGATTCTGCTGTCCGCGCTTCTGTATCACTTGATTGTGGAGGATAAGACGGAAGCGCGTTTGGACGAGCTTCTGATTCAGGCGGCGGAGATTGCGTTCCTCGCTAGCCAGCGTTCAGCTTCCGCGCGCGGGCTGGAGGAATATCTGTACCTTAAAGTGCTGGAGGTGCAGTCGGAGTTTGACGCTGGAATAATCGTTATGGATGTGTACGGCAGAAATATTATGCAAGGCGTGGAACACGGAGAAGTCGCGGGTCTGCCATATGAGGAGACGCTTGAGTATCTGCGGCAGGTGGGGGAATCGGGTCAGCCGATTCGCGTTCGCTCGCGCTCTGCGGACGGAATCGGGGACGTGTTCACCGTCGCGTTTCCGTGGACGGAGAACGGCATAAAGATGGGCGTAGTGTTCATCCACACGAACGCGCAGACGATTCGCGCTTCGTACAGCGGTATTCTCTCGCACGTCGCAATCGCGATGGTCGCTTCCGCAATCGTGCTGAGCGCGCTGTTATTCATTGTTGTGAGACAGCTAACCCGCCCGCTTCGCAAAATGGCGGCCGCCGCGTCGAAGATTGCCAAGGGCGAGTTTGACGTAAGTCTGCCGCAGCAGACAGGGCTTCGCGAAGTCGCGGTGCTGTCCGACGCGATGGCGGAGATGACGCGCGACCTAAAGAACCTTGAAGACATGCGGCGCAGCTTCGTTTCCGACGTGTCGCACGAGCTTCGCTCGCCGCTCACCAGCATGACGGGCTTCCTGCAAGGGATGCGCGACGGAGTTATTCCCGAGGATGAGCGGCAGCGCTACATCGGGATTGTCCTTGACGAAACGCGCAGGCTCACTCGCCTTGTTGCGTCGCTGCTCGATTTGTCGCGGATTGAGTCGGGCAATCTGACGCTGAATGAGGACAGGTTCGACGTATCGGAGCTGATTCGCAAAGCGCTCATCCGCTATGAGGAAAGAATCAACGAGAACGGCATGGACGTAAACCTTCTGCTCGGTGACGAGCCCGCGTTCGTTCTGGCGGACATGGAACGCATAGACCAAGTCGTGTCAAACCTTATCGACAACGCTATTAAGTATGGCAAGCCAAATGGTACGCTTACCATCGAGGTTGAAACGAATGGCGCAAAGACGCTTGTCGCGGTTGAGGACGACGGGCTTGGCATTCCCAAGGATGAGCTTGCGCTTGTGTTTCACAGGTTCCACACGGTGGATAAGGCGCGAACCTCGGGAAAGGGAACGGGGCTCGGGCTTGCGATTGTGAAGAAGATACTGGATTTGCATCGCCAAACGATAACGGTTGAGTCTGAAATCGGAAAGGGTACGCGCTTCGCGTTCACACTTAAACGAGCGGAGATAAAACCTTCATGAAAATAAAGGCGCGCGCGAAGATTAACTGGGCGCTGGATGTAGTCGGAAAAAGGGACGACGGGTATCATCTGCTCGACACGCTTATGCAGTCGGTCGAGCTTTACGACACTGTGGAGTTCTTCCGTTCGGACACGATTGAGCTTGTCGCGGAAGTCGGCGCAAGGGTTCCGCGCGACGACAGCAATCTCGCGATTCGCACCGCGCTTCTTCTTCGAGACATGTTTAAGGTTGAGCAAGGCGTTACGATAAAGCTTACCAAACGCATACCGATTGGCGCGGGACTTGGCGGCGGAAGCGCGGACGCGGCTGCGGTGCTTGTGGGGCTTAACCGATTGTGGAAGCTCGGGCTTTCCGACGATGAGCTGCAAGCTGTCGGGCTTCGGATTGGCGCGGACGTTCCGTTTTGCATATGCGGCGGACTGGCGAGAGCGACGGGCGTCGGGGAGGTTCTGGAGCGGCTGCCTGTTCCCAAGTTATGCTATCTGGTTATCGTGCAGCCGTGCAGAGGGTTGTCCACAAAGGAAGTGTTCAGTCTGTTTGACGGCGAGAAAGCGCGCCGCGCGGATATAACCGCCGCGCTGGACGCAGTCTCAAGCGGCGAGTTTTTCCGCATGACAAGCGCGCTGACGAATGCGCTTCAGCCGACCGCGGTGATTCTTCGCCCTGAGATTGCGTATGCCATTCAAGCGTTGGAGCACGCGGGCGCGCTGACGGCGCAGATGTCCGGCAGTGGAAGCGCGGTGTTCGGCGTGTTTACATCCGCGCATTCCGCCCAGAAAGCGTGGGAACTGATGAAACCGATTTGGGAGCGCAGCTTCACGACGCGCATAGCTTCGCGCGGACTCGTTCCGCGCGAGTGGCAGGGGCAACAGGGGCAAAGCCCTTGACCCATAAGTGCCTTCGGGCAATCGTGTAATCAGCGCTTTGCAAGAGTACTTTATACGGTCAGCGGCGTCAGTCTGCTCGTCTTGTTGTCGACGCGCTCGACCGAGTAGAACCCAATGAGGTTGCTCGCGCCAAGTTTTCTGTATGTTTGCAGAACCGATTCGGTCTGATTCAAGTCGAACTGCACTGATAAGCCGCAGCCGATGGCTACGTCTTTCGGCGTCGCGACCACCTCCGCCTTAAGCCCCGCGCGGCGAAGGGCGGATTGCAGGCGCAGAACTTGCTGCCTTGAACGGAACGCTGCTATTCCAAAGTTTTCAGTCATTATAATCACTCCTACTGTATGTATACGAACGAGCTGATAAAGCCCTCGGGAAATAATATACGCGCAAGCCTACCATTATGATTACAATTTGACCTTGCATTATTCGGTTTATTTGATACAAAATGATCGGCGGACAAATTTTGTGGGTGTTTTTTTGCGCGCCTTCGCATATAGATAATATCAATAAACTGTATGGAATCGGTTTTTCGGGATTGATTCGGTATCAATTCCGGCGCGCGGTTCGAGCAAAGCGAGAGAGCGCGAATCCGGGGAACGCGATAGCGTTCCTTCCGCAAGGAGAAACATATGATATACCTTGATAACGCGGCGACTTCTTTCCCCAAGCCCGAAAAAGTGATAAACGCGGTCGCGGGCGCAATGCGGACGATCGGAGCAAACCCAGGCCGCGCGGGGCATACGCTTTCGCTCGCCGCGGGACGCGTCGTGTGGAACTGCCGCGAGGAAATAAGCAAACTTATAAACAACGACAATCCCGAGCTGATCTCGTTCGGGTTCAACTGCACGGACGCGCTGAACCTTGCGATATTCGGCTGCGTGAAGGCGGGCGACCACGTTATCACAACCATGCTGGAACACAACTCCGCTTTGCGTCCGATAAACGGGATGGTGCAAAAGGGACTCATCACATGGTCGCTGCTCGCGCCCGGAGACGAGGGATATGTTTCTGCGGAACAGATAGAAGCCGCGGTTCAACCGAACACGAAGCTGATTGTGGTTAACCATGTTTCAAACGTCACGGGTATTGCGCAGCCTGTCGTCGAGATCGGAAAGGTCGCGGCGAAGCACGGCGTGCTGTTTCTTGTGGACGGCGCGCAGTCGCTGGGTATGCTTGAAGTTGACGTGAAGAAGATTGGCTGCGACATGCTCGCGTTTCCGGGGCATAAGGGATTGCTGGGACCGATGGGAACAGGCGGTCTGTACATAAGGGAAGGCGTTGCGCTTGAGCCGTTCCGCGAGGGCGGCACGGGTTCTTCCTCGGAATCGATGATTCAGCCCGACGAGCTTCCCGAAGCGTACGAGAGCGGCACGCTGAACGCCGTGGGTATCGCGGGCTTGCTGGTCGGCACGCGCATGGTAAACGCGCGGCGCGAAGCGTTCTACGCGCACGAGAAGGTACTCGGCGACTACCTGTGGAACGAGCTGCAGAGCATCGGCGGCGTAAAGACGCTGACGAACCGCGCGCCCGATTGCGCCGTCGTTCCGTTCAACGTAGACGGATACAGTTCGGGGCAGGTTGCGACGGAGCTGAACCGCAGACACATCGGCGTTCGCGGCGGCTTGCATTGCGCGCCTGCGGTGCATACGCATTACGGCACGATTAATCTGGGCGCGGCGCGCGCGTCCGTCGGAATAAGCAACACGAAGGCGGACGTCGACGCGCTTCTGACGGCGGTGATGGATATCGCGAGGAACGGAATCTGACGGAACGGATTACTTTTCCCTGACTATCGGAACGCCCAGCCTGCTCATCGTTTCTTCAATGTTTTCGTAGCCGCGGTCGATGTGTCCCTGAGGGTCGTTCACGATGGTATCGCCCTTCGCGCCGACCGCGGCTACAATCAGCGCGGCTCCCGCGCGAAGGTCGGGGCTTGTTACTTTTGTTCCGTACAACTGTTTGCCGCCCTCAACCAGCGCGATGCGGTCTTCCACGCGGATGGACGCGCCCAATCTGCGCAGTTCTGTTGCGTGCATGAACCTGTTCTCAAACACGGTTTCAGTGAAGACGGACGTGCCCGGCGCATAGCAGGACACCGCCATAAGCGGGGCTTGAAGGTCTGTCGGAAAGCCGGGGTAGTACATCGTGCGCACGGAGATTGGCGTCAGCGATTTTCCGCGGATGCGGATTCCGTCGCGCTGTTCTATGATGATTACGCCTGTTTCCTGAAGCTTGTACAGAAGTGCGCGAAGGTGCTCGGGTCTCGCGCCGCGCAGAAGAATATTGCCGCCCGCGATTGCCGCGGCGCAGGCAAGAGTTCCCGCTTCTATTCTGTCGGGTATCGGCTGATAGCGCACACCGTGAAGATTGGACACGCCTTGGATGAGTATGGTTCCCGTTCCCGCGAAGGATATATGCGCGCCCATCGCGTTCAGGAACATTGAAAGGTCCACAATTTCAGGCTCTTTGGCGGCGTTCTCTATGCGTGTCAAGCCTGCCGCCGTGACCGCCGCCATCATTATGTTTTCCGTTGCGCCGACGCTCGGCATATCAAGGTAGATGGAAGCGCCCTTCAGCTTGCCTGAAAGCTCTATACACCCTTGTTCCTGACTAACTGTCGCGCCGAGCGCTATCATTCCCTTGAGGTGCTGGTCTATCGGTCGCTGTCCGATCGCGCAGCCGCCTGGCAGCGAAACGCGAACAGTACCGAGTCTCGCCAACAGCGGACCCATGATGAGAATTGACGCGCGCATACGGCGCATGGCGTCGTCCTTGCGAACAGCGGCGGGGGAGAGAGTACTCTTTTCCGTTGCGCCCGCTGCGCTTCCTTGTTCGGATTTTTTAGCGCAGGTGTCAAGGACGGTCAAGTCCTCCGCCTTCACGTGGAAGGTCGTGCCGTCCCACTCGCATTCCGCTCCGCAGGCTTCGAGAAGCTCCTGCATTGCAAGAACGTCCGTCAGGCGCGGCGTGCTGAGGATGCTGCACTGCTCGTTCGTCAGCAGGCAGGCCGCAAGTATCGGCAGAACTGAGTTCTTCGCTGTATGTATCGAAACCTCGCCGTGAAGCGGCGGGCTTGTGCTTATGCGGAAACCGGACATAATGTAAACCTCCTTGTATGGGAAGGAATGGGAAGCGTCAGTAATCCAGCGGGATGTACGGCGAGCCGATGTATATCTCATCGTCCGCGCCGCTTCGCGGAACCGTTGCAACCTGCGAAGCTCGCCCGCTTACGCTTACATATTGTTCCCCTGAAACATCGTTTGCAATTCGTATTGGGGAGTCGCCGAGCGCCGCCAATATTTGGGCGGCAGTTTCTATTGAAACATCTGTTGAAACCGATTCTGATGATGAATTTCCGCGCTTGCTTCCGACAAGGCAAAGCGTTATGTCAGCGCGTCTGCCCAGCGCCGATTGAATCTGATGCATTGCTTGCGACGCGCTCCAAGCGGAAGGCTCGCAGGAAACGGAGATGGTAATAGCCGCCAATTCGCCGTTTGCGGTCGAAGAAACTTCCGCGTTTGTTACGCCGAGAAGTATTCTTCGCGCAGCGTTCACCGCCGCGGATTCTTCTTCGCGGCGTACCGTGACTGTTCCGCTCAAGTAAAACGCGGTGGCGTTCATTCCGCTTTCTTTCGCGGCGTCAAGAAGCGCGCGCGCGCTCACGGGTTCGCCGTCCCTGTTTCTTATGAGCGGCGGAATAAGAAAGGTCGGCAGAATCAGCAGGACTGCAATGACTGCAAGCAGGACGGAGGATATTTCGGTTTTATGTTTGGATAACTGCATAGTATTATTCTTTCCGTATATCGAAAAATTATCAGAACGGATTTATAAATTGATTATGGACTATGATTTGGAAAATAATGTGATTCGGTTAAGTTTATATATTCGTAAGCAGTGACGTTTTCCTTATGTGATTATCAAGGTTAAGCATAACGAAGCCCAGCACGAAGCCCGTGGCGCACGCGATTATCGTAAGGAACGGTATATACATGAATAGAACCGTGCTGTCGAGCAGCCAAACCGATACGCATATCTGCGCAAGATTATGCGCGACCGCGCCTAGCAAACTCACGCCGGGTACACCGAACACGCGCCTGCCCACGCACATCACGGCCCACGCTAGAACGCCGCCCGCCAGCGCGTATGGCAGGGCGGACACGGACGCGAACAGAAACGTGCCGAGCAGGATTCGCGCCACGGCGATCGCGATTGCTGGGATTTCGCCGAGCCAGTACAGCGCGGCGAGCGTCGCAAGGTTCGCGAGACCTATCTTGACGCCGGGCATCGCGGGGAAGAACGGGGGAATGAGACGCTCTATTCCGCCCAGCACGACCGCGGCGGCGACGAGCATCGCTTGGGTTGTAAGCCTCTTCGCGAGCGTTCTGTTGTTCTTCATCTTTTATACTCTATTAAGCAACGCACCGGCATTGCATCGTCTTTTATACTCATAAGAAGCAATGGACCGGCATTGCATCGTCTATCTCACAATTATATCGATTTCGGGTTCGTTTGCGTCTGTCATCGCAAGCTCGATAATCAGCTTATGCGGCAGACACACGATGGATTGCCCCGCGCGGTCTATTCTGCCTTGACGAACGCAGTCCTGTCCCTTGCAGTTCGCGCGGCGGATGAACACGCCGCCGTTTTCCACCACAATCTCGTTCGTCTCTTCCTCAAACTCATAGGTGTAGATTGTGTCGGTGCCAAGCGCAAGCCGAACCACCGTCTCGCCGTGCGCAGTCACCACGGCTTCGCTCGCTTGCGTTCCCGCCTTAAAGACTGAAAACTGAAGCGCAGCCGCGAGAACTACGACTGCCGCGAGCAGAATGACATCTCTTCGCCAACGAGGGTAATACTTGGCGTCACTCATCCGTTCCTTCGACCGTGCTTCCTGTCACACTCTCCGTCAGAACTTCGGTCGGGTTCGAGACGTTGCCGCTCGTGCGCTTCAAGCGGATGGTTCTGTTGTTGTTATCCTTCACGGTTATCTGGTCTTCGTTGTAGGTTTGCAGGCGCAGCGTATTCGCCAGGCTGTCCGGCGCGTGGCCGGTGCGAACCGTGTAGTCGCGAAGGTTGAAGTATAAGCCCGTCTCGTCGTTGACGACGCACGAGTAATCCGTATAGAAGGCATACTTTGTCCCGGTGCCCGACTCCCATTCGCCCAGCAGGAAGAAGATTCTGCGCCCGAGCAGATCCTTTATGTCGGACAAGTCCTTGCCTGCCGCGACCGCTTCCGCGTTCTTCAGATACTCGTAGGCTTCCAGCAGCTTATCGTCGCTTATGAAAGACTTAGCGACGCTTATGTTCGCGCGGATGTACACATCCTTTATTTCCGCGTATGAATCGGGAATGCTTTCCAGCGGAAGCGCGCCGAGTTGGTTTATCAACTCGTCGAGCTTATCCGCTTGCTCCAGTGCCTTCGCGTTTGACAGAATGTCAGCCAGCCACAGGTCGTAGCACTCGTCGCTCTTTGCCTTTGAGTCCGCGTATGCTTCGATCGAGTCGAACAGCTCGCCCGCTTTCTGGTAGTCGAGCGAGTTCATCCACTTTGTCGCTTCGTCGTATATACATTGATTCGCCTGCTGAGCCGCGTCGCGCGTATTGCCCGCCTGCTTGAAATACTCGGACGCGCCTATAAGGTCGCCCGTCGCTCTCGCGTTTTCCGCTAAAGTGTATGAGATTTCATTGGCGGCTTCCGTTGCGGCGGCATATCCCGTAATCGCTTGGAACGCGGATCTTGCCGTCAGCAGGTCGCCCGAATCGCGTATCGATTCCGCCTGCGCGAACTGACAAGCGAGAACCCTTGCCGCGCTGTCGCTGTATGTGCCCAGCGAAGCGAACATCTCTTCCGCGCCTTTGTAATCCTCGGATGAAAACAGGCTTGCGGCGATAGTATAGCGGCACTGATTGGCGCGCTGCTTGCTGTCCAGGTAGTCGCCGAGCCTGTCGTATTGTTCGGCCGCGCCCGCAAGGTCGCCCGAATCTTCCGCAGCCATCGCAATCTTATACTTCGCTTCAAGTATGAGCGGGTCGCTGTCCTTGTAGCCGGGTATCTTCGCCAGAAGCTCGACCGCGGTTTTCCAATCGGATGAAGCGATCGCGGCTTTCGCGGGAAGATAGGAGCACTCCTGAATCAATTGGCGCGCGTCTTCGTAGTCGGGTATGTTTGAAAGAAGCTCTATCGCCTTGTCATACTCCTGCGCCGCCATATAATCCTTTGCGGGCTCGTATGAGCAGGACGCGATAAGGCTCTGCGCGTCCTTGTAGTCGGGAATCTCGGCGAGCAGCTCGACCGCCCTCGCGTATTCGCCCGAGTCGCGCAGCGCGATAGCCGCGTGATAGGTGCATTCGCGGAGCATGTCTTGGCTGTCAAGGTATGTTCCCGTTTGAATGAAGCGTTCTCTCGCGGTCATGAATTCGTCCGCGAGCTGATATGAGATTCCCGCCTGATAAAGGCTGCTTACAAGTTTTGTTTCGGAATCGAGATAATCGGGAATGCGCGAGTACAGTTCCGCCGCGTCGTCATATCTCTTTTCGGAAAGGGCAAGCTCCGCGGGGCGGTATAAGCATTGCTTCGCAAGCTCCGCCGCGTCCTCGTATTGACCTAAAGAAACGAACTTCTCGTACGCCGCTTCATATTCGCCGGAGTTCATCTGGCGCGTCGCGATTCTGTATTGCGCGAGACTGAACTGTTCCCGAGAATCCATATATCCCGCGAGCGAAGCGAACGCTTCCGCAGCTTTCTCATATTCGCCGTATTCCATCAGGATGAGCGCCTGTTTATACGAGGCTTCGTTCAGCGTTTCCTTCGCTCCGCCGTAGTCGCCGATCTCCGACAGAAGCGCAAGCGCGGTCGCGACGCTCTGCTTGTCGCCTTCCGATATCAGCGCTTCCGCTTCCTTAAGGTTGCATTCCAGAAGCATTTGCCGCGAATCCTTATAGTCGATGAGCGATTCGTAGAGGCTTCGCGCGGTGGCGGTGTCTCCGCTCTCGAGCGCGGACGCAGCGCGGAAGTAGGTGAACGATGGATACGCGACGACTATAAGCAGGTAGAGCAAGGCGATTGCCGCCGCGCCGCAGAGCGCGCCTGTGAAACGCCGCTTGACGGTGATTTCACGCCGTTTGTTTACGTTCTTGTCGAGAAGGTGGGTTCGCGCGATGTTGTCGCGTACGACGTACGCCTTGCGCTCAAGCTCCATCTCGCGCGCGCCTATCGCTTCCGCCACGGCTTTCCTGCTGCTGTTAATGAAGATGTGGCTTCGGCTGCGCCCGCACCTTCTGCATACGTCCTCGTCGTCAAGGTTTGCCCTGCCGCAGACGCACAGCCAAATATCGCCTTGGTTTGAGGGATAGCCGACGGCGTCGGGCCCCGCGACGTAGCGAAGGTTTTCCAAGTCGCGCCCCTGCGGAAGCTCGTTCGGTTCGTATTCGGTAAGCTGCGCTTGCGACGCGCGCCGCCACTGCGTACCGTCGACGAACCACGCCTTCTCGAACACGACGGACGCGCTTCCCAAACCTTCGTATTCTTCCACGTTGAACACGATTGTGAAGCTCTGCTTAGGCGCGGCGTCAAGAGCCATCGGGCGCTCCACGTGGCTTAACAGCTCGTTGCCGTCTTTATCGAATATTGTAAGACGAACTTGCGCGCTTGACAAAATCTTGTTTTCAAGATTAAATATATGAAGCGTACAAACGCCGAACTTTGCATCCGGCAGTTTGTATTCCCATAACTCCAACGGACATGAAAGGTCGGCCTTCATAGCTGCTGCGCCCTCCGACATGTTTTGCGAGACGGTATCGCTGTGTGGTGAGAAAGAATTTTCTTATTACATATATTACTGGAAATGGCTGCGATTTGTCAATGTATGGGATAACTTTCCTTTAGTATTGGAAATATATTGGTATACTATATAACAATGGAGGATAAAATGTCAAATCCCGGAATTTCAGAACAGATTTCCTCGCTTGTAACGGAAGCCCGCGAAGCTGCGTCGGCGTCCAAGTCGCTTGCGGAGCTTGAGGGCGCGCGCGTACGCTATTTCGGAAAGAAGGGCATGTTCACGGGGTTGCTGCGCTCGCTTGGCGCGATGCCGCAGGAGGAACGCCCCGCGGCGGGTCAGTCTGTAAATCAGGGGCGTGAAGACGCGGAAGCGTTCTTTGCCGCCGCCACGGAAAATCTGAAGAAGAAGGAACGCGAGGAGAAGCTTTTCGCGGAAACTATAGACGTAACCGAGCCGCGCGGGAACAACGGAATTGGCAGCCTGCACCCCGTGACTATCGCCTTGCGAGAGCTTGTCGACTTGTTCGTCGGAATGGGTTACGAAACTGTTGAAGGCCCCGAAGTCGAGTATGACAAATACAACTTCGAGCTGCTGAACCAGCCCAAGAACCATCCCGCAAGAGACGCTCAGGATACCTTCTACATTGAAGAGAATATTGTTCTGCGTTCGCACACAAGCCCCGTTCAGGCGAGGACGATGCTTGCGCGCCGGCCGCCGATAAGGATTATCAGCGCGGGCCGCGTGTACCGCGCGGACGAGTTTGACGCCACGCATTCGCCTGTGTTCCACCAGCTTGAAGGTTTTTATGTAGATAAAAACGTCACGATGTCTGACCTTAAAGGAACTCTTGAGGTTTTCGCGAAGCGGCTGTTCGGAGAGAACACCAAGACGCGCTTCCGTCCGTCATTCTTCCCGTTCACGGAGCCGTCCGCGGAGGTTGACCTGACGTGTCCGACATGCGGCGGCAAAGGCTGCCGCTTATGTAAGAATACCGGCTGGATTGAGATGCTGGGCAGCGGCATGGTAAACCCGAAGGTGCTGGAGCTTTGCGGGATTGATTCCTCTGTGTATTCGGGCTTCGCGTTCGGTATCGGTCTTGACAGGGTCGGAATGCTGCGCTACGCTGTGCCTGATATGCGCTGGTTGTTCGAGGGCGACGTGCGTATGATGAGACAGTTCAGATAGAGGGAGTGACATTTAGATGAAGATTCCGTACAGCTTGATAAATCAGCTTGTTGATATAGATGTGACCGCGCGGGAATACGAAGAGAAGATGGTGTTCGCGGGCAACGCGATTGAGTCCGTTACGAGCGTCGGCGAAGGCATAACGGGCGTTGTGGTCGGGCGCATTGTAAAGATTGAGAAGCACGGCAACTCCGATCACCTTCTGATATGCAAGCTCGACGTCGGCAGGGGAGAGCCTGTTCAGATTATCACAGGCGCGGATAACGTGTTCGAGGGCGCGCTCGTTCCTGTCGCGCTTGACGGCGCGGTTCTCGCGGGCGGCAAGAAGATTAAGACTTCTAAGATGCGCGGCGAACTCTCGCAGGGAATGCTCTGCGCGGGCGAAGAGATTGACGTGCCCGAGCATCTGTATCCCGGCGCGGGAGTGAACGGCATACTCATATTGCGTGACGACGCGCCGCTCGGCAGCGACATATTCGACTTGATTCCGCTGAAGGACAAGGTGTTCGACTTTGAGATTCTCGCCAACCGCCCCGATTGTCTTTCGGCGGTCGGGATAGCGAAGGAGTCGGCGGCCGTGCTTGGCGGCGCTTATCACGAGCCGAACGTTTCCGTCAGAACCGTCGGAAAAGACGTGCGCGAGTTTGTCGACGTGGAAGTGCGGGACAGCGACCTTGCGCCGCGTTACATCGCCGCCGTGATTGACGACGTGCGAATCGCGCCGTCGCCTATGTGGCTTCGGAAAGCGCTGAACGGAGCGGGACTGCGTTCTATCAACAACATTGTGGATATTACAAACTACGTCATGATGGAGACGGGTCATCCGATGCACGCGTTCGACCTGTCGAAGGTTCGTTCCGGCGAAGGCGCAGAAAAGCCGCGCATAATCGTCCGCCGCGCAAAGGACGGCGAATCGCTCACCACGCTGGACGGCAAGGAGCGCTTGCTCACACATGAAATGTTGGTTATCGCGGACGGCGAACGAGCGACAGGCTTGGCGGGAATAATGGGCGGCGAAGAGAGCGAAATAACCTATGAGACGAAGCGCGTCATGTTTGAGTGCGCCGCGTTCGACCGCACGAGCATTCGCCTGACTTCGCGCGCTCTCGGTATGCGCACCGACGCGAGCGGCAGGTTCGAGCGCGGCGTTGCGCCTGAAACGGCTATGTTTGCGATGCTTCGCGCGTGTCATCTGGTAAATGAATTGGACGCGGGCGACGTTGCGGCGGGCATGTATGACATATACGGTAAGAAACAGTCAGTTCCGACCGTTCACGCTGACTGCGGGAACATCCGCAGAATAATCGGCGTTGAAGTTTCCGATGAGGATATCGTTCGCATACTGCGCTCGCTGTGGTTTGACGTAGCGCTTGAGGGCGGCAAGCTGACTGTTGTACCGCCTGCGTTCCGCTTGGATGTCGACCAAGAAGCGGACTTGGCGGAAGAAGTGATACGCCTGTATGGCTATCACCATCTGCACTCCACTCTGCCCGCGTCCGCGGTTTCGGGCAAGAAGAGCGATCGCATGAAGCTTCGCGACACAATACGCGATTTCCTCACCGCGCGTGGTCTGTCTGAAATACTCACATTCTCGTTCACAAACACGGACGATTTGCGCAAACTTAATCTTGCGGAAGACGACACGCGGCTCGCCGCGCTTCCGATTATGAATCCGCTGGGCGAAGATACCGCGGTTATGCGTACGACGCTCGTTCCGCATATGCTCAAGGCGCTCGCGCTGAACCAGTCTCGGCGCGTCGGTTCGGCGTCGCTCTATGAGATAAGCCGCGTGTTTGAAACGGTGAAGGACGGCGAAGCGCGAAAGGACGGCGAGCTTCCGTTTGAGCGTGAGATGCTTTGCGTTGGCATGTACGGCGGCGGCGCGGACTTCTATACCGCAAGGGAGTTGGCGGAGCTTCTTCTGAAGCTGTTCGGCGTTGAGGCGGAAGTTAAGAGAATTACTGAAACATATCTGCATCCCGGTCGCGCTGCGTCGCTGGTCGTGAAGGCGAGCGAGATTGCAAGGATTGTAACGATAGGGGAGATTCACCCCGATGTGGCGGAAGCGTTCGGCGTTGAACGCGGAACGTACATTGCGGAGATAGATATTGACGCTCTTGCAAGGCACATTGCCCCGCAGCCGAAGATTGCCGAACTGCCGCGCTACCCCGCGGTCGAGCGCGACGTTGCGCTGGCGCTCGATATGGACGCACCGCTCGGCGAAGTGACAAGCGAGATAAAGAAGGCGTGCGGCAAGCTGTTGGAAGACGTGCGGCTGTTCGACGTATATCGCGGAGCGCAGCTCGGCGGCAAGAAGTCCGCGGCGTTCGCGCTTAAGTTCCGCGCCGCCGATCGCACGCTGACGGACGATGAAGCGAGCAAGTTGATGGATAAACTCCTTAAAGCGGTCGATAATAAGTTCGGAGCGAAGCTTAGGATGTGATTATATGAACAAGGAAGATATTCTGCGCATAAACGAACTCGCGAAGAAACAGAAGGCTTACGGGCTTAACAAGGTTGAGGAAGCGGAGCAAGCGTCGCTCCGACGGCAGTATATCGCGGAGTTCCGCGCGTCCATGCAGGCGACGCTTGACTCCGTTCTGGTCGAGCAGGCCGACGGAACATATGAGCCGCTGGAGAAGAAAGTAATCGAGCCTGATAAGACGGCGAAGATAATTGAGGAGCGCCTGTGATTCATCTTCACTGGTATAAGGAAGGCGAAACGCCCGCGATTGCGCTTCCTCTGATTAATGAATGCGGCGTTAAACCGAGCGAAGAACCGTTCGCAAGAATGGCGTGTCTGCTTGACGACATAGGGGAGTGCGTGGCGATCGGCCGCCTCGCGTTCGTCGGGCTATGCACTGCGAACGCTTGCTTTATGGAGTATAAAAGCGGGTATATTTCAGACTTCATTTATGTAAAGGAATCCGCGCGCGGCAAAGGCTACGGCGACTTCATGACGCGCGCCGTTCTCGAAAAGGCTCTGTATCATAAAGCGCCGTTCGTTCGTGTTCTTTCGAGGAAAGAGGACGCGGCGTTCTTTGAGAGATACGGGCTTCGCGCCGTATCCCAAACCGACGGCTGCGCTGTGATGGAAGCGAAGGCGGACGAGCTTGCGCTGACATGCGCTGATAGGAAACAATATGTCTAGAATTACGCTTGCGATTCCGTATTCAAAAGAAGAAGCCGCGCAGGTGAAGCGCGGCGACATTGTGACGCTTTCGGGCGCAATCTATACCGCGCGGGACGCGGCGCACAAGAAGATGATTGCATATCTTAACGCGGGTCAGCCGCTTCCGTTTGATATTGCGGGGCAAGTGATATATTACGCGGGACCCGCTCCCGCAAAACCCGGCGACGTGATCGGACCCGCGGGACCCACGACGAGCAGCCGTATGAATCCATACGCGCCGCGCCTTATTCGGCTGGGAATAGCTGGCATAATCGGCAAAGGCAGCGTGTCGGACGAGGTCCATACAGCGCTTCGCGAGACGGGCGGGCTGTACTTGCAGGCTGTCGGCGGCGCGGCCGCGCTGATTGCGCGGTGCGTGAAATCGCGCGAGGTCGTCGCGTTTCCCGAATTGGGAGCGGAAGCGATACAGAAGCTTGTCGTGGAGGGGTTCGCGGTTGTTTGCGCTTAGAGGTTAAGCCCTTACCCCAGATCCTCAAAATCTGTGGAATGAACGGTTTCGACCGCGTCGGTTACTTCCGTCGTCTCTTCTTCGTCGTCATTGCTCGGTATGTAAGACTCGCCGCTTTCAACCAAAGCTTGCGCCTCTTCCGCTTGCTCGCGCGTGAATCCGCGCTCCTCGTTGTACTCGTCGATTATCGAGGGATGAATGACGCTTGCCGCGCAGGTGGAGCAGGCGGTGAGCTTGGAAAAAGCTATGTTGTTCATGAGGTCGAAATACGTCATCTCGCCCTGAAGCGGAAGGAAGCGTTCCTTGATGGAGGGGCAGTTCCGGTTTGTGTGGTAATATGAACCGCCGTTGGGATTATAGTAGAGCGCCGTGCTGTAATCGGGATAGAACATCGGACGGTCGGAATCGTCCCATACGATTATCTTTGTGTATCGTTTGAGGTTGTCCCAAAGCCACAGCATGTTTATGCCTTCTTCAGACTTCACGCGCTGTACGCGAATGCAGCCGTGGCTCGCCTTCTGCCCGAGCAGCGGCTCGAAAGGCGAATGATTATATGAACCGTCCGCGTTGACGAGCGCGGGGACCAAGTGTACCAGGTCGCCGCCGTTGAACTGCAAACCCAAGTCGCAGTACATGTTGCCGGACCAGAACCCGCCCGACCAGCTTATGATGAAGTATTCGCCCGCCGCGGTCTCGTTGAACGGCTTCTTGGCTTCGGGAAGACCTGTGGAGCAAAGCAGCGTGGAGTGCTTCTTTCCGTCCTCGTAGAGGTGCAGGCGCTGCGTCTGCTTGTCTACCACGATTCCGTATTTCTGATATGCTTCCTGCGTCTTGATTAAAGATGAGCGCACCCAGCCTTCTATCAGGTAGTTGCTCATGTCGTAGGCTTCTATCTTTGTCCACGAACCCATCGTGTCAAGCACGTGAACGGAAACGCTCGCGCCGTAGACGAAGCCTTCGTATTGCTTGCTGCTGACGCGCTGTCCGTCCGGCTGGTCGAGCAGATATACTTTTTCATCCTTGCCCTTGTCGAGGACGTAAACAGGCGCGGTCAGGTATTTCCACACAAGAGCGTCGTCCGACAGGTTGAACTCTTCGCGGGCGCACCACCAACAATTGTCGGGATGTCCCTCGACCTTCTGCGCGGACGCGCTTGCCGTGAAAAGCGCCAATAGTGCGGCGAGTATAAATAAAGAGAAAAAAATACGTCTCATCATTGTATTAATTAGGAATTAGGAGTGAGGAATTAGGAATGAGAGTACGAAGGTGCGTTCTATAATCCCTCACTCCTAATTTCTAATTACATCCTCAATTCCTAACTCCGTTAATCTTCGACAGGCGCGCCGACGGGGCAGACTTCCGCGCACGCGCCGCACGCGATGCAGGTGTCGGGGTCGATGACGTATTTGCCTTCGCCTTCGGAGATGGCGTTCACGGGGCACTCGGGTTCGCACGCGCCGCAGGAAATGCATTCGTCGGTAATCTTGTATGCCATTATAAATATCCTCCTGATTTTCTACTGTGGAACTCAGAATATTCTAACATTAAATATAGACGAAATCAACAGGTTATCTCAGTCTCTTAACGCAAACGTAATCCCATATTTAGCGGCATACTCTTCCGCGGCGCTTCCTGCGTCACCGTATATTGTAAGCTCATTCCCGTTGGGCATAAGCTGCGTGTTCGATAAGTCGGTTACGCTTGGCGGAATTACTATCTTTTCAAGATTGAACATGCCCATCAACGCTAATCCGCCTATTGTCTTCAACGTATTCGGCAGCACAACCTCTTTTAATGTATAGTTTACTTGCAGCGCGCCGGGCGACAAAACTTCCACACCATCAGGTACGATCAGAGTTTCGCTCTTCAAATTAGGGGGATACAGCACAAGCTCTTTCATATCACTTGTATAAAATACACCGTCCAGAACGGTAAACGTTTTGTTCTCTTTCGGCAGTATGATTGATTCAAGGGCGTTATCCAGCGCGAACGCAGACATACCGATGGATCTCAGGTTCTCTGACAGCGTTATGTTATTCATGACCAAGCAGCCGAAAAACGCGCTGTCCCCAATCTCTTCAACGCTGTTCGGCAGCACAACGCTTTCCAGCCAGAAGCAGGATTCAAACGCCCCGTATCCGATTTTTCTAAGCGACGCGGGAAGCTCAATTGTCCACAGCTGATTGCAGCCAGAAAACGCGGACATACCTATTTCTTCAACGGAATCGGGCAAGCGGATATGCTGTACGTTCGATTCATAGAACGCGGCTTCGTCGATCATCAAAACCGGTTTGCCGTCTATGTATTCCGGCACGTCAACGCTAAGCGCGGTTCCGATATATGATTCGATGGCTGCACCGTCTTTATAGTCAACCGTATAAAAGTCGTCAGCGGCTGCGTATGAAGGCGGCAGCGGGTTGTCGATCAGCGAAAGACTGCTGTATATACTCTTTATATCACCTGCGTATTTTTCATCACTAATATAGTTGTCTTCGGGATATATTGCAAACAGGTAACGTGAACCGTCGTCCAAATAGATCATATGATACGGTTGACCTACCATCTTGACGAGAGCCGCGCGCATACGATCGATCTTCAGCCATTCCAAAACCTCAGCCGCTTCCGCTGCTTCAGCCTCGCCGACAGTAAACAAATCTTCAGCTAAGTAACCGAAACCTGCCGTATCGTCAGACCATTCTCCCTCCTTTGGTAGAATAGTCAACAAAAAGATAGGCTGCTCTGCGGCACTCTCAGTATCATAGAACACATACTCCTGTAAATCGTCGTCGCGCTCCACGGGGTAACCGCCCCAGCTTGCCGGCAGCGCGAGACGCAGGTTGGCTTCCGGTATCTCAACTTTAAAGAAGGGGCTTTGGTTGGGCGAACCCGCGCCTTCGTTTTCCGCTATGGCGCATATGCTCATGCTAACGCAAGCGACCAGAACAAGCGCGAGAATCGTTTTGCATACGTTTTTCATCGTTTTCCCCTTTGATTTGCAATATAACCCATTATAGCATAACATCATATTACAATCCAATAAAACCAAAAAATATATATCATTATAACTTAAAAACTCGGATACGCCCCATCCCAAACGACACTTCGGTAATTCTCGCGGTCCGTATCGCCCTCCGTGCTGATAAGCAGTATGCGGGAATCTCGGTTGAAGCCAAGCGCGCCGCGCAGCGGGGACAGGCTATCGCTGCGCATTATCTCGCGAAGCAGTCCAGCGGGCATCGCGCCTGACTCGCCGGAGACGATGCGCGCGTCGCCGCCCATGGGATTGCCGAGCAGGCGCATACCCTCCGCCGCAACCTCATCGCCGCAGGTGACGAACGCGTCCGCGTAAGCGTCGATTATCCTATAGCTGATTGTGGACGGCTCGCCGCAAGCCAAGCCCGCCATAATGGTGTTCATATCGCCGGTGACGAAACGCAGCTTGCCGTCGTCAGCGCGCGCGGTTTCATATATACACGCCGCGCTCTTGGGTTCCGCAATGATTGTGATCGGACGCGAATTACCGTATAACGAGGTGAAGAAGCCCAAGACGGAGCTTGCGAACGATCCCACGCCCGCTTGAAGAATGATGTGCGTGGGCGGCGGCTCTTTAATCTGCTCCAATTGACGGTATATCTCGCAGGACAGCGTAAGGTAGCCCTGCGTTATCCATGTCGGTATCTCCTCGTAGCCGTCCCACGCGGTGTCCTGCATCAACACCCAGCCGCGCTTTGCGGCGTCACTCTCCGCCAAATGAACCGCGCCGTCGTAGTTCAATTCCGTGATGTACGCGTCGGCGTTCTCCTTTTTGATGTTTTGGAGACGCTCCCGCGACGAACCCTTCGGCATGTAGACGACCGCTTTCTGCCCGAGCTTGTTTGCCATCCACGCCACGCCTCTGCCGTGATTGCCGTCGGTTGCGGTGACAAACGTCACCTCGCCGAGCTTCGCGCGCGTCTCTTCTGACGTCAGCGAATCGAACGACAATTCGGATATATCGCGCCCGAGCTTCCGCGCCAGATATTTTCCCATGGCGAAGCCGCTGCCCAGCACCTTGAACGCGTTCAACCCGAAGCGATGGGATTCGTCCTTCACAAACACGCGCGACACGCCAAAAGCCTGCGCGAGAGCGTCGAGCTTGCGCAGCGGTGTATATGCGTATCCCTCGAATGTCGACAGAAACGCATGCGCGGTCCGCGCAACATCAAACGAGACTGCGTCCACCGATACGGCGGGCTTTTCGTCTCGTTTGCGTATAATATAATCGAAGTCGCTCATGTCGCTCCTCTTCAAATCCTTTTATTGTCGTCACTGTGTTAATTTAACATATTGCTTGTTTGATGACAACACGCAGGCACAATCCAATCCAAAATTATTAATAGTTGTTGACAAATACGAAACATAATGTTATAATTTCGACATAATTAAAGGGTAGCCGCATATATTTGTAATATTTGGGACACGGAGGGACGATATGAATCTTGTGCGCCGCACCGCGTTTTTATTAGCGCTTATAATGATTCTCGCGCTCGGGCATGCGTTCGCGGACGCTATCCCTGTTGCGTCACGCTCGAACAACGACAGCGGAACGGTTCGCGTTCGCCTGGACTCCATCGGAAAGCCCGGCGTGTATAACGTTACGGTAACGGGAAACTATACGGCGGGCAGCCTTAACATATCGTCGGGCGGAAAAGTTACCGTGACCGCGTCCGACGGAGCGTTCACGCTCAGTTACGGCGGTTCTTCTTATAATATGGGCTCGTCGTTCTATTTGTCAAGGAAGGGCGACGGAAGCGCTAAGATAGCGCAGGCGCTGCAGCCGTCGAATCCCTATCCCGCCGACCTGCGGTTTATCTATATAAGCGGAAATCCGTACATTGTGGCGCATGTTTATATTGAAGACTATCTGCCGGGCGTTGTCGGCTACGAGATGAGCGACAGCTTCCCGCTTGAATCGCTGAAGGCGCAGGCTATAGCGGCGCGGACGTACGCCATGCGAGCCGCGACGGCGAACTCGGGCAGGGCGTACGACGTAGTGGACACGACCTCAGACCAGGTGTACCGCGGCACTCCGAGCGGAAACTCAAACGTGAAGAGCGCGGTCTCAAGCACGAAGGGCATGACGCTGATGTACAACAACGCGTACTGCCAAGTATACTATTCTTCCTCGAACGGCGGTCAAACGGAGAGCAACGCGCACGCGTGGGGCGGAAGCGCGCTTCCTTACTATCAGATTACGGACGACCCGTTCGACCTTAAGAACCCAAATTCCACCGCGAAGAAAGGCACCGTCTACGCCAGCTTCGCGAGCAACAGCGCGGCCGTGCGCAACCTTATATCGAGCGCGGCGGGGACAAGCGACATCGCCACGATAACGAGCGTTCAGTTGACGACCTCCAAGTATTCCGCGCCGTCAAAGCTTTACACGCAGGCGATAATCTCGTATGTAACGAGCGGCGGCACAAGCAGGGCTTGCACGGTCAACCTGTTTGGCGGGCTTACAAGCGCGCTGGGCATCGCAATAGGCGGTCTGAAGAACGAACTGCACAGCGTTGAAGCGGTGTCGGGCGGGTTCCGCATCACCGCGCGGCGCTACGGTCACGGCGTGGGTCTCTCGCAGTACGGCGCGCAGCAGATGGCGAAGGAAGGCTACGACTATCTGAGCATTCTCGGCTTCTATTTCAACGGCGCGTCGCTGGTGAAGAATTCGTTTATCGGAACGGTCGCTTCGGGCGGCGGCGATTCCGCGGGGGAGACCGCCGTAAACCTTCCGCAGACGGCGGTATCGACAGGCACGACCGCTTACGTTTCTCTTTCGGACAAGGACGGGCGGCTGAACATGCGCAGGAAGGCGAGCGGCAGCTCCACCATTGTAAAGAAGATACCTAACGGCAGCAAAATTGAGATAATCAGCACGGACGCCAAGGGTTGGATAAAAACGAAGTATGACGGCGTGACAGGCTATGTCGTCGCGCAGTACGTCTCGGTTAACGCGCCCGCTTCCGCCGCCGATACGGGTTCAAAGACGGATACCGCCCAAAAGCTCGGAGTCGGCAAGGTGAGCATAAGCTCAGGCAACCTGAATCTGCGCGCGTCGGCTTCTTCCGACGCGAAGGTTCTGGCGAGGATTCCGAACGGCACGAGCGTTGATGTATACGCGAGAAACGGCGCGTGGATGGAAGTATATTACAAGGGAATTTACGGATACGCTTCGGCCGACCTGATTTCGCTCGACGGCTCGTCGACCGCGTCCTCCACGGTGTCAGCGGCGCCTGTTCAGGAGGGAACGGGCGTAGTACAAACCG
>JAITHB010000016.1 GCA_031280145.1 Oscillospiraceae bacterium | reverse complement strand
GATTATCCAAATAATCAGTCCGACAATCAACGCAACCGCCGCGACTAACAGCAATATGATTCGCACGACGCTCTGCGACGGCGCGGACTGCGCCTGAATCGTTGCGGTAGGTTCGGGTTCGGCGGACGCTGTTGCCGTTTCGACAGGCTCTGCCGTCGGTTCGACCGTTGGTTCCGGCGTGGGTACACCCGTGGGTTCCGCCGTCGGAACAACTTCCGTGGGCGTTGGCGACGGTGCCGCGGTGGGTATCGGGGTAGGCGTTGCGGTGGGCACGGGAGACGGCGTCGCGGTAGGCTTGTGGGTTGGCGTGGTTGACGGTGCCGCCGTGGGAGTGGGCGTTGGCGTAGGCGTAGGCGACGGAGTAGGGGTAGGCGTCACTGTCGGCGTTGCCGTTGGGGTTGCGGAAGGCGTTGCCGTTGGGGATGGCGCGGCGGTAACTTCCACCACTGCCGCTGTCGCCGTCGGCACAGGCGTTGGTGTCGGAGACGCCGTCGGTATGGGAGAAGCGGTCGGAGTGGCGGAAGGAGTCGGAGTAGGCGTTGAGGTTGGAGACGGTGTAGGGGTCGGCGCCGGTGTTGGAGTGGGTGTTGGGGTTGGCGTCGGGGATGGCGTAGGCGACGGAGCAGGCGTAGGAGTAGGGGTAGGGGTAGGAGACGCGGTTGGCGTCGGCGAAGCGGTCGGCGTGGGAGACGGCGTCGGCGTGGGCTTGGGCGTCGGAGTCGCCTTCGCTTGCGCGTCCGCTGTTTCCGCTATCGGCTTCGCTTCCTGCGCGACAAGCCCCGCTTCGTCTGCGGGATAGAACCCCGTTTCGCCGCTTTCAAGCATACCGAACGCGCGGTATTGCGTCGTACCCTCGCCGTCCACGAACGCCCAGACTTTCGGCTTGTTCTCCGTTTCGTCCACCACCGTGATTCCAATAATTTCGACAGGCTCGTAGAAATCGGGAATATCCGTCGGTATCATATAGATGAAGCCCTTCACGCTCTGCGCCGCGTCGTCATCGAGCGAAGCGGAAGCCGCGTCCTTCGCGGGAACCGCACCGGGTTCGCTTACTTCGTAGAACGCGGGCGGAGTGCGGTTCAGGCTGCCATATACGCGGTAATGCAGATGCCCGTCTTCATCTATAAAGACGAACGTCTTGTCGTCAAGCGTACGGTAGAATTGCGGCGCTTCCGCGGGTATTTCTTCTTTGAAGCCTTCGACAAACGCGGCGTAATCACTCGCGGGAGCGATGGCGTTTCCTGTCGGCTCGCCGACATCGTTTACCTCATAATATTCAGGCGGCGCGCCGTCGACGGAGCCGAAGTAACGGTAGAGCTTCTCGCCGTCGCCGTTTGTTATCGAATAGAGACTGCCGCCCTCGCTCTGATAATAGTAAGGCACGTCGGCGGCTTGCTGCGGACGAAGCCCCGCGACCAGCGACTCATATTCCGCGTGAATGTCTATCGGAACATCGTCTTCGTTCGGCGCGGCTTCTTCTTCGTACGCGTAGAATTCAGGCGCTTCGCGGTTGACGGAACCGTACACGCGCTCCATCATGACGCCGTTCACAAGGAAGCCGTACACGCCGTCGCGTATCACGCCGTAATACGCGGGCAGCTCGGGAATCATCGGGACGAACCCGCGCACATAATCCTCGAAATCCTCCGCGGGCTCGATCGGAGAAGCGCTCTCCGCGACGTTTCCCTCAATGTCGCTCGGGTAGAAATACGGTCCGACGCCCTTGAGATAGCCATACACCCTTGCGTGTATCTCGCCGTTTTCGTCGGCGACAAACCAAAGCGAATCGGCTACGGCAGTCTCGTAGTAATTCGGAACGAGCGCCGCGTCGGGCACAAACGCGATAAACCCGCTTGCGTACTTCTCAAAGTCCGCGTTGATATCGACGGGAGCCGCGCCAAGCTTCACGTTCCCGCTTGCGTCGCACACAAAGTAACCCGGCTCGCCATACGTCCATATACCATATACGCGGTACTGCGCGGGTTCCGAACCCAACACCCTGTATATCGGTTTATCGGTGCTGACCAAACTGTAGTAGAAAGGCGCGTCGTGAGCGGGAGTTGCGTATGTGAACGTCGGCAGCTTTGCGCGGTCTTGGTCGCGCGGAATCGGAAGCGAACCAACCTGAACGACGCCGATGTCGCTGCACTCGTAGAACGCCGCGTCCGTGCGGTTCATTGAGCCGTACGCGCGATACTCATACACGCCTTGCGAATTGATGAATCGGAACAGCGAACCCTCGAGAATTCCTTCTGCGTCGTTCGGCAGATACGGTTCGTAGAAGTCGAACTCGCTCGGCGTATACGCCTTCGCGACGAAACCCTTTATGAACCTGTCGTAATCCTCCTGCGGGTCTATCGCCTTTGCGTCCTCTTTTGGCTTAACGCTTGCAATCGCGCCGCTCTCGCCGAACGCCGCGTCCGCTTCATAGAAGAACGGTCCTCGTCCGTCGAGCCTGCCGAACACGCGATAGCTTCTGTTTCCGCCGTCGTCCGTCACAAACCAGTAAAGCGTACCGTCTTCAGCAACGGCGGACTCATAGAAGGACGGAACCTGCGAAGGCGGCGCAGCGTAGCCGAAGCCCTTCACAAACTGCGCAAAGTCCGCGTCGGGATCGACCTTGCGCGCGTCGTCCGCCACCCGGCCGTCCGCCGAGGCTTCGTAATACGCGGGCTCGCCGCCGTTAAGGCTGCCATACGCGCGGTATTGCGTGCTGCCCTCCTTATCGATGAACGAGAACAGACTGCCGGACACCTTGCCTGTGTATTTCTGCGTATCGGGCGTTTGCGGAACAAATCCGAGAATCTGCTCAACCATCAGCTTATCCGCGTTCACGTCTACAGGCTCGCCGCCGATAAGCCGACCGCTCGCGTCCGCGGGATAGAAGCCCGTCGGCATATCCGTCAGGCTGCCGAACACCCTGTATGTAATGGATCCGTCTTTATTCTCGCAGCCGTACAAGCTACCGCCGACGTGGAAATACCACTCGGGAACAGTTTCGGGCTCTCGCGCCGTGAACACTTCGGTCTCTTCGGGGATTGGCGTCGGCGAGGGTTCGGGAGCCGACGTGCGCGCGGGAGCGGCGTCGGGAGCGGGTCCCGCGTATCTGCCGTACTTGTAATACACTTGAACGACAGCCTTGCTGCGTCCGTTGCTGAACGTGAACAGCAGAACGAAACTGTCGGGCGAGCCTTCGGGAACGGCGAAAGCAAAACTTCCGTCGGCGCTGCCGTCATCCATGCCCAGAAGGTACGTCTGCTCCACCGTCACGTCAAGATATGCCGCGAGAGGAGAGCGTCCGTCTGAGAAAGCGCCGATAACGCCGTCCGATTGCAGCGTGACGTCTATTTGCGCGCGCGCCGATTCCTTTATCGAATACGGCGGCTGCGTCCAACTGTAAACGCTCGTCAGTTCGTCCGTGCCGTTCGACTGATAAATCGTAAGCGTTTCGGCCGCGCCCTGCGTATACAGGATATCGCCGCCGTTCGGGTCGCCGGTGAACGCTTCATATATAATGCCCGAGCCTGTCAAGCGGTAGTGCGATTCCACGCGGCCAACCGACTGCGGCGCGTCCGCCAACGCAGGCAAGAAGGATACAGCCAGAGCGAGCGCTGTCATGCAGATGAAAATCTTCTGTATTCTTCTTGTCATAACGATACCTCCGAGCTTTTCAATGAAGAATCCGTACGAATGAGGAGTGAGGAACGTCCTGCGGCGTGGGTGGGTCGTACGCGTTACAGGCGGGGCGGCGGTCTGCGGTGTGGGTGGGTCGTACGCGTTACAAGGCAGGGGGCGACCTACGGTGCGGCAGGGACGTACGCGTTACAGGCGGGCGATTGGAAATCGCCCCTACAGAGATTCCCTGTCGGTAATCACGCGGGTGTTGTATAGGGCGGGCGAGCCGGGGGCTCGCCCCTACAGGTTTTACAATACATTCCCGATTGAATGCGGACAACCATTTGTAGGGGCGAGCCCCCGGCTCGCCCGCGGTTCGCAATACAACGCCCGTTTGTTTACACCATGCATTTGTAGGGGCGATTTCCAATCGCCCGCCCGCGCCGCATGTCATTCCTAATTCCCAGTTAACTCTTCATTCTACTAACGGTATTATATCATAAATATAAAACAATTCAATAGTGATTTATTGGGGTTGGTTGTCCGCATTATCAGTCGAACGGAGGTAATCATTCAATTGGGTTTGTTTGTGTTCCCTTGACACACACACGGCAATGTGATATTTTACATAGAAAAATATGCAGAGGTATTCTTATGCCGATAACCGATTTTCTTGAACGCAACGCGCGTGATTTCGCGGACGAAATCGCGCTTGTTGAAATAAACCCTTCCTTTACAAGTCGGCAAGCGGCTCAGCGCGGCTGGAAAGAAGCGTTTCTCGTTGAGACCGCGAAGCGTCCCAGTTATCGCAAAGAGATGACATGGCGGCAGTTCGACGAGCTGTCCAACTGCACCGCGCAGTTTCTTCTTTCGCAGGGAGTGAAGAGGGGCGACAAGGTCGCAATCCTCATGATGAACTGTCTGGAATGGCTGCCGCTCTACTTCGGTATCCTGAAGACGGGCGCGCTGGCGGTGCCGATGAACTTCCGCTACTCGTCCGACGAAATCGAATATTGTCTGAAGCTTGCGGACGTTTCTCTTCTGCTGTTCGGACCTGAGTTTGTGGAACGGATAGAAGAGTTAAAAATGAAAAATGAAAAATTAATAATTGATGGTTTGACAACTTGCGACAAAACCGATAATTCTTCACTCTCCATTCTTAATTCTTCATTGCACTACGTCGGCGACAACTGCCCCGCCTTCGCGCAGGACTTCTTCGCGGGGCTTGCCGGTATGTCGTGCGATAAGCCGAATATTACGCTGAGCGACGAACAGGACGGCGCGATATACTTCTCCTCGGGGACGACAGGCTTCCCGAAGGCGATTCTGCATACGCACCGCAGTCTCGTTCACGCGTGCGAAACGGAACAGGCGCACCACGGACAGACGCACGACGACGTTTTCCTGTGCATTCCCCCGCTCTATCACACGGGCGCGAAGATGCACTGGTTCGGCAGTCTGCTTGTAGGAGGCCGCGGCGTTCTGCTGCGCGGCGTACAGCCTGATTGGATTATCGAAACCGCGGCGAAGGAGCGCGCGACAATCGTGTGGCTGCTCGTTCCGTGGTGCCAAGATATTCTGGACGCAATCGAGCGCGGCGACGTCGACCTTGCCCGCCACGACTTATCGCCGCTGCGCCTCATGCACATCGGCGCGCAGCCTGTTCCGCCGAGCCTCGTTAAGCGCTGGCTTTCTATATTCCCCCATCATGATTATGACACCAACTATGGTTTGTCGGAATCCATCGGACCGGGTTCCGTTCACCTTGGCGTGGGCAACATCCACAAGGTCGGCGCAATCGGAAAGGCGGGCTATGGCTGGCAAACGCGCATCGCGGACGAGAACGGAAGCGACGTTCCGCGCGGCGACGTCGGCGAGCTGCTGGTGAAGGGCGACGGCGTGATGAAGTGCTATTATAAAGATGAAGCCGCGACCGCCGCGAGCCTGAAGGACGGCTGGCTCTATACGGGCGACATGGCGCGCGAGGACGAGGATGGATTCATCTACCTTGTCGACAGGAAGAAGGACGTTATCATAACGGGCGGCGAGAACCTGTATCCCGTACAGATAGAGGATTTCCTTCGCGAGATGAGCGAAATAAAGGACGTCGCTGTGATAGGTCTGCCCGACGAACGCTTGGGCGAGATAGCGGCGGCGATAATCGAACCCAAACCCGACGCAACGCTGACGGAGGAGATGGTGGAAGCGTACTGTCTCGCGATGCCGCGCTACAAGCGCCCGAAGCGCATAATCTTCGACCATGTTCCGCGCAATCCGACGGGCAAGATTGAGAAGCCCGCGCTGCGCCGCAGATACTCGGCGGACAAGCTTGTCGAGGCGGAGACGACTAGGTAGGCTGTACGAGGTTTATTTACATTACCTGCACGATTGAATGCGGATAACCCCTGTATGGGCGACCGTCTCGGTCGCCCATACAGGGGTTATCATTGCATCGCCCGTTTAATCCATCATTCCCCCGGCGCCTTCTGTCTCTTCGGTCAGGTAATCAAGATAATCCGCTCTCAGTTCCCGATAAGTCAGCCCAAAAACAGCCTCATAATCAGGGCTTTGATTCAGGCAGAATTCCAAAACCGTTTCAAATGAATACTTGTCTATTAAGTAGTCTATAAAGTGTATGGCTTCCACATCAGATAGTTCCATACCGGGAGATATTAGAAGTCTGTCTAATCCGGTTAAGTAGATGTCTGATATTGTATCGGTAAGCATCTTCGGGAGCAGTTCTCTGCTTATCGGAAGGATAAGTGAAGCATCCAGCAGCGCCTCTTTATAGTTGAAAAGGTTAAAGTTATCTTCTTCCAAATCATTCTGCTTCGTATCATATATGGTATTTGTCAGTCTTATGTATTGCGCTAAGTCTGCGCCTATACTTACAAGGCCGCTTTCACTTATAGAATACATTTTGTTGAGGCGGTCCCTTAAGTCAGATGGGTAATTGTGTTTATGTAAAAGCCAATTGATTATACCTTCATGAGACCATAATATCTCTGTTCCTATTCTTGTATTCAGCATTACATGTATCGTTTCATGCAAATAATCCGAAGGGTACATAAGATCTATTGTTCGGAACTTAATATCGCCGCGCGTATGTTTACTCACTCTTCCAAAGTAAGCTTTAATCGGCTCGCTGTAGTTTTCCATAACTGCGCCGCTGACGTTTGGCGCGTTCTCGGCTATATAGCTCAATATTTCTTCAAAGCATGTGGTGCTTTCCAGAAATTCAAGAACGCTTTGCGATGTTTCAAGTATTCCTTCTACGGGCTTAAAGTAAAACTCGTCTTTGCGACTTGAGACAGCGATTATGGGGTACCTGTGGGTTGAATAGAAGGCATAGTCTGCTATTGAAGGATAAGCAGCCTCAAATTCACGGTTAATTCCAATCGATTCAAGCCATTGGCGACGCAATTCAATTGTGTTTGAAAAACCTAAACCGTTGTCTACAGCGAATTTGAATAACGCTTTCGATGTTTCGGCGGCGACAGAAATCTCATACTCC
>JAITHB010000164.1 GCA_031280145.1 Oscillospiraceae bacterium | reverse complement strand
CTTGCGTATAAATCTGTTGGGAACGCGATTCGCGTTGCTCTTGCTGACTTCAAACATGTAGCCGAACACGCGGTTATAAATCACTTTCAGGTTGCGGATGCCCGTCTGCTCTCGCTCCTTCGCCTCAAGCTTCTCCATCCAGACAAGCCCGTCGTTTCCGACGCTTCGCAGCTCGTCAAGCTCCTCGTTGTATCCCGCGAGGATTATTCCGCCTTCCCCGATTGTCTGCGGCGCTTCCTGCGAGATCATTCTTTCGATAAGCGAGATGAGGTCGGAAAGCGGGTCGATTCTTTCCGCAAGCTGTTTAAGCAGCAACGGCGGCTTCGCCAGCGCGTCAAGCGTCCGCTTTAGTTGTGCGGCTTTGTCCAGCGTTCTGTGAAGCGCGAGACAGTCGCGCGGGGTAAGCGTTCTGTACGAAAGCTTGGACAGCAGACGCGCAAGGTCCGCGCTTCCTTTAAGCATCCCCTGTATTTCGGAAAGCGCGTCGGTGTTGTTACAGAGATATTCCACCGCGTCGTGCCTTGCGTTAATCCTCCGCAAGTCGCGAAGGGGATGTTGAATCCACGCGCGAAGCGTTCTCGCGCCGGACGACGTAACGGTTCTGTCCAATACGGAAAGAAGGGAATTGCCGCGCTCGCCCGCGAGAGATTCGACGAGTTCCAGATTGCGCCTCGCGGTGCGGTCTATCGCCATTTCAAGAGAGAAATCCACAAGCTTAATCCGCGTGATGTGCGTCATGCCCGCGCGTTGGGTCTCCATTATGTAATTGATGAGACCCGCGGACGCGCGGCAAGCGAGCGGCGTTTGCGCAACCGCCTGCGCGCCTGAGTCCGCGTCTTCTTCGTTGAATACAGCGGACAGCGCTTTTGTCGCGGCGGACAATATCGGCTCCGCGTTATCGTAATCCGTTACGGTTAAATCTTCCATTGGTGAATACAGCTTCACCGCGGCGAGCGTTTCCGCGCTCGCAATCACTTCCGCGGCGTTGACCACCGCCAGCGCGTCCGAAAGCTGACTTATGTCGGACAGCTCGAACGCGTTGAATTCGCCCGTGCTGACGTCCGCGTACGCCGCGCCGACCTTCTTCTTATACACGACAAGGCACAGGATATAGCGGGACGAGCGAACGTCGCCGTCGTCCGCCGCAATGACGGTGCCGGGCGTGACTATCCGCACAACCTCGCGTTCCACCAAGCCGCGCGACATAGCGGGGTCGCTCATCTGCTCGCATATAGCGACCTTGTAGCCCTTGTCGACGAGGCGCTGAATATACGACGCCGCGCTGTGATAAGGCACGCCGCACATCGGCGCGCGCTGACCGTCGCCGGAATCGCGCGCGGTGAGCGTCAATCCCAGCAGTCCTGAAACGAGCTTTGCGTCGTCGTCGAACATTTCGTAGAAGTCGCCGAGTCTGAAGAAAACAATCGTGCCGGGATACTTCCTGCGCATTGAGTTGTACTGGCGCATCATTGGCGATTGTGCCACAGTTACTCCCTGCCTGCACAGCCGGCGCAGGATGAGCACGAACCGCCGCACGACGCAGTCGCCTGTTCCGTGTCCCCTTGAACGATGAAGCCCAGTATCTGATTCACTTGACTTATCAACGCCTGAAACTCGTTCCGCGCCGCCTGCATTTGAGTATATTCGGGTATCGAGTTAAGTTCGTCCTGAATCGCCTTCATGGATTCGCGGTGAAGCTTAATAGCGTCCACAACGCCGCCATCAAGATTCTCACCCATGGAAAATATGGTCTGCAACGCGTTCTGATGCGCCATGAAGCGTTCTGTGCCGTTCTCGATGGCGGGGCTGCGCTTCGCCGCTTCTTCCGCTTCGCGCATCTTTATGCAGACAGGTGATCCGTTTATCGCTTCCCCAAGCTCGTATGTCTTTATAAATACTTGATTGCTGTCCATTCTTCCTCCGATTAATCTGACGATGCAAAGCTTGCACTTTGCTTAAAGAGTATTAAAAAGCGATACTTCCGCGAAGGGTATTATGCCCCGCGGAAGTGATTTGAACGTTCACAAACCGCCCGATAAGCTCCGCCGAACCCGCGAACGAAACGCTGATGCCCGCCTCGGTTTTGCCCGATACGTGGCTCGCGCTGCGCCTGCTGACTTCGTCGACAAGCACCGTCTGAACGCTTCCGATTTGCGCGCCTAGTATGGCGCGCGTGTGCGCTTCCTGCACGGCGATCAGGCGTTCGATTCGCCGCGAGGAAACCTCCGCGGGAATCTGCCCGTCCATCGCGGCGGCCTTCGTTCCCTTGCGCGGGGAGTAGATGAACGTGTATGCCGCGGCAAAGTCCGCTTCCTCGACAAGGCTCAGGGTGTCCTCGAAGTCCTGTTCCGTTTCTGTCGGGAAACCCACGATGAGGTCGGTCGTAACGCAGATATTCGACGCCGCCGCGCGAAGGCGGCGAAGCTTATTCAGATAATCCTCGCGCGTATACCTGCGGTTCATCAGCGACAGAACGCGGTCGCTGCCGCTCTGCACAGGAAGGTGAATATGTTTGCATAAGCTTTGCAGACTGCTCATCGCCTCGATCAGCTCGTCGGACAAATCCTTTGGGTGCGACGTCATGAAGCGCACGCGCGGAACAGAAAGCGCGTCAATCTTATGCAGAAGCTTGGCGAAGCTTATCTCCTGCGAAAGATTCTTGCCGTATGAGTTTACGTTCTGCCCGAGAAGCGTTATCTCCTTGCAGCCTGTTTCAAGCAAGCCCTCAATCTCGCGAAGGATCGCGCCGGGTTCTCGCGAACGTTCACGGCCGCGCACATACGGAACAATGCAGTATGAGCAGAAGTTGTCGCAGCCGTACATGATGTTGACGAACGCCTTGTGGCGGTTCTCGCGGATTGCGGGAACGCCTTCCGCTATCGGCGCGCGGTCGTCCGCCGAAACTGAAACTGTCGCGCCGCCTGTGATTATCGCATTATAAAGAACCTCGGGCAGCGCGTGAAGGTTGTGCGTGCCGATGAGAAAATCCGCTTCGGGGAACATTCGCTTGGCTTCGCCGGCGTCCTTGTTCTCCTGCACCATACAACCGCATACGCCCAGAAGGAAGCGCGGGTTATCCTTATGCCTGTGCGCCAGATACTTCACGTTGCCGAGCGCCTTGCGCTCCGCGTTCTCTCGAACGCAGCAGGTGTTGACGATTACCAGATCAGCATCTTCGCGCACCGCTTCCGTAATATCCATCGAGGACAGAATGCCCGCAATCTTCTCGCCGTCGTGCGCGTTCATCTGGCAGCCGTAGGTTATTACGCAAAACGTTTTCGGGCGGTCGGACATCATGCTGATAAGCCGCGCGAACTCGTTCTGCTTGTTCATATCAACCGAATCGACGCTTGTCATCGGCGCAGCACCTCGCGAACGGGACGCACAAGCGTCTTTCTCGCAAGCTCCAGCAAGCCGCGCTTCGTGAAGCCGTCGACGATTATCTTCGACCTGTCGGAAGCGGACGCGAGCTTGAACTCGTCTGTTACCTTTTGTCTGTCTTCGTCGCTGTCCATATCGATGAAGTCTATCATTATCACGCCGCCGATATCGCGCAAACGCAGCTGCCTTGCGGCTTCGCGCGCCGCGAGCAGATTCACCTTGAGAATGTTTCCGCTGTCCGCGTGGCTTGCGCCTGAGTTCACGTCGATTGCGGTGAGCGTCTCGCATTCCTCAATAAGAATGTTCGAGCCGCCGACAAGCGGAACGCGCGTCTTGAGCGTCTCCTCTATATCAATACCGTTCGCGATAAACGCGTCGCTCTCATCCAAGCGAACCGTTGGCAGCAATTCCTTCGCAAAGAGTCTGAATGCGTCTGCGCATTCGGCGTAAACTTCCGCGTTATCCACGACGCTCTCCGTCAAGCCGTCCGACAAGTCGCGCGCGGCAATCATCGCGGGGCTGTCCTGCTTGAACAGCAGGCACGGCGGTTTTAGAGTTTCTGCGCGCGCCTGTATACGCTTCCACAGCGCGAGCGTCTGCCTTGCGGATTCTGTTATATCATTGTCGGAAGCGTTCGCGCAGCCGCTGCGGAGGATCCACCCCGCGTCCTGCGGCTTTTCTTTATCCGCGAGACTTAACAGACGCCGCCGCACTTCCTCGTCGGTTATCTTATGGGAAACCTTCGCGCGCGCCTCGGACGGCGTGAGAACGACGTAACGCCCAGGCAGCGTTACGCTGCGCGTAAGCCTCGCGCCTTTCGTGCCGAAGCCTTCGCGCGCCACCTGCACCAATATCGGTTCGCCTTGGCGCGGGATATCGTACTGCTGAACGAATTTCGGCATCGGCAATATGCCCGCCTTCTTGCCGCCAATCTCCACGAACAGCGAATCCAAGCTCTTGTCGTAGCGCTGCACCCTGCCGAGGTATATGTTGCCGGAAGCGCACAGACCGTCGCCGCGCGTGTCCGCGATGATTTCAACCAATGCGGTGTCTTCAAAAAGGGCGAGTATGTCCTCTTCTTCGCGCCTTGTAATCAGTATCTTTCTGTTCATCAAATCACATATCGATAAGCGGAACGGCGACGCCGCCGTATTCGCCAAACAATCCCGTCCGAGTTATTTTTGTATGAGGAACATCAACACCCGCAATCTTGCACAGAGTCTCGACAAGCAAGTCCGGCTTCACCGTCTCCGCTTCCGTGAAAGAGACTCGCGCGCGAAGCTTTCCGTTTTCCGCGGATAGTTCGTGAATCATAGCGCGAATGTTTATTTCGCGCGTCTTCGTCTTGCTTACGCGGACCGCGGAATATGCTTCGCTCGCCCACAGCGTTTCGGCCACGCGCGCAATCTCGTCCGCGTGTTCGTCAATAGCTATTTCGTATGACGCGGTGCGAAGCATAGCCATGAGTTTCGGGTGGGAATCAAGCACCGTTCGGCAGCGCACGGGCGGAAGAACCGTCGGCGAAGCTTCCGCGAGACGCTTCAAAAACGCTTCTTCTTCCGCAAACTCCGCAAGAGAAATATCAACGTATTCCGCAAGCCCCGCCTGACCTACGGAGGTCGGCGACGCGAGCGACACGAGCATATGCGGGTGGAAGCCCTGCGAGTAAGCGACGGGCAGGCGCGAGCGCAGGATTGTTCGCTGGAACGAACGCAGCACGTCAAGGTGTCCGATGAAGCGGTCAAGCTTCTGAAACTCAACAATCGCCCGCATTCGCGCACACCTTCCTTTGCTCAAGTCCGCACATCATGCAGCCGCTGCGGCAATCGGGCGTCGTCTCACCCTTGACCGCTCGCTGATACTCGCTCCACAGAAATTCCTTGGAAACGCCCGCGTCAATAAAATCCCACGGCAATGCCGCAGATACGTCCTTCTCGTTTGAGACAAGCTCCGCGGGTGTAAGCCCGCACGATTTGAACGCCTCGTCCCACACCGCGGGCTTCCAGAGTTCGGGCCAACCGTCGAACACCGCGCCGCCGCGCCACGCGGCTTCAAGCACGCCGCCCGCTTCGCGTCCGCCTACCGCGAACACCGCTTCAAGGCGCGACAGCTTCGGGTCGTGCCAGTGAACCGTGACGTTCTTGTTGGTTATCTGATTCTTAACGCGGTAGATTCTTGCGAGCAAGGTATCAAACGTCTGCTGCGCGGACCATTGGAACGGCGTGAACGGTTTGGGTACGAACGGCGCGATCGAAACCGAAACCTTAGGCGTTCTGTGTCCGCCGCCCTTCGCCGCGGCTTTTGCTTCGTACGCCAGTTTGTTTATAAGGGCCGCCAGTCCGTCTATGTCTTCCTCCGTTTCAGTGGGCAGACCGACCATCGCGTACAGCTTTATTGTAGATATGCCCGACGCCGCTGCGAAGGTTATAGCGTAAACCGCGTCCTCCTCCGTCACGCCCTTGTTTATCGCGTCGCGGAGACGCTGCGTACCCGCCTCGGGCGCGAAAGTCACGCTCGCTTTGCGTATGTCGCTTTCCAGCGCGTCGCCCAAGTTCTTGTCGACGCGAAGCGAAGGCACGGTGTATTGCACACGCTCGAGTATCGGTTCGCGCTTCATCGCTTCCGACAGCTCCGTCAAGCGGCTGTAATCGCTTGTGGAAAGCGAGGAGAGCGAAAGCTCGTCATATCCCGTCGCTTCGATAAGCTTCGCCGCCTGCTTTGCCAAAACTTCGGGCGAACGCTCGCGGATCGGTCGGTACAGCATTCCCGCTTGGCAGAAGCGGCAGCCGCGCGTACATCCGCGGAATAGCTCCAGCGATACGCGGTCGTGGATTATCTCGATGAACGGGACTATCTGCGTATCGGGGAAGTATGCCGCGTCAAGGTCGGTTATGATCCTGCGCCGCACCGTTCTTCCGTTATTATGCAAGGGAACATACACGCCTGATATTTCCGCAAGCTTGGCGAGCTTCTCCGCGCGCGGAAGCCGCTTCGCGTCCCTTACGCATTGCGCTATCTCCGCAATCGCTTCCTCGCCGTCGCCTATAAAGAACGCGTCGACGAACCGTTCAAGCGGCGCGGGATTGAAGCAGCAGACGCCGCCCGCGATAACGAGCGGGTCTTCCTCCGCACGGTCTTCACTGTGGATCGGGATGCGCGAGAGGTCGAGCGTCTCCAGCAGATTAGTGTAGCACATCTCGTACGGAAGCGTGACGAAGAACACGTCGAATTCACGCACGGGCGTTCCGCTCTCGAGCGCGAACAAAGGAATTCCCTCTTTGCGCAAAGCTTGCGCCATATCGCTCCACGGCGTGAAGACGCGCTCGCATACGGCGCACGGCAGTTCGTTCACCCTGCCGGTCAGTATACGCATACCGAGGTTCGACATGCCGACCTCGTATACGTCGGGAAAGCAGAACACGCAGCGAACCTCCGCGTTCGATTTATGTTCCGCGCAGCCAAACTCGCCGCCTGTGTATCTGCCGGGCTTGGTTACGCTTTCGAGTATTCGTTCGATTTTATCTGACAACTGAAACCCCTATTCATTCATCTGTTCAATCGTGTCGGCACCTTATCCTGCGACGTGTAATACTTCTCGTTCGGACGCGGAAGGATTTCCTGCGCGTGACCATACTGCGCAATCAGAACGGACGGCGAACCCACGCCGCGCTCGCTCCACGGAAGAACGCCCGCCGCGAACTGCGCGACAAGGTCGCCCGCGCGCACATCGGGCAGGAACGCGTTCCAACAGAGGATTCCGTCAGGCTCAAGCGAGCGGTCCGCCAGCGCGAACACATCCTCATTCTCCTCGCGCGGACGATTCGCCAGCGCAAACTCAGGCGTCTTTTGCGACAGAACGGGGTCGAACCCGCGCATGGCGCGAACGTCCAGCACCGCGTAAGGGCGGAAGCCCTCCTGCCGCTTGACGGACAACACGCGCGCGACAAGCGTCCCCGCCTCCTGCGTAATCTCGCGCCCCGGCTCGCACGATACGCGCGGAACGCCCATGCCCTTGCGCTCGCACATCATCTGCAAGTCGCTTCTTATGCGAAAGAACGTCGGCGTAATGTCCGCTGGGTTATCGTCAATCGCGTACTTTATCGCGAATCCGCCGCCAATGCAGAGTTCCTCAATCTCAACGCCCGTCACGAACATCGCGAGCACCGCGAGGTCCGTCATCTTCTCCAGCATATGGCGGAACGGGTCGTATGAATCAATCTGCGAACCGCATGAACAATGGAACCCCGCGAGACGCAGATTGGAGCAGCTCTTGATAAGCTTCACCACGTGCATGGCTTCGCCGTCGTCCACCGTTATGCCGAACCTTCCGCCGGGCGAAACGCCCCAAAGCGACTGCTGCGCGCGTCCGATACTTGTAACGCAAGGGTTTATGCGAAGCATCACCCGCGCCTGAACGTCAAGCTCGCTCGCGGCAGACGTAAGCTGCGCGACGCCGTCCGCGTTATCCAGCACGATTGTGAACGCGCCAAGCTTCAGCACGTCGCGCATTTCGTTTGCGGACATCCCCGCTGCGTGTATAAGAACGTTCTCGGGACGGTATCCCGCCATGAGGAACGCGTAAGCGTGGGCGAACGAGGACGCGCTGCCGCCCATACCCTCCTGACGCGCGACGCGCATGACGGCAAGAGCGGGCAGGGTTTCCGCGGCATAGTACGCCGTGCCCAGAAGACGGCTGTCCGCGAGCGCGCGGACGAAGACGCGGGAGCGCGAGCGCATATACGATTCGTCAAGAATAATATACGGCGTGCCAAACGTCTCCGCGGTCTCCGCCAAGTCGCAGCCCGCAACCGACAGGTGTTTCCTGCCGGACAATTCATATGCCCCGTTCCCCATATTTCCGCCTTTACACGCCTTTTTCTTGAATCCCCGTTTTTGATTATACATTATTCTGATGAAGCGTGTCAATTTTAACCGACGATTGCAAGAGCGCCTCTAATCGAAAGCAGAGGGCATTCTATCAAAACGTCGATTACATCGCGCACAATGACAAACGAATACCTAAGCCGCGCAGGAAATCATGGATGAAGCGACAGCGCTTGCGACATATGGTGAAGCGCACAGGATTTTAGATATTGATGAATTGACCTCAAAAATATTTGATGATATACAACATGGCGCTGCTTTTTTGTCTAATGAATGATATTGATAACCAATGCGTATCCCGTGTTGATATCAGCGATTCCGCGGGCGAACGCTATTGCGTTAATTATGGCAATATAATGCGAGGACTGCGACGCGGACGCGGATTGTTCCGCGGTTTCCGCAGGCTGCACCGGGGTTGCGCAGCCGTAACCACAAGTTTGGTATTCAGGCGGGCAATCAAGTTAATGAAAAATTAACAATGAAAAATGAAAAATTGATAGTGGTGGTTCGGTATTGTAGGTTTCCGTTCCTAACTATCAATTTTTCATTGTTAATTGTTAATTTTTCATTCGTCCGCTCGTCCGCGATTATCAATACGCCGCCTATATTCTAATCAACATTAACCAACTCGTATTCCTGCCGGCCAAGCCCCTGTCCAACCAATTCATCCAGCTGCGTGAACGGGTTCTTGCCGTGCAGACGCTCGAACAGGTGTCCCGACTTGCCAAGCTCCATACCCTGCGGAACGCCAACCTTTATGAGGTCTTCATACTTAATCATGTCGAGGCTGGCTCGCTCTATCGCGACCATATCGTTCCCCGCGAGTATTCCTATGTCGGGTACGAGCGAAGGCGTGGTAAGCCCCCAACAGTCGCACAGCGCCGTTATGTTCAGCATTACGTTGATGTAATACACGTTGTCGGGCAGAAACTTCTCCAGAACAGTCTTGGTGCAGAGCGCCAGACCGTGCTGGAAATCTGTATAGTTGTGGCTGTCCAGAGTGATAGCTCCGACAGGGCAGACCTTCGCGCAATGCTGGCACAGCGTACAGTGGTGGTAGTTCACTTCGTATTCGTCTTCGTCGTTGAACTCGTTCGCGTGGTGGTTGCAAGCGCTGATGCATTGTCCGCAATGCACGCACAAGTCCTTGTCCCACACGAGTCCGCCCTCAAGCCCGTGCTGCTCGTGGCGCGTTCTGTCGGTGACGCAGCCCATCGCTATGTTCTTGCAAGCGCCGCCGAAGCCGCAAGCGCCGTGACCTTTGACGTGCGAGAAATCGATGAGGAAATCGGCGTCGTGGATTAACCCCGCGATGTCTACATGCTTGAAGGTTTTATAGTCCACTTCCTTTGTGTAGACATATTTGCCCGTGAACGCGCAGGCTTCAAGGATCGGCGCGCCGAGCGCGGATTCGGTGTAACCGCGGTTTTCGGGATGGCGCGTGTGTACATAGTGGTCGGTGAGGTAGCAGTTTCCGCCGCTCTTCTTCACATATTCGACCAGCTCGCGTACGAATACGGCGGGTATGGTGGAGTAGTTCGTGCCGTCGCCGACATGCATCTTGATTGCGACGGTCTTTCCCGCAACCTTTTTGTCCAGCCCGCTTTGTTCGAGCAGGCGGACGAATTTCTTGGGAAGCGTTTGTTCTTCCTCGTAGCGTGAATACGCGACAGGCGCGAACAGCAGTTTTGCGCTCATTCCTTGTTTGTTACTCCTTTTTTATACTCTTTTCAAGCAAAGTGCAAGCCTTGCATCGTTTAGTTTTTTCTTCTTGTCAGTATAGAATTATAGAAGTTGACGTTAGGGTTAAGTCAAGGGGGCATGTTAAGATTGTTTCCGCCGCTTTTATACTCTAACAAAGCGAGGCGCAAGCATCGAATCGTTAACTTGCGTTTTTCGTACGATGTGCTATCATATTATCCGTTGCAGACGAATAAGAATATACAGTCGAAACAACGAGGTGTTTATGCGAAACAGAAAAATGAAGAGCGTTCTTGTACTCCTTATCGCGGTCGCGCTGATGGCGTCGCTCTCGGCTTGCCAAATAGGCGGTTTGTTCGGAGGAAAGAACCAAACGCAGGAGGAAGCAAACGATATGCCGAAAGAAAACCCAACGTTTATCATTCAGATGGAAGACGGCTCCGTTATGAAGGGTGAGCTGTATCCAAGAATCGCGCCGAACAGCGTGGCAAACTTTATCCAGCTTGCCAACAGCGGATTCTATGACGGGCTGATATTCCACCGCGTCATCCCGGGATTCATGATTCAGGGCGGCGACCCGAGCGGAAACGGCACTGGCGGACCGGGTTACAGCATAGCCGGCGAATTCAAGGCGAACGGCTTTGATAACACGCTCAAGCATACCAAAGGCGTTCTCTCGTGGGCGAGGTCGTCCAGCATGAATTCCGCAGGCAGTCAGTTCTTCATTATGGCGGGCGAAGCCACGCACCTTGACGGGCAGTACGCGGCGTTCGGAATCGTGACGGAAGGGCTCGACGTAGTCGACAAGATTGTTTCCGTGAAGCGCAACGCTTCCGACAAACCGCTCACCGACCAGCGAATCGCCGCGATTCGCGTCGAGACGTACGGCGAGGAATATCCGGTAAACAAGCTGCAGTAATCAAAATTAATAAATAAAAAATAATGGTTGGAATGCGAAAACGACAACCAGTACAGCCTGTCGACAAAAGCCCACAGGCGTTGTAAAGGGCGGGCAACCGACCCACCCCGCCAAATCTGCGGATTTGTCGGGGACCCCAGAAGGCGGCCGCCCCTACATTATGTAGGCTATCGGTATGCAAGAATACAGCATACTGTAGGGGCGAGCCCCCGGCTCGCCCGCCCTTTACAACACTGATGGGCTTTGTCGATAGTTTGAACTATTAATTTTTCATTCAACAATCACCGTCGCCGACATCTTCCGCCCGAACACATAATAATCGACGACCGCCGCGCGTCTGCTGTCCGAATTTACGGAAGAAAGAACGGTCGTCTCGATTGTCCCGTTGGAGAACGCGGGAAGCGCGAACAGGCGCGGCTCGCCGTATATGGCGACGTCGCCTCCGCCGGGCTTGATCGTGACGGTGATCGCTTCCGCTTTTATTATGCCCAGATTGCGCAGCTCAATTGAGTATGTGCGGAATACATATTCCTCCGCTTCGCCCATCGGCGTACCGTCCACGATTGTTCCTTGGAACGTGCCGTCGCTCATCTCAACGTAAAGCGTCGCCCATTGCGAAAGGTTCTCGGACGCGGGCAGTTCCTTAACGCTCGCGCTTATGGGCTTGAGGTTTGCGCCAAGCCTTAGGTAGAGCGCGCCCGCGGCCAATATCAGCGCGAGAACGAGCAGTATAACAGCAAGTTTTTTCATATTAACATCCATTCCGCCGCTGCCGCTGCGGCACAAATAGGAATGAAAACGGAGCGCGCGGCAACGCCCGTGTGGTACAATAGAGTAGTGGAGGATGGCATACTACAAAGCACGGTAGGGTGAGTTGCAGATTGCCGCTACGGCTCAAGCCAGTATTTTAAACAGTGTAAGGATCGCCATTCAAGCACAAATAAGTGGCTCTACGAGACCGCACACTATCATACCTTATTACGTGTTTTTTCCATTTATTTACACTAGATTCGCCGTAACTGTGCGCGAATCCTTCACCTTATGAGTAAAACATGACTTGACTTTTCGACCGAAAGGTTGCAGAATAGGCATGATAATATAAAAAATATGGGCGTGAGGTGCGGCTGTGATAATCACAACCATAAAGAATCTGTTTGAAGACAAAGATAAAGTGCGCTTGCTGCGCGACCTTTACGGAAAACAGAGCGGCTCTTTGGTTTACCAGCTTGAACGCTTTACCGATTTGCTCAAGAAACACGACGCGTTTTCCTCCCGCGCAGCCGACCCGCGCATATTTTCCGCGCCGGGCAGAATCGAGATAATCGGCAACCACACCGACCACAACAACGGAAAAGTTCTGGCGGCGGCCATCACGTTTGACACAATCGCGGCGGTCACGCTGAACGACGGCGGCACAGTTCGTCTGCAAAGCGAATACGGCGACAAATATGTGAAGGTTGAAGTGCCGCTCGATAATTTAGGCGCTTCAGGTTCGTATGAGAAGAACACGGTTCGCGCGATTGCAGTCGGCGCGCTTGATATAATGCGCAAGCGCGGCGTGAAGCTTCGCGGGTTTGACGCTACGCTCAAGAGCGACGTCGCGGGCGGTTCGGGGTTAAGCTCGTCCGCCGCGTTCGAGGTTCTTCTGCTGCTGATTGTCGACGCGTTATTTTCGGAGGACAGCGGAGCGGAACGTTTAAGCGCGGTCGAGCGCGCGGAATTGGCGCAGCAGATTGAGAACAATTATTACGGCAAGCCGTCGGGCTTGATGGATCAGATGGCAAGCTCCGTCGGCGGACTTGTGGCGATAGACTTCATCGGCAGTCCCGCGAACGTCCAGCCGCTTCACTTTGACTTGGAGGCAAACGGATACTCCGTTGTAATCGTAAAGCCGGGCGGAGACCACGCGGGTCTTACGGAGCATTACGCCGCGATTCCGCATGAGATGAAGCAAGTCGCGTCGTTCTTCGGGAAGAATGTGCTTCGCGAGGTTGATTATGGCGACATAATCAAGTCTGTGCCGACGCTTCGCCAATCTGTATCGGAACGGGCGATTCTGCGCGCGCTGCATTACTTCGACGAAAACTTCCGCGTCGGCTGCGCCATAGCCGCCGTCGCGAACAACAATGTGCACGACTTCATAGGCTTGGTGAACGAGTCGGGCGACAGCTCGTGGGAGCTTCTGCAGAACATCAGCGCGTTTCCGAATAAACAGCCGATAGCGATTGCGCTCACGCTGGCGCGCCGCGCGCTCAGCGGCAACGGCGCGGTTCGCGTGATGGGCGGCGGCTTCGCAGGGTCGATTCTGTGCCTTGTGCGGAACGAACGGCTTCCCGCGTTTGTGGAATCTATGAGCGCGGCGTTCGGCGACCACAGCGTAGACGTGCTTGACATACGGCAAGCGGGAGCTTGCGAGATTCCGCTGTAACAAAATTCATCGATTGTAGGGGCGATTTCCAATCGCCCGCAGACTGTCGACAAAAGCCCATCGGTGTTGTAAAGGGCGGGCGACCGAGGCGGTCGCCCCTACAGGGTGTATGCTATCGGTATACAGGAACGCAATATGCTGTAGGGGCGAGCCCCCGGCTCGCCCGCACGCATACAAAACAATCGTTTGTCGACAGTCTGGGGGCGATTTCCAATCGCCCGCCCTATACCAAACAAAAATGTTTTTTTGGAGATTTTATGTTACTTATTAAGAACGCGAAGATAATCACGATGGCGAAGGAAGACCTGCCGGACGGCGGCGACATTCTGATAAACGAGGGCGTAATTGAAGCCGTCGGACACGACATTTCATCAAGCGGCGCGAAGGTTATCGACGCGCACGGCTTGACCGCGATACCGGGAATCATCGACGCGCACTGCCACGTGGGCATGTGGGAAGACAGCATCGGCTGGGCGGGCAGCGACGGCAACGAGATGACGAACCCCGTGACGCCCGCGATGCGCGCGATAGACGGCGTAAACCCCGAAGACCGCTGCTTCTGTGACGCGCTGAAGGCGGGCGTGACGCTCGTCGCGACGGGTCCGGGTTCCGCAAACGTTATCGGCGGACAGTTCGCGGTTATGCATACGCGCGGCTCAAGCCTTGCGGATATGCTTGTGAAGCAGCCGTCCGCGCTCAAGATTGCGTTCGGCGAGAATCCCAAGCGCTGCTACGGCAACGACAAGAAGACCCCGATGACGCGCATGGCGACGGCCGCGATTCTGCGTCAAGCGCTGACCGACGCGCAAAGCTATCAGCGCAAGCTGGAGAGCGCGAGCGAAGATAAGCTTCCCGACAAAGATATTGCGAAGGAAGTGCTGGTGAGCGCGCTCAACCGCGATCTGCGCGTGAAGGCGCACGCGCACCGCGCGGACGACATACTGACCGCGCTTAGAATCCGCGACGAGTTCCACCTTGATATGTCGCTTGAGCACTGCACGGAAGGCTGGCGCATTCTTCCGCAGCTTAAAGCCGCGAAAGCTCCCGTGATACTGGGACCGCTGTTCTCCGACAGGTCGAAGGAAGAGCTGCGCAACCTCTCGTTTGAAGCGCCAGCGCTGTTCCACAAGGCGGGAGTGCGCTTCGCCATGATGACTGACCACCCCGTAATTCCGCTTGAATATCTGCCCGTGACCGCGGCCATAGCCGTGCGCTACGGCTTGCCCGAACGCGCGGCGCTTGAAATGATAACGATTAACGCGGCGTGGGCAATCGGCATGGACGACCTGTACGGCAGCATTGAGGAAGGCAAGAAGGCGGACATAGCGCTGTTTGAGGGCGACCCGCTGGACGCTCGCGCGAAGGCGAAGATTGTCATAGTCGAAGGCGGAGTGGCTTACGAAGCCTGATACTTCCGCGTTAGTTTCTGCTGTCGCGCATTCGATTGAAGAGATGGAAGCTGCGGCGGAACGTCTTGCGGACGCGCTTCTTATCGGTGACTGCGTCTTGCTGTACGGCGAGATGGGCGCGGGGAAGAGCGTGTTCGCGAGAGCCGCCGCGCGCCGCTTGGGTGTCGCCGCGCCTATGCCAAGCCCGACGTTCACTATAATGCAGGTGTACGAAGCCGCGTGTCCCATTGTGCATATGGACTTGTATCGTTTAGCCGACGCTGACGAGGCGTTCGGCGCGGGGGTGTGCGACGCGCTCGGCGGCGGGAACATCTGTTTTGTCGAGTGGCCGAACGGGTTTGAGGAGTTGTTTATCGGTCTGCATTGTTATAGGGTGTATATAGATTACGCGGAGGATCCCTCATCAAGACATATAAGAATTACGTACGGAGGTGCGCGCGATTAAGATTCTCGCCTTTGACGCGTCGGGAAAATCGATAAGCGCCGCCGCGCTCGAAGGCGCAAGGATACTTGCGGAATCCTTCGAGAACACGGGGCTTAATCATTCCGTGCGGCTTCTTCCGATGATAAGCGCCGTACTCGATTCGGTCGGTTGGAAAGTTCGCGATTTAGACAGAATCGCGGTCGTCGCGGGTCCGGGGTCGTTCACGGGCGTACGCATATGCGTGTCCACCGCGCGCGCGCTAGCTCAACCGTTTGAGATTCCGTGCGCGGCGGTGAACTCGCTTGAGACGCTTGCTTGCGCGAACACTTTCATCGGAATTGTCTGCCCGATGCTGGACGCGAGGGCGGGGCAGGTTTACGCGTCCGCGTATATGTTCCCCGAGGGTGAACGCATAATCGGCGACACTGCCGTACATATTGATGAATATCTCGATACGCTGAAGGCTGTTGCGCGGCGCGAGCGGATTCTCTTCTGCGGCGACGCGATAACGTTCCGCGATAAAATTCTCACGGCGTTCCCGAACGCGCTGTTTTCGACCGCGCCGCTTCGCGCGTCGGCTGCGGGAATCATCGCTGCGGAACGAGCGCCCGTAAGGTTTGACGAGATACTTCCGATATATCTTCGCAAGCCGCAGGCGGAAAGGTTGGCGGATAATCAGACATGATTGTTTACGATGAGAACGTTGTAACCGAAGATGAAATGATCATCCGCAGCATGAGAGCGGAAGACATCGACGCGGTTCACCAGATCGAGCGTCTCGTCTTCATACAGCCGTGGACGCGCGAAAGCTTCGAGCGCGAGCTTACGGCAAACAAGAACGTCGCGCGCTACCTTGTGGTTGAGTGCCAGGGCAGAGTGATAGGTTACGGCGGAATGTGGCTGGTCATGGAAGAGGGGCACATAACCAACGTGGCGATTCACCCTGATTTCCACGGGCAGGGCTTTGGTTCCGCGCTGGTCGACGCAATGCTTATCACCGCGCAGGATTTGGGCATAGTGTATATCACGCTCGAATGCAGAAAGAGCAACCTGAACGCGCGGCATGTTTATGAGCAGCACGGCTTCACGTACGTCGGTCTGCGCAAGCGGTATTATGAGGATAACCAGGAAGACGCCGCGCTGTACGTACACCAAAACGTGCAGACTTATGTGCCGATGGTCTACATAAGCAACGATGTCGGCAGACTATAGGTTACTCATCCAACCATTACGAAAACAAGCGGGTGGCCTTTCAGCTGCCCGCCCGAACTGTCGACAATACCCATCGGTGTTGTGTAGGGCGGGCGAGCCGGGGGCTCGCCCCTACAGCATATTGAGTTCCTGTATACCGATAGCATACACCCTGTAGGGGCGACCGCCTCGGTCGCCCGCCCTTTACAACGCCTGTGGGCTTTTG
>JAITHB010000097.1 GCA_031280145.1 Oscillospiraceae bacterium | reverse complement strand
AAGACGATGCTCAAACCACGCTTCAAATATCGCAGAGTCCGTGGTTCCGCCATATTGCAGCGGCGCGAGAATCTTTCCTTCGCATTTCCCGGCGACGATATTAACGCGTTTGAATTTCCTGCCGCTGATTCTGCCGTAGACTTTCTCGCCGCGTTTTGCCCGTCCGTATTCGCGCTGCAAGAACTCATCTATTCCTGTTACGTCAACGTAAATGATGTTTTCTTTGGGGCTTTCGCTTATTCTTTCGTTGAATTCAGCACGCTTTTCTTCATCTCGCTCGATGTAGACCTTCGTCTTTTTTTTCGCGTGATTTTCAGCTTTTTAAGCGCGACGCGTATCGAGTGTTCGGCGCAGCCGAATTCGTCTGCGATTTCCTGCAAGTACGCATCCTGATGTTCTCCTACATAGACTTCCAATTTAACAGGGTCTACCTTTTTGAACGTCCGTTTCAGCGGACGCTTTTGCAGGCTCCCCGTCTCCGCTTTCAGCTTCCTCCACTCTGTCAGCGTAGAATACCCTACATTGAACAATTCCTTCGTCTCTTTTCGCGTATGTCCCGCATCCATGAATGCGATCACGCGCTCCCTATACTTTACTTCATATGCCATACCCTTGTTTTATCACTCCCTCAGCCTTTATTCAATGTCGGCATGTATATAATACAAAGCCGAATTATTCATTATTCTCGGTCCAACAAAAACATTTCCGCCGGGGTTGACTTTACCCGCGTCTGCGCATATATTGAAAGGCAGAATTTCACTCTGCGATTTTCAGGTTTGCCCAAACTCATGTCGGCGAACCGTGGGCGGAGAAATACATGCTTCAAGATTTACGCGATAACATACAGGCGATACTCGACCGCGACCCCGCCGCGACTTCGTTCTGGCAAGTGCTGTGGTGCTATCCTTCCGTGCGCGCGGTATTCTGGCATCGCGCAGCGCACAGGCTGAACGCGCGCCACAAGGTTCTCGCGCGTATGCTCTCGCAGCGCGCGCGCAGGAAGACGGGCATAGAAATTCACCCCGGCGCGACCATCGGCCGCCGCCTGTTCATCGACCACGGCATGGGCGTCGTAATCGGCGAGACCGCGGAAATCGGCGACGACGTCACGCTGTACCAAGGCGTGACGCTCGGCGGAACAGGCAAGGACATAGGCAAGCGCCATCCCACCGTCATGAACAACGTGACTATTGGCGCGGGCGCGAAGGTGCTGGGTCCGTTCACGGTCGGCGAAAACAGCAAGATAGGCGCGGGCGCGGTTGTTCTGAAGGAAGTGCCGCCGAACTCGACCGTCGTCGGCAACCCCGGGCGTATCGTGCGCAAGGGCGATACAAACGATAACATAAAGAAAACCTCCGACCTCGACCATGTGAATCTGCCCGACCCTGTCGCCGACCGCATGAACCTTCTGCACGGACGCTTAAGCAGCCTTGAGAAGCGCTTGCGCGGATGCGAGCTGCTGGCAAACGAGCTTAGCGACGACGACTGGATCGTTGAGGGCGGCGGGGATTTCATTTAAACCAACAAACCATAATTGTAGGGGCGATTTCCAATCGCCCGAGCGTTCAATACCAATTGTATAAGGTGAGTATTATTATGAAAATCTTCAATACAATGTCGCGCCGCAAGGAAGAGCTTGAGCCGATTATCCCCGGACAGGTTTCCGTATATGTGTGCGGGCCAACGGTCTACAACTATTTCCATATAGGCAACGCGCGCCCGTTCGTCGTGTTCGACGTGCTGCGCCGCCACCTTATATCGCAGGGGTATAAGGTGAAGTACGTGCAGAACTTCACGGATATCGACGATAAGATGATACGCCGCGCAAACGAGGAAGGCATAACGATAGGCGAGCTTGCGGACAGGTTCATTCAGGCGTATAAGGAAGATTCCGCAAAGCTCGGCGTAACGCCGGCGGACGTTCACCCGCGCGCCACGGAGCATATCGGGCAGATAATCGGTCTGGTGAAAAAGCTGGTGGATAAGGGCGCGGCATATGAGAGCCGCGGCGACGTATATTTCGACACGGCGGCGTTCCCGCGTTACGGCTGCCTGTGCGGTCAGAATCTGGAAGAGCTGGAGAACGGCGCGCGCATAGAGATTGACGAGCGCAAGCGTTCCCCCATGGATTTCACTTTATGGAAAGCGCAGAAGCCGGGCGAACCCGCGTGGAAGAGTCCGTGGGGAATGGGCAGACCCGGCTGGCATATCGAATGCTCCGCGATGTCCATGCACCATCTGGGCAAGCGGTTTGATATCCACTGCGGCGGGCAGGATTTGGTTTTCCCGCACCATGAGAACGAGATAGCGCAGAGCGAAGCCGCGACGGGGTTTCCCGTCGTCAAGTATTGGATGCACAACGGCTTCCTTAATATAGACAACCAGAAGATGAGCAAGAGCGCGGGCAACTTCTTCACGGTGCGCGATATCCTGAATGAGTTCAACGCCGAATCCGTGCGCCTGTTCCTGCTTTCCGCGCACTACAGAAGCCCGCTCAATTTCTCGCGCGAGCAGATTCAGCAGGCGGACGCTACTCTTAAGCGCCTGTATGAAGCGCGTGACCGCGCGCTGTTCCTGAATTCGCACGCGGACGGCGCGGCATCTTCCGCTGAAGAGCTTGCGGAGATAGCGGCGGCGCGGCAAAAGTTCACCGACGCGATGAACGACGACATGAATACCGCGGACGCGCTGTCCGCCGTGTTCGATTTGGTGTATACGCTCAACGTGTCTATTGAGAAGAACCCGACGCGCGAGTCGCTCGCGGCGTGGCTTTCCGCGTTCTCGTTCTGCTGCGGTATCCTCGGCGTCGTGACGAAGGAACCCGACGCCGTCCCCGACGAAGTGCAGCGTTTATTGGATGAACGCGCGTCGGCGCGGAAGGAGCGACGCTTCGCGGACAGCGACCGTTTGCGCGACGCGATGAAGGCGCTCGGCTACGCCGTGGAGGATACGCCCAACGGGCAGAAGGTGAAACCTATTTAGCGAGGGCGAAGCCCTTTCACCCTGGGAGCGTATGTCATACGAGTGGCATGGTCTTGTACTGTGTAAGGTACACGCGCAGTCCGTTCTCTTTTTGCCGGCCGCGGCAAAAAGAGAACCGGAAAAAACGCTTTATTGGGGACGACCGCGCAAAACTCGCTGCGGCTCGAACAGTTGCGCGGGGTTGGAACGTGGGGACGACCCGCGCAAAGGTCTGCGGACCTATGCGCGGGGGTTGGGACGAGGGGACGGAGAGACGAGGAGACGAAGGGGACGGGGACGCGAAGGGACGAGGAACGAGGGATACGAGGACGAATCAGGTAAGGGATGATTCCTAACTGCGGTCAGGAATCATCCCTGAATCAATTATGATGGTGTTCATGCTGTCAAGGTCGGGTAGTATTT
>JAITHB010000078.1 GCA_031280145.1 Oscillospiraceae bacterium | reverse complement strand
AGGCGGGCGATTGGAAATCGCCCCTACAAACGAGATATTCCATTTCAATGGGAACATACACAAACCAAAATGTTTGTCTACGTTCAATAATGTATGAATCCATTCATCTGTAGGGGCGATTTCCAATCGCCCGCCTGTCGGTCGTACGTCCCTGCCACACCGCAGGGTGTATACAACAAATATGTATGGTGCACGATGACCTGCGGTGTGTCGTACGACCCTGTCGCACCGCAGACAAATTTAATGCGGAAAAAAAGGAGGTAACATGGAACTGAGACTATACCAAGGAAACCCGCCGCAGTGCTTTGCCGTGACGGAGGATGTGGATTACCTTGCGGTAACGCATGGGTTCCGCAATCCCGGCGAGCTTACGTTAAAGGGAACGGCGCGCGAAGGGCGGCCTGTGTTTGCGATAGGTCAGACGGTGGTTCTGGCGGGCGGCGGCGAAGCGTTCGTGATTGAGTCCGTGGAAATTAATGACGCGCGGGAGGGCGGAAGCTATACGGTGCGCGGAAGAACGCACGCGGGTCTGCTGGACAGCCGCGTGATAGAGCAGAGCGGATATTATACGGGGTGCGTCGCGCTGATCGCGCGGCAGATGATAAGCGACATAATAAGTCAGCCGAACCGCGCCTTGCCCGGCGTAGTGCTCGATATCGACACTTCGCTCGGCTACGTCGCGATGTTCCAACCTGAAACGGGTTCGCTGCTGAACGCCGTGACGAGCGCGCTTTCCCTCGACGGGCTTGGCCTGCGCAGCGTGTTCGACCCGACGGCGGGCGTCGCGCTGCTTCAGGTGTATGAGGGCGCGGACCGTTCGCAATCGCCGCCGTTCGCGATATTCGACGCGGACTACGATATGCTCGCCAAAACGGACAGCCGCGCAGCAGTGCGCGGCACAGCCAACGCCGCGTACGTGCTGGGCGAGAACGGCGGCGACGGCGTTCCGAAGAAGGAAGTCGTGGAGCGCGGCGGCGCGGATACGCCCGCGAGACGCGAGGTTCTGCTGAAGTTCAGCCAGACAAGTCGGACAGACTACGGAACTGCGCTGACCGACACGCAGTATCGCGGCGCGATGCGCGCGTACGCCGCGGCCGAGCTTGCCGCGATGAGCGCGAACGTTCTGATAAGCGGCGAGGTTTCGGCGGTGTCCGCGCCTTACATCCCGGGAGCGGACTATAATTTGGGCGATATCGTGCTGGTGCGCGCCGCGCGGAACAAGCCGCCGGCGCGTATGCGAATAGACGCGATCGCGGAAACGTGGGCGCGCGGCGAGCCGTACCGAACGCGGCTCACGTTCGTTCCCGTGTAAATAAAAAAAGGAGATATCAAAAATGGACCTGCGCATACCCTTCAATTCGGTCGGCGGCGACCGAACCTACGACGCGGACGACATCGCGCGGATGTTCGCCTGCGTCGTCACAAACGGCGTGCATCCTATGCCGGGCGATTGTCTTATGGTCATGGCGGGCGGCGGCTTTACGGTAAATCTGCGGCCCGGCTCGTGCGTGATAAACGGCAGGCTGGGCGTGAACGCCGCCGCGAAGCAGCTTACGCTGGACGCGCCCGACGCAAACCTGCCGCGCGTCGATTCCGTCGTGCTGCGGCTCGACACGCTCGCGCGCGACATAACGGAGGCGGTTCTCGCGGGAACGCCCGCGCAGAACCCTACCCCCGCGGCTCTCACGCGCGACGGCGACATATATGAATTGTGCGCCGCGCAGATTCTCATCGCTCCGCAGTCGGAAGCGATATACCAGAGCGCGATAACCGACACGCGCCACGACGCGTCTCTCTGCGGAATCTGCACAAGCCTCATCGAGGCGGACGCTACAGACCTGTTCGCGCAGTACGACGCGGCGTTCAACGATTGGTTCGCGGGGCTGACGGACCTGCTCGACGAGAACGCGGCGGCGCAGATGGCGGCGCAAATCAGCGCCATCGAGCAGAAACAAACGAAGGGAGTGTTTGAAGAGGCAAGGTTCGGCGGAGTGGTTCCGCCGTCGGTGTGGCAATTGAACGAGGAAACGGGACTGTGGCAGGCGGACGTGGAGTCCGCCTTTGTTTATGAAGCTTCGGACGTAAGCGTTACGCTCGCGCCCGAAAGCCTGACGCAGCCCGTCGCGTGCTCGGGCGAAGCGATGAACGGCGCGTTCCGCATGTACGCGTTCGAGCAGCCGAGCGGCGACGTTGCGTTTACCGCGGTCGTACAGAAGGTGGGGTGATGAAGAATGGGGCAGGTTCGGGTTTTCGCAGGCGGCGCGCGAACTGCGGGCGGCGGCGGCCTTGCGTTTCCGCAGATGGGGTTCACGGGGCGGCACGTCCGCCGCGCAGTGGAATACAGCGGAATATGGTATTACGAATTGGTCTGCATAAGTACGGGCGTACTAACCGTAACAGACGCGCTCACCTGCGACTTATATCTGGTGGGCTCGGGCGGACTCGGCGCGGCTGCGCCCGCGACGAACACCGCAAGCACACAGCCAAGCCCCGGCGGCGCGAGCGGATACCCGACGAGCGCGAACGGCGTTCAGCTTCCGCCCGGCGAATACGGCGTGACGGTGGGCGCATACGCGGATACGGCAATCGTTCTGCCCGGCGGCACTCTTGCCGCGGAACGCGGCGGCGATTCCGAATTCCTGTCGGGCGTGACGACGTTCGGCGAAGGGTTTGAGGGGGTGTATCACCTTTACGGCGACGCGAACCTCCCCGCGGGCGAAGGCGGCGGAATGACGGGCGGAACGAAACCCGCGTCCGCAATCATACCCGGGCGCGGCGGCGGCGGGTGCAGCCTTCTGCCTGACATATTTCCCGATTGGGGGTTCTCGCGCGCGACGACAGGTTCAAACTATAATTGGACGCCGATGAAGCCCGAATATTCGGGCTTCGGCGCGGGCGCGCCGGGCGCGTCGCCCCGCTGGGCGTCTTCCGCGGGGCCAATCTATATGGCGTATACACCCGGTCCCGCGGCGGGGGTTTGCGCGCTGCGCGTGGCTGTCTAATCTTGGTCGTAGTGACCGAAGCAGGAAAGAATTTCAATAGTGTTATCTTCGACGCGATATATCAGGCGATTGTATTCATCAATACGGCGGCTGCAGAAACCGCGGAATTCATGCTTGAGCGGTTCCGGTTTGCCGAGACCTTCATATGGCGAACGCTTTATATCTTTGATAAGTTTGTTTATTTTGGTTGTGGTTTTCTTATCAATCGACTGCCAGTCAACATAGCGTTCCCAAGAGTCGTCAGTCCAAATAAGCCTCATTCATCGACCTCGATTATATCGTGTTCGACGCCTTTTCCCTGATTGAGTTCTTCCATGCCGCGCCTTAAACGCGCAAAATATTCCTCGCGTTCCGAAAGCTTGGGTTTCACTTCAAACGGCAAACGATTCTCGCGAAGCAACGCGTGCGCGAATAAGTTGAACGCAACTGTAGCAGTTAAGCCAACGCTTGCGCAGAACTCGTCAAGGCGCTGCTTAATTCCCGAATCCATGGTGACGCTGAATTTTGTCTGTGCCATTTTGCAACTCCTTTCAACCTATCGGGTTACAATAGTATACCATATGTAAGATTATTATACTACAAAAAACAGAAAGAGGTACCCCATGATTGACCTAACCACAATCCTGATGGGACTGATAACAATCCTCGCGGGCGCGATAACGAAGTTCCTGATTCCGTGGATGCAGGTTCACACAAGCAAGGCGCAGCAAGAGAAGCTGAAGCTTGCTTCGGAAATTCTGGTGTATTCCGCGGAACGAATGTTCGACACGGGCGAGGGTGAGCAGAAACTTAAATATGTGCAGGACTTGCTTCAAAAGCAGGGCTTCACGATGGACATGAACACCATCCGCGCGGCAATCGAATCCGCAGTGGAGCAACTGCCGCAGAACGCGCAGCGGCGCCTTACGGCGGACGAAGCGGGCGATTCAAATTATACGGCGGAAACAGACGCGGCAAGGGAGGAACAACGCGATGCATAAGGCTCTTAATTGGATATGGAATTTCTGGCTCGAACACAAACGATTTATAACTGTTTTTTTCCTTTTCGCGTTTCTGGTTATGATACTTATCCACCAGGACATGATTATGCGGCTTACGCTTGACGCCGAGCTTGAGGAGCCGAACAACCTGCACGAGATTCGCGACGTGCTGATCAAGTATCTGGAACGCGTGGAAAAGCTGCTTGACGAGAACCTTGTAAGGCCTGTGCTCAGGAACAGACGGCAGGTTTTCGGAACGTTCTGCTAGAAGGAGAAAAAGATGACGATAGGAATTGAAATACTGATTGCGGTACTCGGCGCGGGTCTTACCGTCGCGACATACTTCGGAGGCAGACAGGCAAGCGCGAAGTCAAAAGGCGCGGCTGACGCGGAGCAGCGCGCGTCGCTCCATTCGCTGAAGGATTGGGTCGAACTCAACCGCAAGAAGGTGGATTCGATAAACGACGAGTTCACCAAAATCAAAATCGACTTGGCGCGGATAGATTCAAAGGTCGTGGACTCCATAGGCGACTTGTTCGCAAAGGTGAAGCTCGATATCGCGATGAACGTTTCGCGTATCGCGCAAAGCGAAAAGCAGATTCAAACGTTTGACGACCACGTAAAAAGCTATGAACGCCGCCTTACCGAGCTGCAGCTTAAGCTGAACGCGCTGGAGGGCGCGGTGGCGAGCACGAACCAGGCGTAAGCCGCCGCGGCGCGGGGAAGGAGGGCGAATGCTGTGAGCCGCGGGCGAACGTTGTAAACGGCGGGCGATGTATTGATAACCGCGGGCGAGCCGGGGGCTCGCCCCTACAGATTTTACATTATCTGCACGATTGACCGCAGATAACAACTGTAGGGGCGACCGCCTCGGTCGCCCGCGGTTTCAACATATCGCCCGAATGAATGTAATCATACGTCTGTAGGGGCGATTTCCCCGGGGTCCCCGACAAATTCGCAAATTTGGCGGGGTGGGTCCTATCGCCCGCCTGACGGTCGTACGACCCATTTCACCGCAGATGATTATACATCAACCAATGTTAACACATGTCGCCTGCGTCATTGTGCGCTTTATGACCGGCAGGCGGACGTGCCCGCGTGCGGCAGGGACGTCCGCGATACAGGCGGGCGATTGGAAATCGCCCCTACAAACAAAATATTCCATTTCAACGGGAACGCATACAAAACCACAATGTTTATTTACGTTCAACCGTGAATATAACCATACATTTGTAGGGGACCCCGAGGAAATCGCCCCTACAAACGAGAGGTTACGTTTAACGGGCGATGTATTGACCGCCTCGGTCGGCCGCCCAATGCAACAACCGTTTGATTGTCGATAGGAAATCTCCCCTGCAAGTAATCCCGCGAAACCCCGCGAAAATGAAGGAGCGCATACCATAATATTCCGCGCGATTCGACTTGCCGCGCGGTTTCTTCATTGTAGAATGCTTGTACACATCTACAAAAGAAGGCGGTGCGCTTATGGCGGAACGCAAGGAGAACACAAACACAAGAGCAGCAGGGTCGGCGGGGCAAAGCTCCGCGCCCACCGTCGCCTATGAGCAAAAGGGCGGGTTCATCGAAACGAGGGCGACCGAAGGGGGTCGCCCTTATGCTCACGCGACGCAAGCCGCGGCAAACCGTCCGCAAACGTTCGGCGCAATGCGCCGCAACGTCGTGCGCGAGACGCTCCGCAACAAGAGCAAGCTCGGCGCGGCGGCGTTGTTTCTGCTGGACGCGTTTGTCGCGCTGTGTTTGTCGAACGCGGGGATATTCAAGGTAATCGCTGGACAAGCGGGAATCACGGCGGGCGCGGCGCAGGCCGGCGCGACGCTGGGCCTTGCGTATCTCGCCTCGCGGATGGCGCGGCGCACGCTTCCGTTCGGCGCGCTGATGGGCGTTGCCGCCGCCGCGCTGCTGCGCGGAGCTCCGCTGACGCTTGGCGGAGGGTGGCAGCTCGGCGCGGCGCTGTTGATTGTGCTGTCGCGTCCGCTTCTGAAGAAGATTAACCTTGCGCCTTCAATATTCTTAGGGATAGCCGCCGCCGCGTCGTCGCTGGTCTCGCTTCCGCTGATGACGCAATCGACCGCGTCAATCCTCATCTGCTTGGGCGGTGCGGGCGCGGCGTTCGTTATGACTCCCGTGTTCGACAGAATGAACGCCGCGCTTGAGCAGCGCGCATACCTTGAGACGGACGACAGAATATGCGTCCTTCTTTCTGTTGCGGCGATAGTGTTCGGCGCGGGAACGCTTTCGGTGTTCGGCGTGAATGTCGGCGGCGCGCTCGCGCTTTTGACGGTCATGCTTGCGGGGTTCACGGCGGACGCGGGCAGCTCCGTCGTCACGGGTCTTGCGTGCGCAATCGCGCTCGCGCTGTCGGGCTTCGGGCAGACGGGGCAGACTGCGGCCGTCGCTGCGTGCGCGCTTCTGTTTCCGCTGACCGCGCTGCTGGCGTCGCTGGTGCGCGGCGTGAACAAGCTTTGGACGGTCGCGATCGCGTTCGCCGCGAACATAATCGCGGGGCTGCTTATCGGAAGCGGCGGGGTTCTTTCGGTGTATCAGTCGCTGGCCGCGTGTCTGCTGTTCCTCGCTGTGCCGCAGTCGGTTGCGCAGAGCGCGGCGGAATCGCTGGAGCGCGAGAGCATAACGCAGACCGCGCCTTCGGGCGTTGCGATTCAGTGGATACAGTCCAGCGCGAACGCGCTCTCCGCAATGGCAAGGGCGGTGCCCGACCCCGAACCCGACGAGAGTATGCTTATCGAACAGCTTTCCGCGATAATGTGCGACAAGTGCGAGCGCAAGGAGAATTGCTGGAACGGACGCTTCGACGATACGATGGCGATGATGAGCGACCTTGTCACGGCGTCGCGCGAACGCGTTCTTGACGAGATGGAGCTGCTGCGCCTCGCCAAGGCGGGCGGCTGCGCGAGATACGCGCAGGTTGCGTCCGCGCTTAACAGCATAGACAGAACCGCGCGCAGGCAGAACGTGTGGGAGACCGCGCAGAGCCAAACCAGCCACCTTGCCAAGCTTCAGCTTATGGGACAGGCGTCGCTTCTGCATTCCATCTCCGAAATGCTGACGGGCGCGGAAGCCGCGCCGCCGTCGCTGCGCCTTAGAATCTCCCGCGCATTGCAGAAGACGCGCTGGAGCGCTTGCACCGCGATGCCGTATATGCTGAACGGTCTTTTGCAAATCGTGCTGATTCCGCCGCCCGATATGCGCGACTTGGGCGAACCGCCAATAGCCGCGCTGCGCCGCGTTCTTTCGATGGAGCTTACGATAGAACCCCTGTGGGACGGGTTGGTTTACATAAGCGAAGACCCGCCGTATACCGTGTCAATAGGGCAGGCGAGCGTTCCCGCGCACGGTCAGTCCGCGAACGGCGACGGCGTGCGTTCCGCAAGGCTCCCAAGAGCGAGACAGCTTATCGCGCTGTCCGACGGAATGGGTCACGGCGAAGCCGCGCAGAACGAGAGCGCGACGGTTCTCAAGCTTCTTGAGAACGGCTTCAACGCGGGCTACGGCAGACACGAGCTGCTTGCGGTGGTGAACGATTTGGTTCGCGCGTGCCACGGACAGGAACGCTACGCGACCGTGGATTTGTGCGTGCTTGATATGCGCACGGGCGAAGCCGCGTTCGAGAAGATGGGCGCGTGCAGTTCGTTCCTCATCCGCCACGAAGCCGGCAAGATGGGCCTCAAGTGCCGCAAATTGACGGGCGGAACGCTGCCGATGGGCATCCTTGAAGACGTAAGCCCGAAGAGCTTCCGCATGAACCTCTCCACGCAAGACCTTCTGGTGATGGTGTCCGACGGGCTGATAGACGCGTTCGGCAACGAGGAGGCGATGCTGCAGGCGATGACGGGGCTGACGCAGGACGCGCAGAACTTCTGCGACGGGCTGATGGGAATGGCGTTCATGCGCGTCTCAGGCAAGCCGAAGGACGACATGACGGTCGTGGCGGCGCGGATAAAGCCGCGCGCGTTCGCGGACGACGCCGTGGTGGCGTAGGCGGGTGCGCGGAGAATTAGGAATGAG
>JAITHB010000055.1 GCA_031280145.1 Oscillospiraceae bacterium | reverse complement strand
CGACAAAGCCCGTCGGTGTTGCATAGGGCGGGCGAACGACCCACCCCGCCAAATCTGCGGATTTGTCGGGGACCCCGGGAGGCGGTCGCCCCTACAGGGTGTATGCTATCGGTATGCAGTCCAAACTCAATATGCTGTAGGGGCGAGCCCCCGGCTCGCCCGCCCGCATACAAAACAATCGTTTGTCGACAGTCCGGGGCGACCGCCTCGGTCGCCCGTCTTTTCATCACGTGCCGCCAACACTGCGGATTCCACGTCTGTTATTCAAAAACCTCCGTCCTGACTATATCCCGTATATCCCGCCATGCCGCCTCGAACACCCAATAATCACCGAGGGCGTGTGGAACATTCTTTATGTACAGCGCGACGCCTTCCCGCGTCATATAGAAATTCACGCCCAGCGTATCGGGATAATAATTGTTTATGAATTCCCCGATGAACTCTTCCGCCGCGCCTTCCGCTTCCGCGTCAACGTTTGTCAGCTTGAACACGCCGCCGCGAATGTACGCGCGAAGGTCTTCGTCGATAATCAGAACGTCGGACGCGAAAACCCTGCCGCCCGTCTCAAGATTGACGGTTACGGAAAGGACGTCGTTTCTCGGGTAAGCCGCAAGCTCGCCGAGATTTACGTATTCTGTGACATACGCGGAAAGCAGCTTGCCCTCGATGATTGCCCAGCTCAGTTTGCCTTCAATGTGGGAATCGGGCGTGTTCATCAGGACGGCTTCCGATGTGAGAGCCGCCCTCAACAGCGCGTTTATCTCTTTCTCAAGCGCCGCGTCGGAGAGACCGCTCACGACAGGTATCTCTAAGAAGCCCTCGTTTGCGAGCCGTATTACATCCACGCTTACACTGACGCCCGCGGTTTCGGCAAAGCACGCCGCGGTTGACATAAGCGAAACGATTATCATTAGTGCCAAAATTTTCTTCATATTGAACTCCTGTCTGTTAATAAAGCGGTGTTTGCGGTCGATACAACTATAAGACGAAAAAGCTCCGCGCAATAATTCTTGCGCGAAGCCTTTCTTACATATTTTACAATTTGTCTACAATTCGCGCTATACGATAAGGTTCAGCGCGGCGGCAAGCGCTACGCCGGGTATTCCGAATATGCTCGCCGCGCCGAACGAAAGCAGGTTCAGCGGAACGGAAATGCCGAGCGCGGGCAGAAACATATTGACCAGCAGCATCACGACAAAGCCGGACGACGCGTTGACCAGCACGCGCCGCGCCTTATCCTGCGGGTTTTTCATAAGAAGACCAATCATTGACGCGAACACAACCAGCGCGCCTATTAGGATGATGAACCGCCATATCGATAAGCTCATGTGCGCCTCCGCAATCGTTATTTCTCTTGCGGAAGTTTATGCGGAAGCGCATCGTAATAGAATGTCGGTAAGGATGTCGGTTATAATGTCAGTTAAACGCTTCGGCGAGGCTCTGCATCGCGTTCATAAGGATACAGCGCGGCGTCGCGATGTTCACGCGCTGAAACCCCTTGCCCTCCTCGCCGAACATCGTTCCCGTGTCCAGCCACAGCTTCGCTTTGTCGATAACGATTCTGTCAAGCTCGTCCTGCGCGAAAGCGTAATCGGAAAAATCCAGCCACGCGAGATACGTCCCTTCTGGCTTGCGGAACTTCACGCGCGGAAGCTTCTCGCGAATGAAGTCCGCCATCATGTCAAAGCTGCCTGACAGATACGGCAGAAGCTCCTCAAGCCACGGCTCGCCCTTCGCGTACGCGCTCTTACACGCCGCGCGCCCGACGGATGTATTCTGATAAAAGCCCGTCGAGGAAACCTGCCTATCGTACTTCTTCTTAAGTTCGGGGTTTGGAATGATGGTGTTTGCGGTGTTCATACCCGCGAGGTTGAAAGTCTTCGACGGCGCTGTGAGCGTGACCGTATTCGCCGCAATCTCCGGTGAAAGGCTTGCGAGCGGCGTGTGCTTTATTCCGTCAAAAGTGAAGTCGCAGTGTATTTCGTCGGACACAATCGGAACGCCGTGCTTGAGACAAATCTCCGCAACGCGCGTAAGCTCCGCTTCCGTCCACACGCGCCCGACGGGGTTATGCGGACTGCACAGAACGAACAGCTTCACGTCGTTATCGACTATCTTGCGCTCGAAGTCGTCAAAGTCTATGGCGTACTTTCCGCCGTCGTTGATAAGAGGGCTGTTCACGACCCTTCTTCCGTTTTGCTCTATCATCGTCGTGAACGGATAGTATACGGGGCGCATAATCAACACGCCGCCGCCCTTTTCGGTGAGCGCGCATATCGCTTGCGCGAGCGCGAAAACAACGCCCGGCGCGGTGCTTATCCAGCTTTCCCGCACGTCCCACGAAAAGTGACTGCGGAACCATCCCGCAACCACGCTATAGTAGTCTTGCTTAGGTTCCGTGTAACCGAAAACGCCGTGGCTTACCGCGCGCTGAATGTCTTCCACAACCTCGTCCGGCACGGTGAAATCCATATCCGCGACCCACATCGGAATCAGACCGTCGGGCATTCCGCGTTCGCTTGAGAAATCGTGTTTGAGGCAGTTTGTGTTGGTTCTGTCGATCACATTGTCAAAGCGTGACATGTTCAATCCTCCGCATACTTTACCATCTATCTGATAAAATTTATATCAAGGTATTGATTTTTTCGCGTGAATTGCATATAATAGGGGCAGAGGTTGTCATTCGAGACGAATAGTAGCTTTACCCCGTGCGATAAAAAAGAAACCGCCGAAGTTCCAGCTTACGGCGGTTTCGCGTTAGTCGTCTTTACTATCCTTACCGAGTTTGAAAAACACGATAAAGAGACCGACCGTTGCAATCATAATCATGATTAACTCATAATCTGACACAATCAATCCCCCTTTCTATGTAATAGTTTGCCATACATAGATACGGGGATCGCTATTATCCGCCAAGAGCCTCTACCCTTAAAGACTATACCATAATTCTACAGCATAAACAAGCGTTTCGCATTATTTTCAATTACCTCAATACTATCCGTCATTAGCCCATCGCCTGTTCCAAATCCGAAATAATATCCTCCGCGCTCTCGATGCCCACCGAGACGCGCAGAAGCCTTCGCGTTATCCCGCGCGCTTCCTTTTCCGCGTCGGGCAGGTCGGAATGCGTCTGCGTCGTGGGATATGTAATCAGCGTCTCGGTTCCGCCGAGCGATTCCGCGAACAGAATAAGCTTCACGTTGCGCAGAATGTTCCGCGCCGTCTCTTCCGTGTCGGTTTCAAACGAGAGCATCGCGCCGAAGCCGCTTGCCTGCTTCTTTGATATTTCGTATTCGGGATGGTCCGCAAAGCCCGGATAGAAAACCCGCGTCGCCTTCTTCTGCCCGCGAAGCCAATCCGCAACCTTCGCGGCGTTCTGCTGCGCCCTGTCCATGCGTATGGCGAGCGTCTTTATTCCGCGCGCGACCAAGTAGCAGTCGAACGGAGCTAAAACCGCGCCCGACGTTTTGTGGAAATAGCGAAGCTTGTCCTCAAGCTCCGCGTTCTTCACCACGACGAAGCCCGCCAAGCAGTCGTTATGTCCGCCTAAATATTTCGTTCCGCTGTGGATAACGATGTCCGCGCCAAGCTCCAGCGGACGCATAAGGTATGGCGTGAGGAACGTGTTGTCCACGATGAGCAGAATATTTTTGCCTGCGATAAGCTGCGCGACCGCCTGTATGTCGGTCACGTGCATCATCGGGTTCGTCGGCGTTTCAATGAAGACTGCGCGGGTGTTCCGCGTTATCTTTGAAGAAAGATCCGATAAGTCGGACGTGTCCGAATACACGATACTGATTCCGCGCCTGCGCAGAACCTTCTCGAACATACGTATTGTTCCGCCGTATAAGTCTTCCGACGCGACAATCTCGTCGCCGCCGTCGAACAGTTCCATAAGCGTTGTCGTCGCAGCCATGCCGCAGGAGAAGGCGAGCGAAGCGAAACCGCCCTCCAGCTTCGCCACGACGTTCTCGACATGCTCGCGCGTCGGGTTCTGCAAGCGGGCGTAGTCGTAGCCGCAGCCTTGTCCGACGTCGCTGCGCGAGAAAGTGGTGGCTGTGTAGATTGCGGGGGTGACCGCGCGCGTCGTATCGCACTTCAGGGTTCCGCCGTGAACGCAAAGCGTGTCGTTTTTCATATTGACCTCTATTATTATCCTCTTCTATTGTCCTCTGTTACAGATAATACATGTAATCTTCGCCTTGGCGCGACGATTCGTCCGCCAAATCCTTAAGCGTGATTGCGGACAGGGATTCGCTGATTGATTTGTCCAGCGCGCCGCAAACCAAATCCGTCACCGAACGCGTGGACTGCGGCTCGTTCGCCTCCGCTTCGGTGTTCTCAAAAAGAGAAGTTTCGGTGACGGAGAGGATGTCATACGCCGTAATCTGCGTGCAAAGGCGCGACAGGACGTAACCGCCCAGCGCGCCTTTGGCTGATCTTAACAGACCCGCCTTCTTGAGAGCCGAAAAGACCTGCTCCAAGAATATCTTTGAAATTTGAAAGTTCTCCGCGATCGAAAGTACCGTTACATATTTCCCCTGCTCCTGCGTTTGACAAAGATACACCATTGCTTGCAGCGCATACTTCGACTTTGCGGAAATTCTCATGCCGACACCTCGAACTCATTATTCATGATCCGAAGCGTAAGGCCGCGGACCCTATTTTTGGAACAGAACGGTGGAAAGATAGCGCTCGCCCGTATCCGGCAGGATGACCACGATATTCTTGCCCGCGTTCTCGGGAAGCTTCGCAAGCTCCGTCGCCGCGTGAAGCGCAGCGCCTGAAGATATTCCGACCAGCAAGCCCTCGGCGGCCGCGACCTTGCGCGACGCCTCGAACGCTTCGTCGTTCTTCACCTGATAGATTTCGTCGACGAAATCCTTGTTGAACACGCCTGGGACGAAGCCCGCGCCGATACCCTGAATCTTGTGCGGTCCGGGGTTTCCGCCGGACAGAACGGGCGAATCGGTAGGTTCCACCGCGACGATTTTAACGCCGGGGATGCTCGCCTTCAGCACTTCGCCGACGCCCGTGACTGTGCCGCCCGTACCTACGCCCGACACGAATATATCGACCTTGCCGTCGGTGTCCGCGAGGATTTCGCGCGCGGTCGTCTCTTTGTGGATCTTCGGGTTCGCGGGGTTTTGGAACTGCTGCGGAACGAACGAGCTCGGCGTGGACGCCGCAAGCTCTTCAGCCTTGCGGATAGCGCCCTTCATGCCTTCGGAACCCGGCGTGAGAACAAGCTCCGCGCCAAGCGCGGCGAGAAGGCTTCTGCGCTCAAGGCTCATGGTTTCGGGCATGGTGAGCACGAGTTTGTATCCGCGAGCGGCGGCGACGAACGCGAGACCGATTCCCGTGTTGCCGCTCGTCGGTTCTATTATAACAGTATCTGCGGTAATAAGTCCACGGTCTTCCGCATCTTTTATCATGGCGAGCGCGATACGGTCCTTCACGCTGCCCAGCGGGTTGAAGTATTCAAGCTTGGCGATGATGTTCGCCTTCGCTCCGACGGACTTTGAGTAATTGTTAAGCGACAATAGCGGAGTGTTCCCGATGAGGTCTGTAAGGCTGTTAGCTATGCGCGGCATAATATATACCCCTTTCAGTTGGTAAGATGATTTTTTAACATACTTCATATATATGTATTCTGTGGAATAAGTATACTCATTTTCTTGTGATTGTCAAGAAAATTTTTCCGCGCAATTCCGGAGCCAACGGATATCGGCTACAGTTCGGCAGAACACAAAAGGAGTGGGCTTTTTGCATTTGCAGCGCGTTTTCGGGTTTCTTCGGGTTAAGAATATCAGATGCATTATCGAAAATCGTTTCCGGAGGGCATATTATTGTATTCCTTGCTCGCTCCGCCGAAAAGTAACCACGTACCGCACAGCCGCGCAGCGGCGAGCCCCGCGCTTGATTAACCTGCGCGGATGTGATAAGATGTTGGCGGATAGATGAGCCGCAACGGCATGGAGGGTGGCGAAGTGTTCGACGAAGCAAGGAAGATTCTGCCCGCAAAATTTGATAAGGTCTTCCTGACTTTGTTCACGAATCCTAAGTACAAGGATATTGTCGCCTTACCTTTCTTAAGGGCTTATCTGCGCAAGCCTGATTTGAAACCCTCGGACGTGATCATTTCCGATCCGCGTTTGGCGTCTGATGAACTGGATGAAAAGCACCCCATTGTGGATGTGTTTATAACCATGCCTACCGAATTGCTTCATATGGAAATGCAGTTCTTTGTAACTAAAGAGACGCTGGATAGATTCTTTTACTACCACGCCAAGGCGTTTGCAGGGCAGCTAAAGAGCGGCGAATCATATAGTAAGCTCAAGAAACTCATATCACTGTTCATAACCACGCAAACGGCGATAGATGATACAGCGGATGAGAATGTACCCGAGCGGGGATACTATTTCCACAGCTTTGAAGTATACGATAAGATTCATAATGTGACGATGACCGATAAAGCGGTTATTAACGTATTGGAATTGAACAAAATACCTGTTAAGTCGGATGGCTCGACAGAGTGGATATGGGGAAGTTTATTTGACGCCGAGGAGGAGGAACAATTCGATATGTTAGCAAAAGCATACCCGGAAGTGGCGGACGCGGTCAAAGTGATAAAAGAATTGTCTGCCGATCAGCAATTCAGATACGAGGCGTTTTTAGCCGAGAAAGCAAAGCGTGACTGGATTTCCAG
>JAITHB010000076.1 GCA_031280145.1 Oscillospiraceae bacterium | reverse complement strand
GGGTTCGAGTCGGTAATTAGACCCAACAGAATATTCAAACGCAACTTTAACGCTTGCAAGCATCCTGTTGGGTACAAACTCAATTTCCTTGGACTTGGTGGGTTAAGTTAATGACATTGCGGAGGCGGTCGCCCCTACAGGGGTTACATGCATTCCATCGGGAAGGTAACGTAAAATCTGTAGGGGCGAGCCCCCGGCTCGCCCGCCCGCATATAAAACAATAGTCTGTCGACGGTCTGAACGGTGTTGTATGCCTTTTCGTAATAGCGAACATATCCGAACGCCCTGCATAAAATATAACAGGCGCAATCCATATTGTTATATTTAGAAGAAAGCAGGATACATACATGAAACGCGAACCGACAGACACAAGGCCGAGAATGCGCGCGAAGCCCGCGGCGCACAACGGAGCCTCCGTCGACTCCAAATTAGTTATAAATAATAATAGTTATGCCCCCCCGACAACTTGAGTGTATACACAACAATAGTTTAACAGAACCATATGAGCAAAGCACTCCGCCTTCCGCGCCGCATGATATATCAGCAAATACGCCCTCGATTGGCATATATGATGAACAGGACTTATTCGAGAAGCTGACGGGAGACGAGCTGTCCCGTTCCGCTCCGCGCTATTATACGCTGGAAGCGGATATTGTCGTGTCGGGAAGTTGGCATCCCATCGCCCGCTCCGGCGCGCCAATCACGTTCAACGGAAATGGACACACCATCTCTGTTCTGACGCAGCCGCTGTTCGGCGCGCTGCCCGAGGATTCAACCATTCAGGATTTGCGCGTCATCGTAGATATAAACGATGAAACCGATGGGATTAACATCGGCGCGCTTTCAAACGCGGACGGCTTTTCCGGCACTATAACCGGCGTAACGAGCGAAGGATCCATAAATGCGCCGAACGCGGCTTGTGTCGGCGGGATTATCGGCAGAACGGCTAGAGCGAGTTTCAATGGCAGTACTAATGCCGCAGCCGTGACAGGCTCCGGTTTTGTCGGCGGCATTGCAGGCAGCATCAATAAATACGATAATGTACAGAATTGCTTAAACATCGGCGTCATAACAGGCTACAGCGGATATGACCGCTGGAACACCGGATGCGGAGGCATAGTTGGGAGAATTGGTGGTTCCAATTGGGTTGAGTACAATACCAATGGCGCGAATGTGACAGGGACTGCTAATGTCGGGGGAATAATTGGTATAGTAGGAGGAGTATCTGATAATAGTGATGCTTTTTTATCAAATGGCAGATACAACAAAGTTGCGACGCGAGTTACCAAAATCGAAGGCAGTGTCGGACCTGTTGGTGGAATAATCGGCGATATAGGCAGGGCCGGGTGTAGTAAATGCACTAATAACAATACCTGTGGAGCCGCTTCTATCGTCGGACCATCAAGCAATAATGAGGTCTCGAGAATAGCGAGTGGCTACGATAGTTTTGCGAACGTTGCTTACAGACATGGGGACCTTGATAACAACTGCGCTCTGGCGACTATGAAGCTAACTGGTGTTTTTGCCACGGGACAAGGCGGATATACGGTTGTTAACAATATACAGTTGGACAGCAGTTGGTCCGGATTCAAAGCAGACTATGTTTTGACAGATAGCATACACGGTTTATCAGGCACCGCGTCCAACTGCAACGGGCAAACGATGGCGGGCAACTTTGTCATAACTATGCAGCCGCGAAACGGCTCAAGCCCAACGTACAAAATCGTGCAAAATTCCAGGATAACGCTGGCAGATCCAAGCCCGATACCGGAAGGGGCGGTGTTCGACGGGTGGTTCCGCAACCTAACAGATACCACACCTGTAACTAACAGCACGACATACTCAAGCGACACCACCCTATACGCCAAATACTCGTGCAGCGGCGGCGCAGGCTACACTTATGACGAAGCCCTGCACAAGTGCTGGCGTTCGGTTGGCGTTACGCTGCACCCGCGCAACGGCGAGGCGGATTCAACCGCCAATACCAAAGCTGACGGCACTATAGACGCTCCTACCGCTCCGACCGCGCCAACTTTCCCCACGGGCGGAACGCTGGTCGGATGGTTTGACAAGACGGACTGCAACGGCACGCAATGGACGGCGGGCACAACATTCTCAGACGCTTCGGACCTCTACGCCTGCTGGCACTACGACGACGACATCCTAAGAGACCTTTGCCCGCCGGATTACGCGTATATAATAAACGACTCCTACGAGGGCTGCGTGTATATCGGCGACCCGCCGCAGGGTCCGCAAGGACCACAGGGTGAGCCGGGCAGAGACGGCGTAGACGGTGTAAACGGCGCAGACGGCGCACCGGGCAGAGATGGCGTAGACGGTGTAAACGGCGCAGACGGCGCACCTGGCAGAGACGGTGGAGACGGTGTATACGGCGCAGGCGGCGCACCTGGCAGAGACGGTGCAGACGGTGTAAACGGCGCAGACGGCGCACCGGGCAGAGACGGTGCAGACGGTGCACATGGCGCGGACGGAAAAGACGGCAGGGATGGCAAAGACGGTAAGGACGGCGCGACGGGACCGCAGGGAATTCCTGGACCGCCGGGTCCCGCGGGCGATTGCAGCGGATGCGGCGGCATGTCGGAAGAGGAAGTGGAGCGGTTGTTCCTGAAATTCATGCATAAGTATAACTGTCCCTGTAACACGCCGCCCTCAGGCAAAGCCATGCGGGGATGCGGGCGCAGCGGCAAAAGCAGTTGGCGCTGAACATGGATAAAACGGGCGGCATAATGCCGCCCACAGACTGTCGACAAACGATTGTTTTGTATGCGGGCGGGCGAGCCAACCCACCCCGCCAAATCTGCGGATTTGTCGGGGACCCCAGGGGGCTCGCCCCTACAGCATATTGAGTTCCTGAATACCGATAGCATACACCCTGTAGGGTCGCCCGCCTCGGTCGCCCGCCGTTTACAACATCGATGGGCTTTGTCGGCAGCCTGACGCGGCATTTTCGCCGCGCTTGTTATTTACCGTATTTCATTGTACAATGGTTTTACTAAAGAAAGGAAGGTATTGCAAGTGATACTCAGAACTACCGCGATCGTCCTGGCGATGCTGATCTCAGCCGCGGGTATATTCGCGCCAATCAATTACGCCGGCGACTATGACACGAACGCCGCCGATTACCTCATTATAGGCGGCTCCGACGGACCGACAAGCATGGTGACCGTGGCGGAGGAAACGTACACGGAATATGATGAAGAGATACTCGATTACCTGTTATACAGCATCGATTCTGACGGCTTCCCGAAGCTTGTAAGCGTTATGGCGGAAACGGTCGTCTCCGGCTTTATCAAGAACGAACCGTTTTATGTGAACTATGGGTATCTCTTTTACCAAGACTTTTTCGAGAGCATGACGGCGATTCGTCTGACGGACGATGATGTTGCGGATGGCATAGTGGTATACTTCGCTGGCGGAATAAAGGAAATCACCGTATATAACGGAGCGGTGAATTGGGACGAGGAACTTGAGATAACGCGCGGAAACATAATGTACAGAGGTCCGCTGTCGCGCTATCAATATCTTGTGCTGCCGAATATTGTGCCGGAGCTTTTCGGCGATACTCTGATAGTATCGTTCAACGATTCGGAATTCGGTGCGCGCTCATATTATCTCGCTTGGAGTGGACGAACGGGTGATATAGTGCTGATTCCGTACGCGGAATAACCATTTAGCCTTCTATCGCTTAGCCTTCTTCGCGGCGAAGCCGAAGCACATGCGCACGGTGTTCACCACCAACGCGGCGATAAGCGCGGTCATGAAATCCTCGACGTAACAGCCGGGGATTTTGCTTACCGCGAACGTAAGTATTCCCGCGTCCACAATTATGCCGATAAGCCCAAGCGTCAGCCAATTGAACACGCCGACCAGTATTCTGGCTATTGGCCTTAAAACCAAGTACACGAGGGCGAGAACGACGCCCGCCTCGATTGCCGCGACCAAGCTTTCGCAATGGAAGCCCGGCAGGAAATACGATAGGAGGACAATCGCCGCGACCGTGCCAAGCGCTTTAAAAATGATTCGTTTCATATGTCTATTGTTTCCGCTTTCTTTTGTTATATTTACGGTTTTCTTGTTTTCGCCTGATTTTGCAGCGCTTCAAACCATTTCCACGGCGTACCTTCGGGAGTCGGCGCGCGGAACTCCATCTCCTTGCCGAGCGTCGGATGGATGAGCCGCAGTCTCCTCGCGCAAAGCGCAATCTGCTGCGTCGGCTTTCCGTGACCGTATCGCGCGTCGCCCCACAGCGGAAAACCCGCGTTCGCCATCTGCACGCGGATCTGGTGCGACCTTCCTGTTTCAAGCGTCACTTCTGTCAAAGAAAACGCGGCGGAGCCTTCAAACAGACCTACGCGGCGGAAGTTCAGTATCGCTTCCTTCGCGTTCTTCGTTCCGGCGGGTACGACGCGCGAGGTGTTGCTGCGCTCGTCCTTCACCAAAAAGTCCGTCAAACGCCCTTCTTGCGCGGTTATGCCGCATACGACGGCCAAGTATTCGCGGTGCATCTCGCGCGTCACAAGCTGCGCCGACAGACGCGCCGCCGCCTTTGACGTTTTGGCGAACGCGACAAGTCCGCCGACAGGACGGTCGAGACGGTGAACCAAGCCCAAATACGCGCCGCCCGGTTTGCCGTCGCGCTTCTTTATGTAATCTTTCAAGCATGTCAGCAGGTCGAGGTCGCCCGAGGAATCGGACTGCGTCGGCATGTTCACGGGCTTGAGGACGACCAGAAGGTGGTTGTCTTCATATATTATATCAGTCATTACTAATTAGGAATTAATGGTTCACTCGAAAGGGTTATACGTATCATCTGAAGAGCTAAACCATTAATTTTTCATTTTCCCATCGGCACGCGCTTCCCGCGGGCAGCAGTCCGCCGCTCGTCACGGGCAGCGCAAGCTCGTTCGCGTGAATACTGCCGAACGGAATACGGAACGCGCGCGACATGACGTTCGCGATAGCGATCGGCTGAAGCCCCGTCGTGTAGCTCGATATAAGCAGGAACAGCGGCGTGTCGGAAAGAACGTTCCGGCAAGCCTCGCAGAAGCCGAACAGGTCGCGCTCAAGCTTCCACATGCTGCCGTCGGGTCCCCTGCCGTACGAGGGAGGGTCCATTATGACGGCGTCGTATTTGTTGCCGCGCCTCGCTTCGCGCAGAACGAACGCGAGAGCGTCGTCGATTATCCACCGCGCGGAATCTTCCGCCAAGCCCGACAGCTTGTAGTTCTCCTTCGCCCACTGCACCATGCCCTTTGCGGCGTCAACATGCGTGACACGCGCGCCTGCGGAAGCCGCGGCGAGCGTCGCTCCGCCCGTGTAGGCGAACAGGTTCAGCACTCGGATTGGTCTGCCCGCGTTTCTTATGAGGCTGACAACCCAATCCCAGTTTGCCGCCTGCTCGGGGAACAGCCCCGTATGCTTGAAGCCCGTCGGGCGCACGGTGAACGAAAGCTCGCCATAGCGCATCGTCCAGCTTTCGGGAACCTTGCGGACGAACTCCCACGCTCCGCCGCCCGTTTCGCTTCGCGTGTAGGAAGCGTCCGCCTTGCGCCACTCGTCGGGCGCGGACTTCTTCCATATAACCTGCGGATCGGGACGGCGCAGGGTTACGCTTCCCCAGCGTTCCAGCTTCTCGCCATCGCCCGTGTCTATCAGTTCATAGTCTTGCCAAGCATGTGCAGTATACACTATGCCGCACTAGAGATGGAGATTGTCGCGGGCTGCCCGTTGATGTCCCACTCCTGCGAATACCAACCCTTCTCGGGAATGGAAAGCGGCGAAATGGAAGGCGCGTAGCCGAACAATTCCAACGAGGAGGCGAGAACGGCGGTGGTTATCATATCGGCAAGAGTTTGCGCGGCGGGCGCGACTGCGGGGGTTATCGCAAGCTTGACGTTGATTCTGTCGGTCACTTCAAGACCCGCGTCGCGGCGCATAGACTGAATTTTGCTTATGAGTTCGCGGGCGAAACCCTCGTTGACGAGTTCCGGCGTAAGCGTCGTATCCAGCGCGACCGTCATCTCGCCGTCGGTTTCCGCGGCGTAGCCTTCCGTGCGGATGGGTTCGATAATCAAGTCGTCCTTGGACAGCTCTATTATACCGCCGTCCAGATCAAGCTTGAGGCTTTCGCCTCTGTTAAGAGCGGACACTACCTTCACGCCGTCAAGCCCCTCAAGCAGCTTGCGTACGGCGGCAAGCTGTTTGCCAAGGCGCGGCCCGAGCGTGCGGAGCTGCGGCTTAATCTTGTATGAGACGAACGCGCGCTCGCCCTCCGCAAGCTCAACGTCCTTAACGTTCAATTCGTCCTTCAGCAGCTCGATGAACTCGTCGGACAACTTCGCGCCTTGCAGATACAGCGTCGCTATCGGCTGGCGAACCTTTATGTTCGCGGCGTTCCTGCACGACCTGCCCAGGCTTACGGCGCGGATGAGCTTATCCATATTCTCGTCGAGCGCGGGGTTGATAAGCGATTCGTCATACGCGGGGAAATCCGTCAGGTGAACGCTTTCGGGCGCGCCCGCGTCATGGCTGCGCGCGAGGTTCTGGTACATCGTTTCAGACAGGAACGGCATGAACGGCGCGAGGATTCTCGCGAGCGTCGTCAGCGTGACATACAGCGTGTCGAACGCGGACTTCTTGTCGGAAGTAACGCCCTTGCCCCAGAAGCGTTCGCGGCAGCGGCGCACATACCAGTTCGACAGCTCGTCGACGAAGTCGGATATTGCTCGCGCGGCGCGCGGCACGTCGATTCTTTCAAGCGATTCATCCGTCAGCTTCACCAGCGAATTCAGGCGCGACAGCAGCCAGCGGTCGA
>JAITHB010000022.1 GCA_031280145.1 Oscillospiraceae bacterium | reverse complement strand
GCGGCGTGCGGTTTGGCAATCGGACGGGCGAGCCGGGGGCGCGCCCCTACAACGATTGTTTTTATTCAATCGCGTATGTAACAGAAACCTGTAGGGGCGAGCCCCGGGCTCGCCCGCGGTTCACAATACATCGCCCGCGCTTCTCACTCCGCCGCCCGCCGCATCCCATAATTCCTCATTCCTAATTCGCCCCCTCTTGTTCCAAAAAAGGCAATACCTTGTCCTAAAGTGACGCAAGGTCTGCATTTATCTCACCATTGACGAATATTATAAGGCTGGAGCGGCGTACCGGCATTCCCAAACTGGAACGGTTTAACGCCTCCCGCATACGATGTGAATGTGAGAAGACCTCATCACAACCGAATTAAGGAGGCTTTACATGTCTTTCTACTGTTACAAGAACGGCAATCCCACAGCGACACCCGGTATCCTTGCCGGCGACGCGCTTGCGGGTCTTCAGGAAAAGGTATGCGTTCAGGTCAAACGCGTATATGATTCTTGCATGGACTCAAAACCACTCAAGGCGATCGATGTCGTATTCACGCAATTCGCGTTGGTACCGCATCCGACCCACTGTCACGGCGGACACGGCGGTCACGGCAACCCCGGTCACAACCTCACCCCCGAAGGCGGTCCGGTCGCTCCCATCACATTTGAGAGCTGCCGCTCATCGACGACCAAGAGCGAGATTCGCAATCTCACGGTTGAGCGTCTGTGCGACAAACCCTGCTTCGCCCGCGTCCGCGCCGTAGTGGATCTCCCTATAGACATTCTGTTCTCCGACGCGCTTTGCAACGAATACATAGGCCGCGCGGTGATCAGCGTCGAAAAGGACGTTATGCTCTCCATCCCCGACGAATCCATCGTTCCTTATTCCATCGAGTCGATGGGCAGCGCGGTTTGCGTTTCCGGCACCTACATAGGCAACAACACCTTCACGATGACAGTTTGCGTTACCATCGTTCTCAAGGTCGTCGCCGACGTCGAAATGCTCATCCCCTCCTACGGCTTCTGCTCCATCCCGCCGTGCGAAGATTTCGCGGAGAATGTCTGCGAGGAGTTCTTCTCCCTGCCGCTGTTCCCGCCCGCGTCACTCTGCAACGATTGCGGAAAGACCGCCTGCCCCACCACGCCGATGCCTTATTATGGCTATGGCTGCAACTGCGGCGGAAAATAATCAATTGTATGACAAAGGGGCGTCCGTGCGGCGCCCCTTTTGTTGTCCATCCGAATGTATCAACCAAACGATTCAGGCGTCGGATGCGCTTCTAAATATTCGTCGCACTTGACGACGGTTTCGCGAAGGACATATGATTCGCGGATCGCGTTTGATTCGTCGCGATAATCCACGCTGATGATTTCGGACGTGACGGCGTCAATCTCAGCCCAGTGAACGAACTCACCATTGCGCGCGTTCTCCCATGAACAGTTCAGCCGCACTTTCCATACGGGACCGTTTGAGCCTGTCATATACAGAACATACGGTGTATAAAACTTGTCCATTTCATCAATCGGTATTCCGGCGTCGTCGGAGACAGCTTCGCGCGCCAATTGAGCCGCAGCTTCCTGCGTAATTATTTTTCCTGCGAGCAGGTCTTCTTTGGGATCTGCGAACTCTTGCGCCGCGTATATGTTTGCGTAAACGCTTGTGCCGGAAGATTCCGCGAACGCCCGCATGTCATTGTGGTAATCTACCCACGTTGAGAAATCCCACGTAAAGTAGTTATTATATACATCGTTATACCTTTCTGATATATCACCAAAGGTTAAGGCATCGCGAACGCCTGCCAATTTTTTGGTCTCTGTTATTTCGCCGCTCGAAGTCATTCTGACAACATAGTAATTGAGATTGACATCCAGCGGCGAGTATTCGAGAATCCATGAGCGCGGCATTTCGTTTCCATCGTCTTCAGTATAGGCGTAATACTGTTGAAACTGAATATACAAATTCTTGTCGTTCAGATCGGTGTCGTCGCCGTATTCATCTTTTATACGCGTCTGCGCGATGCCGATAGCAGTGTCAAAGCTTATTTCGTCTCCCTCCGGTACAAACAAGTACACGCGGTCTTGCAGACCATACTTAACGCACAGTTCGTTATACCATGCCTGGTCCTCGATGCTCCATGCGCCTGGATAGAAACCAAGCTCGGTCTTGACGATCACTCTTAGCAATTCTTCTTTGTACTCAATATCAACGTAGTCGTCCTCAAGCCCGGCGATTACATCGTCGGGCAAAACGATTCCGGCTTCTTCCGTAAGCGCGCGGATTTCAGTGATTTCTTCCGGTGTAAACGCTTCGGATTCCGTGTTGCTGATAATCGGCGCGATTATGTCTTCGGCGAACTGCTTGCCGGATATGATCGCTGCGGCGATAGCGGCCGTCACGATGAGCAGCAGTGCCGTTATTACGGCAAAACTCAGCGATAGCTTTCTTTTCATTACAGGCTCCTTCTTAATGCGTGATAATATTTGAGCTTCGTTTCCGGCGGTGAATTCAAGAGCGGAAAGATCGTCGTCAATGAAGCGCTTAACGTTTGCGAATTCAATATCGATGATTTGTTTGCGGCTGTCAGCTTCATTGCGCCTCATTGTATGTTCCTCCGTTCAAATTACTTCTGATAACCCGACGCGCCTTATCGAGCCGCGAATACACGGTAGACTTAGGGACGCCGAGAATTTTGACGATTTCGTCCACCGTCTGCTCGTGATAATAGCGCAGGAGAATGACTTCTCTGTATTTCCGCGGAAGGTTGTGCAGGAGGTTTGCAAAACTGCCTTCACCGATAGTTATTTCGGTTGTTGCCGGCAGATCGTCGGGATTGATCCGCCTGTCGACATGTTTGAACCATTTGGTTCTTTGATAATCCTTGCATATGTTTACGGCGATACGCAGCAGCCACGCCTTCTCGCTCCATTCGGCATGTTTTTCAAATCTGCCGATATTTCGGAACGCTTTGATGAACGTGTCCTGAACGGCGTCTTCCGCCAGATGTTTGTCACGCAAAATAACAAAGCAAGTGCGCAGCAGAGCGGTTCCGTGCGACCGCATTAATTGTGTTACTTTATCTTCTTCAACTTCGTTGTACACCGAAGCCATACCGCGCCGCCACCTCCTTACAACTTATAAACGAAAAACAGCCGCGATAATTCCAATGCATAAAAAAAAGAGGAACGGTTTGCGCCGCTCCTCTTTATGGTAAAAATGATTCGGAGAACGCGAGGGGATGAAGTGCGCCCACTTGCGTGCCGAAGGGCACACCTCCGCCCCTGCAATTATTCCGCCTTGCCGTCCTTAACCGGATGGAACGCTTCGCCGACGGGCGATGCAACCGCGCTGACCAACTGTTTCAGCGTCTCGTTGAAGTCCTCGCCGTTCGCGTTCACGGCTTGGTTGGTGACGTTCAGCTTCTCGATCAGCGCGGGTACGTTCAGCAGCGTGTCGAACAGAACGTTGCCCTTGTCGCCGGAGCCGCCGCCGAAGTTGACGAAGCGGGCGTTCTTGCCGACCTCCGCCATGATTGTCGCCGTCGCGGTGGCGATTTCAATCTTCGCCTTGGCTTCGATTTCCGCGATGGTTATCTTGTAGTTCACGCCTTCGTTTGCGGCGCGCGCGTCCGCCAGCAAGCGTTCGCCCTCCGCGTCCGCCTTCGCTTTTGCCAGAATTGCGGAGGCTTCCGCGTCGCCCTTCTGCTTTATTACGTCGGCTTCGGCTTTACCTGTGCGCGCGATGCGTTCGGATTCCGCTTCCGCCTGCGCTTTCAGCGCCGCCGCGAGACCTTCGGCTTCCGTCTTATCGGCGTTCGCCTTGGCTTGCGCTTCCTTCTCGCGCACCGCCGCCGCCGCGTCCGCTTCGATTTCACGCTTGCGGCGTTCCGCTTCCGCCTCGGTTTGTATGACTTCTGCGCGGCGCTTCGCGGCTAACGCGGCTTGCTCCTGACGCGTTACTTCTATCTGACCTTCCTGCGTGGTGAGTTCCTTTTGGCGGGTCGCCGCTTGAAGCGGTCCCGCGACCGACGCGTCGGCTTCCGCTCTTTCAGTTTCCACTTTCATTTCAGCCATCTTAAGAGCGTTGTCTCTCTGGCGTTCCGCTATAGACAGCTCCGCCTTAAGCTCCGCTTCCTTCGCGGACTGGTCGGACAGCGCGGCGCGCTCGCGAATGGACTGGTTGGCTTCCGCGAGGATGTTCGCGGCTTCGCGGCGTTTGGCTTCCTTGTCTTTCGCGGAAACGTTCTCGAAGTAACCGAACTTATCGGTGACGTCCTGAATGTTCAGCGACACAAGCAGGTAGCCCATGTTCGCCATCTCTTCGGTGACGGACTTCTTCACGTTCGCGCTGAACGCTTCCTTTTCGCGAAGAACCTGTTCGGGTGTCATACTGGCGACAACTTCGCGAACGCCGCCGTCAAGCGTCAGCTTTATGTCTTCCTGAATGCCCGTGCCGCCGCGCTCAAGGAAGCTTGTCGCCGCCATAAGGATGCCGCGCTCGTTCGTGTCGGGACGAATCTGCGCCGTCCAGTTTACGACAATCGGAACGCCTGTTCCCGTTATGATTTGGTCGTTGTCGCCCTTGATTGTCAGCATGCACAGGTCAAAGTAGTGCGCCTTGCGGATGATCGGCAGAACGATCGAGCCGCCGGATATGCGTATCTTCGGTTTCCTGCCGCCCGTTATGATGAGCGCCTGGTCGATTCGCGCGACGCGGTAGCACGTCAGAAAGATGAAGATGTACAGCACGATAAATGCGCCGACGACGGTCAGCGCGGGAACGAGAAACGAAGTCCAGTCCTCCATGGCGGTATCCTCCTATATAAATTAACGCTTGTTCAAGCGGTTGATAATATTATAGCATTTTCACATTAAGAATGCATTCGATTTGTGTTGCATTGCGCAAGAATCAGGTTGGAAATAAAACAGGATTCGCGCAACGCGAATCCTGCATAGGTTATTGACCTTGTTACGCTATAACGGATGTAACTACGCCCGAGCCGACGGTTCTGCCGCCTTCGCGGATAGCGAAGCGCAGACCTTCTTCGATCGCGATCGGCGTGATAAGCGAGCATTCCATGTTTACGTTGTCGCCCGGCAGAACCATTTCAATGCCTTCCGGCAGCTTGATGTTCCCCGTAACGTCCGTTGTGCGGAAGTAGAACTGCGGGCGGTATCCGTTAAAGAACGGTGTATGGCGTCCGCCTTCTTCCTTGGTCAGAACGTAAACCTGTCCGATGTAATGCGTGTGCGGCTTGATTGTTCCGGGTTTCGCCAGAACCTGTCCGCGCTCGACTTCGTTGCGCTGCACGCCGCGCAGCAGTACGCCGATGTTGTCGCCCGCCTGCGCCTGATCAAGAAGCTTGCGGAACATTTCAACGCCTGTTACTACCGTGCTGCGGCTCTTTTCCATGAGTCCGACGATTTCAACCGTATCGGAAACCTTGACGACGCCGCGGTCAACGCGCCCCGTGGCGACCGTGCCGCGCCCCGTGATGGAGAATACGTCTTCGATTGACATAAGGAACGGCTTATCGACTTCGCGCTCGGGATCCGGAACATACGAGTCGACAGCGTCCATCAGCTCGAATATGCACTTGGTTTCGGAAGCGTTCTTGACGTCTTCGCCGCCGTTCATCACATATTCCATCGCCTTAAGAGCGCTGCCGCGGATGATCGGGATATCGTCGCCGGGGAAGCTGTATGAGCTTAAAAGTTCGCGCAGTTCCATTTCGACCAATTCGAGCAGCTCAGGATCGTCCAGCAACTCAACCTTATTGAGTAACACAACGATGTAGTTAACGCCGACCTGGTGAGCGAGCAGGATATGCTCGCGCGTCTGCGGCATTGGTCCGTCTGGAGCCGCAACCACGAGGATCGCGCCGTCCATCTGCGCCGCGCCTGTTATCATGTTCTTGACATAGTCGGCGTGACCGGGGCAGTCGACGTGCGCGTAGTGGCGCTTTTCCGTCTGATACTCTACGTGCGCCGTGTTGATTGTGATTCCGCGCGCCTTCTCTTCGGGAGCCTTGTCGATTTCGTCGTAGCGCATAACCTGCGCGTTGCCGAACTTCGCGAGCACCATTGTGATGGCCGCCGTCAGGGTAGTCTTGCCGTGGTCAACGTGGCCGATTGTGCCGATGTTGACGTGAATCTTGTTACGCTCGAATTTTTGCTTCGCCATTGGAATCTCCTCCTTATCGGGGCGCCAGGGCAAAGCCCTACCCCTGCCATCCTATTGTTATCCAAAGATGATACTTTGGATTTGGAGCGGGTGATGGGAATCGAACCCACATAACCAGCTTGGGAAGCTGGCACTCTGCCACTGAGTTACACCCGCACACTCGAGGCGCGACGGAACACGGAGAACGAGAACCGATGAACGAGGGAACGGCATACACTTCCTATTATGCCAAGAAATGCCAATTTCAGTCGGCGCGACGGAAATATTTGCATCTGCTGCAGCAAACGCGCATATTCCTGTCGCTAAGTCCCTGAAACCTTGTATCGTAATGCCGATACTCTTTTGTACAGCGCCGAATCAGTACGGCGGACAAATCCAAATATCAGAATGCACACCGAAGGGACGCGTTTTCACGCAACCGTAATTTTACCTCTAACCCACAGTTTTGTCAACCATTTTTTAAACATGGGAGTGTCTAACGGAGTTGCGAGGGAGGAGGAAGCGTGGTAAAATAAGGGAATGGAAAACGAGAAGAAATGCCCGCGCTGTGGGGCGACAGAAAAGCAGCACAAGCAT
>JAITHB010000189.1 GCA_031280145.1 Oscillospiraceae bacterium | reverse complement strand
GATTACATATTTTGCATACTCGAGCGTTTGGGTCGGACTGCACGAGCCGTTCGGGTCGCCTTCGGGGAAAGCCTGAAGCGGTCCGTCTTCCGCTACGTCTTCCGGCTGCCAGCCGCCCTCGCTGCGCGGTTCGTTCCAGATGCGCAGGCGAATAGTGTCCCAGCCCATATCCTTTGTCAAACCGAAGAAGTTCTCGCCCGTCTCCATCGTATCGGGCGTCGCGACGCCGCCGCGCACACCGTCTTGCGGCGAGCCGTCCTCGTTGTAGGTGTATGAGTTTGTGAGACTTACGCCGGATGTGTCCGAGCCGTTGTTCATGTCTTCGCGCAGGTAGTTGTAGATATGCAGATCCTTGACGATTGCTCCTTGGTAAGCCGTCACGCGAATGTAACGCAGCCCCGCCAAGCTGAAAACGTCGGTGTATCCGCCTGCGGGAGCATCGCCGCTTTCCCTTGCCGCAAGCGCCGTCCACGCTTCTCCGTCCGTTGAACCCTGAAGAAGATACGCGTTAGCTTTTGCTGCGTCCTCAAAGATGATTTCGGTTTTGTAAACCGCGTCATATGCGCCGCCGAGGTCTACCAGCAATACTCCGTCTTCAACGCTTGAACTCACCCAATACTTGCCCGCAATGTCGCTCTCGGCGGGCTTAAACTCTGCTTCACCTTGCAGAGCGTACGCGGGGGACATGGCGAACGTAAACAGCACGACCGTCAAGAGCGCGAGACACAGAGCCTTTTTTGCGATGTTTCTTTTCAATTGACAACTCTCCTTTTGAATTTTCTTTGCTGTCCCGGTATTACAAGTTACAGCACCTTGACTATACCATTTTTATTTTCTTTGTCAATACTTACCAATGGTTTTTTGCGGATTCGTAACTATCCGCGCCTTGCCATTCATGGTCCGCCTCACCGCCACTTGATTCGCCGCTCTGAGTGTTCTATAATAAGGCGATAAACGGAGGAATAATGATGAAAACATTCTTTTCAAGCGAATCGGTGACGGAAGGTCATCCCGATAAAATATGCGACCAAATATCCGACGCGGTGTTGGACGAGCTTATCAGGCAGGATAAAAACGCGCATGTAGCGTGCGAAACGTTCACTTCAACGGGAATGGTGTTCGTTATGGGCGAAGTCAGCGCGGAAGCCTACGCGGACGTAGAGGGGATAGCGCGCAAGGTTGTGCGCGATATAGGATATAATAATGGCAAGCTGGGCTTTGACGCGGACGCAATCTCCGTTATAACAAGCCTTCACGCGCAGTCGCCCGACATTGCGATGGGCGTGAACAACGCGCTTGAGTCGCGCGGCGGTTCCGTCGCGGATACGGGCGCGGGCGACCAAGGCACGATGTTCGGCTACGCTTGCGACGAGACGGAGACGTATCAAGATTCGCCCCTTGCAAATAAGGGTATATATATGCCGCTTCCGATTTACTACGCCCACGCGCTGTCGCGCCGCCTCGCCAAGGTTCGCAAGGACGGCACGGTTCCGTTCCTGCGCCCCGACGGAAAGACGCTGGTTTCGATAGAATATAACGACGGCAAGCCGACGCGCGTCGACTCGCTGGTTATATCCGCGCAGCACGAACCTGACGTGACGCTTGACGAAATCCGCGAGTCGCTGATCAAGAACGTAGTTAATGAGGTTCTTCCGCCGAACCTGCTGGATACGAAGACGAAGTACTTCGTCAATCCGACAGGCAGGTTCGTTCTCGGCGGACCCGCGGCGGACACAGGGCTTACCGGCAGAAAAATAATCGTGGACACCTACGGCGGGGCGGCGCACCACGGCGGCGGCGCGTTCAGCGGAAAAGACCCGACGAAGGTTGACAGAAGCGCGGCGTACGCGGCTCGATATCTCGCGAAGAACGCTGTCGCGGCAGGCTTGGCGAAGAGGCTTGAGATTCAGGTTTCATACGCTATCGGCGTGGCGAACCCCGTGAGCGTTACTTGCGATTCATACGGAACGGGCAAGCTTGAGGACGACGTTCTGGCGGCGAAGCTTGTAAGCCTGTTTGACATGCGTCCGCGCGCGATAATAGAATACTTCGACTTGCTGCGCCCGATATATTTTCCGACGGCGGCCTACGGTCATTTTGGCAGGACCGATGTGGATCTGCCATGGGAGAGACTGGATTTAGCTTCACAAATGTGACGTCGCAAAACACGCGCTTTGCCATACAGAGTAAAAAAAGGATATTATGGAAACGATAGATGTTCTCGTAAAAGAAACGGTCTTTCGGAATGAGGAGAACGGGTATTCCGTTCTCTCTTTTTCGATTGGCGACAGCGCGGAGAAACTGAACGCGGTCGGCAGCCTGCCGCTTGTGAACGACGGCGAGCGGCTTTCTCTCACCGGCGAGTGGGTGGAGAACCAGCGCTATGGCAGGCAGTTCCGCATTCACTCCTGCGTGTTCAGTCAGCCAAGCTCGGTGAGTTCCATTGAGAAGCTGCTGGCGTCAGGCTGGGTGAAGGGTATCGGACCTTCCACCGCAAAGCTTGTCGTGCAGGCGTTCGGCATGGATACGATGGATATCCTGCAATTCACGCCCGAACGTCTCGCGACGCTTCCAGGTATCGGCAAGAAGCGCGCCGCGATGATCGCGCAGTCCTATCAAGAGAAGAACGGCGCGCGCGACGTTATGATTTCATTGCAGGGTTACGGCATTCCGCCGAACCTCTCGATGAAAATCTTCAAGGTGTACGGCGACAAGACCAACGCGGTTCTGCGCGAGAATCCATACCGTTTGGTCGAGGATGTGCGCGGCATAGGCTTCAAGACGGCGGACGAGATTGCAAGCAAGGTCGGCATTCAGAAAGACTCGCCGTTCCGCGTTCAAGCGGGTATCCTGTATGTGCTCAAGACCGCCGCGCTTTCCGACGGGCATTGCTGTCTGCCGCGGCAGATGCTGTATGCGCGCACGGAGGATTTGCTCAGCGTCAACAGGGAATTTATCGATAACGAGTTTATAGAGCTGGTTCTTAAGAAGAAGCTTGCGCTTCGCAAATCGGGCGAGGATGAGTTCGTCTACTTATCAAGCCATAACGACGCGGAGCTGGAGGTCGCGGCAAAGCTCGTGAAGCTGAAGAACGCCGCGCCCTCGATTTCCTACGAGACGGCGCAGCCATATCTTGAAGACATTTCGCGCTTCGAGATTTCGATGAACACGAAGTTCGACGAGGTTCAGCGCGAAGCCGTTCTTTCCGCGATACGCGACGGCACGTGCGTAATCACGGGCGGACCCGGCACGGGCAAGACTACCATCATCCGCTGCATACTAAACCTCGTCGGAAACGGCGAGGAAACCGTTCTCGCCGCGCCTACAGGCCGCGCCGCGAAGCGCATGACGGACGCGACGGGGCGAGAAGCGAAGACTATTCACCGACTTCTTGAATACGGCGGAGACGAGGAGCGTTTCCTGCGCAACGAGGAAAACCCGCTCGAGTGCAAGACGATTATTGTTGACGAAACCTCGATGGTGGATATATTCCTCATGCGCGCTCTTCTTCGCGCCCTATCTCTCGGCACCCGCCTGATACTCGTCGGCGACGCTGACCAGCTTCCGTCCGTCGGACCGGGCAACGTGCTGCACGACGTAATCGGCAGCGGTATAATAGCCACGACGCACCTTGTCAACGTATACCGACAGAGCGGCAACAGCCTTATCGCGATTAACGCGCACAAAATAAACCACGGCGAGATGCCGACAATCAACGACAAACACGCCGACTTCTTTCTGGAGCGCAGGGGCAGCGCGATTGCGGCGGCGGAAGCGATTGTGGAGCTTCACGCGGACCGTCTGCCGCGCTTCATGAACATGCGGGAGCCTTCCATCAACATGATTCAGGTGTTAAGCCCCATGAAGAAGGGCGATTGCGGGGTTATCGCGCTCAACAGCCTGCTTCAGGCGCGCCTGAATCCCAAGGAGCGCGGCAAGCCCGAGCTTATGCGCGGAGAGAATCTGTTCCGCAAATTCGACAAGGTTATGCAGACGCGCAACGACTACAACCTCGAGTGGGAGCTTGCGGGCAAGAAGGGTCAAGGCGTGTTCAACGGCGACATGGGTATAATCGAGGAAGTGGATACAGACGCCAAGCTTATCACCGTGAAATTCGACGACGACCGTGTATCAATCTACGAATTGTCGCAGCTTGACGACCTCAGCCTTGCGTATTGCGTGTCGGTTCATAAGAGCCAGGGCAGCGAGTTTCCTATCGTGCTTATGCCCGTAGTCGGCGGTCCGCCGATGCTCCTCACGCGCAATCTGCTCTACACCGCAGTTACTCGCGCGAAACAGCTTCTCGTGCTGGTCGGGCGCGAAGACGCGCTCGCCGTGATGGTTAACAACATCAATATCGAGCAGCGCTTCAGCTTCCTTGCGGAACGTCTGCGCGAGATGCTTGAGAAGACGCAGTGTTAAGCTTGAAGAGGATAGGGGAGAGGGCGGTGAATCTTCTGTATCCCTCCGACGCTTGCTGTATAGTCTGCAATTCTGTCACAGATATAAAAGATAATCTGTGCTGCGCTTGTTCGTCGTCGCTGGTTACCGTTATGCAAGAGTATCCGTCTGATGAGAACACGTTCTGCCGCGCGTGTTCGCGTCCCGTTCCGACGAACAGAGGCGGATACTGCCGCACATGCGCCGCGGATGAAACAAAGGTTTTCGGCGCCGCGCCGTTCATGCATAAGAACGCCGCCGCCGAGCTGGTGCACAAGCTTAAGTTCGGCTCTATTGAGAGCGCGGCAAGGATTCTTGCGGAATATATGTCGCCGCTGTGTCCCAAGGACGCGGACGCGCTTGTGCCCATTCCTCTGGCGAAGCCGAGGCGGCGCGAACGCGGGTTCAACCAAGCCGCGCTGCTGTGCAATGAGATAAGCCGAATCACCAAGGTTCCCGTGCGGGACATTCTTCTGCGCACCAAGAAGATGAAACCGCAGGTCGGGCTCACGAGCGAGGAGCGCAGAAGCAATCCCGTAGGCGCGTTCGCGATGGCGGACAACACGCAATCGCTTGCCGATTATAAGCACATAATATTAGTGGACGACGTGCGCACAACAGGCTCGACCGCGCTTGCCGCGTCCCTGGTTTTATATGAGCGCGGAGCCGCGAGGGTATCACTTTTGACCGCGACATTGTCGAATTGATTATGAGTCACAACATTATTAAGTATAATTATTATGGTTAATCGATATGACAATTTTTATCATTCGTGAGCAGAATATTACGGCAAGTTAAAGTATCGTGACGCTGTTTGTCGAGGGATTGACTTTTGACTTTTCACGTTATACCATAATCATATGGATAAGAATTGGAATATATTTCCTGCGGAATAATGAACGCTCCGTCTACTATCATTCGTGTTATATCCGGGAGATTATTTGTTTTCCTTTATTCGATATTTACTGAGGTAAAAACACGTATGCTTGAGCTCACCGTCCCTGCGGTCCGCGATATGTCGCTGGTAATACGAATGACCCTCTCGGGTCTGAGCTGCTCGCTGGGTTTCGATCTTGACGCTGTCGACGCCGTTCGCATCGCAAGCGACGAGACATGCTTCTGCCTGCTTAATCAGGCGTCGGTTCCCGAAAAGATAGCGCTCTCGTGCGACTGGGACGCGGAACGTCTCGCGATGAAGTTTGACGCTGTGCGGTTTGCCGACCCGTGCTACAAAGGGTGCAGCGACACGCACGACCCCGTTCTCGCGAAGAGTATACTTGAAAGCCTGGCGGACGATGTCGAAGTGCTGTACGACCTGTGGGGCGTCTATTCCGTCCGAATGGTTATGCGTTTCAAGGGCGGAGTGCCGGCGGCTTCAAAGAATAAGGACGCGGCGGAGGCGAAGCGGTGAGTCACGCGCAGTTGGCGGCGGATCCAACTGCATACCGAAACGCTGCATCGCAAAGTTCTTTGCAATGCACTCTTGAGGAATACTGTAAAACCGGGAACAGCGATTTGCGCAATATTCTGGCTGAACACTATCTTTATCTCGCGCGAATAATCGCGAAGCGGTTCTCCAACCGCGGAGTGGAATATGACGACCTGCTTCAAGTAGCGTCGCTGTCGCTCCTGAAAGCGCTTGAACGCTTTGACTGCACCCGCGGAATTCAGTTTGTTTCGTTCGCGTCGCCGACAATCGCGGGCGAGGTTCGGAATTATTTTCGCGATAAAGCGGGAATGATAAGGCTGCCGAGACTTTCGGGCGAGCGATACATTAAGGTTCGGAACGCGAAGCAGGCTCTCACGGCGCAGCTTGGCAGAGAACCCGCGGTGATGGAGATCGCGCGGCGTTTGTCACTCGCGCCCGACGACATTGTGGACGCGCTGGAGGCGAACAGTCTGGCGCGGGTCGTCTCGCTTGACGAGCAGTCGGATGACGAGGACGCAAGAGGCTTGGCGGAAAGCGTCGGCGTCGAGGAGCCGGGATACGACGCAATAGCGGACAGAGACGCGTTAATCCGCGCGTTCTCGCAGCTTTCCGCGTATGAGCGCAAGCTGCTGGCTATGCGCGTCGTTCGCGGGATGAGCCAAAGGGAAGTCGCAAAGGCGATAGGCGCGTCGCAGATGCAGGTGTCAAGGCTTGAGCGGCGGCTTCTGACAAGGCTTCAGGAAGACATCATAAGCTGAGCGTAAGCTGATTGGAAAATGAGAGAAGATAGTTAATGCAGAGGAGACCTGTCAGAAGAAAAAGACGAAACAGGCGCGGGCTTCGCACGTTTCTGATTCTCGCGTCGGTTGGAGCTGCGGCGTACATAATCTGGCTGCTGAGTCAGACGCTGTTTCTTCCGACTGCGGTGATTGCGGACGACGTCATAACAAGCGAGTATGTGGCGGACGCGGTGATAATCCGCGACGAGCGGCTTATCGACGCCGAAAGCGCGTCGCAGATAACGTTCTTCGCGGAAGAGGGCGCGACGGTCGAGATAGGCACGCAGATTGCGCAGGCGTATTCGGTCGGCTACAGCAGGAGCGACCTTGACAAGCTTCGCACTATTCAGGAAGACATCAAGCTGCATTTTGAAACCTTGATGATGGACGGAATCGGCGATACGCAGCTTACGAGGATTCAGGGCACGATCGATTCGATAACCGAGCAGATACGCGGGGTGGCAAAGAACCCAAACGCGGGAAGCGCCCTTGCTCTGAAGCGTCAGCTTGAGCGCGCGCTGACCGATAAATCTAACTATCTGCGCCAGAAGTACGCGACAGACAACACTCTCAATAACTTCGTAAGCACGGAGAAAACGCAGAAGAAACGCATCGAAAGCTGGACCTCCTCGTTCATCGCGGACAAGCGCGGGATAATAAGCTTCTACACGGACGGCTACGAAAGGGTTCTGACGCCCGCGTATCTTGAAACCATGACGGCGGGAGACGCGCGGAACGTTCTTGTGCGCGTCGCGCCCGAAATAACCGCAGCGGAGCGCGCGAGAGCGGTAATCGGCAAGCTCGTCGAAATGAACGGCTTCTATGTCGCGGTATTGAGCCAAGACGCGAACTGGCAGCCTGTCGAGGGTTCTTCCGTAGGTGTTGTTATACAGGGCTTGGACGACATAACGTACCAAGCGACCGTTATGAAGAGCAGCAGGACGGGCGGCGACCTGTTGGTTCGCATGTATGTCGAGGCGGACGTGCGGCAGGTTCTCAACATGCGGCAGGTCAAGGTCCGCGTTGTGCCGCAGTCGGTTGCGGGTCTTAAGGTTCCCGTTTCGGCGCTCATGACATACGAGGGGCGGATTGGGGTAGTTCTGAATGTGGGCAGCGGCGTGTTTGTTCCCGTGAAGGTTGTGACGCGCGACTCGAAGAACGCGATAATCGAGCCTGAAGAGTTCGGGATGCTCGCTGCGGGTCAGAAGATTAGAACATACTGACGGAGACAGACTATTGGAAACGCATGACGAGGTTTTAACCCGCGAGCTTGTGAGGGAGCGCGTCCTCGCGATAAAGGGGAAGCTGCGCGAGAGCGCGTTGGATTCGTCGAATCCGCCGGAATTGTTGGCTGTCACCAAAACCCAACCTATTTCGACAGTAGAAATGCTTCCGTTTGACGAAATAGCGGGTGTAGGCGAGAACCGCGCTGACGAAACCCTCCGAAAATATGGAAGAGATTGGAAAAAATCTCGAATTCACATGGTTGGACGGTTGCAAACTAACAAAGTTCACAGTATAATAGACAGGGTTTCACTCGTTCAATCGCTCGACAGAGTAAGTCTCGCCGAGGAGCTTGACAGGTGCGCCGGAACAAGCGGGCTTATCCTTGATTGCTTGGTGCAGGTGAATATTGGCAGGGAAACACAAAAGGGCGGCGTACCGCCCGAATCCACAAAGGAAACCGTGCGTGGTTTCGCGCGTTACTCAAACCTTCGGATAGTGGGGCTCATGGCGATTCTTCCGATGACCGGAAGCGGGAGTGATGGGGAGCTTGAAGGACTTCGACCGATGTTCCGCGAGATGCGAAAGCTGTTCACGGAATTACGCGAGGAAGCGATACCCGGGACCTCGTTTTCAGTTCTTTCAATGGGAATGTCGGCTGATTCCGTTATCGCGGCGCAGGAAGGCGCGACAATGGTGCGCATTGGAAGCGCATTGTTCGGAGCGCGGCACGGATGAAATTTTTACTAGGAGGACCCGAACATGGCGTTTGGAGACTTTCTGCACAAGGTAGCATCGGTTATCGGTCTTGAGGCTGATAAGAGTAGGAACGATGGCTATGACGACTACGACTATGACGATTACGATAACGCTGACGCTAAGGTAGGCAGAAGCTCTAATCGATACACGTCCGGCGGCACCGGGCGAAGCTTCACGCCGCCGCGCGCTTCGCAGCCGCAAGGGGCGGCATATGAGAATGCTTCGTCATATGCGCGCAAGCCTTCGCAGTCCGCGTACGGCACGCAGACGAAGGCGCGCGACCCATATGATAATATTGTTCAGATGCCGGACAGAGGGCAGTACGCGTCCCAAGCGCCTGCGTCCGCCCCCGCTCCCGTTCAGCATACGCAGCACGGAACCGTGATAGTGTACGTAAGCCGCAAGGACGATACCGAAAGCATTATGAACTATGTGCTGAACGGACGCAGCGTCATTCTGTCATGCGAGAGAATTGACGACGCGACCACTCAGCGTGTCATCGATATACTTTCAGGTTCGGCGTATTCATTATCCGGTCACGTGGAAAAGATCTCCAAGGGCAACTATCTTTTCGCCCCCGCTTCAGTCGAGATATACAGCACCGAAAACAAAGCGCAGCAGCCATACGGATTCGCGGGCGAACCTCCGAAGAAGACCGCGGCCGCGGGCGGTTCAAAGTATGGCGGCGTCGGCGGAAGCTCCGTTCGCTGACAGAATATGTACGCCGTACTGTATGCGTTTAATCTGCTGATTCAGATACTTGCGCTCCTGATGGTAGCGTACTTTGCGGCTGTTTGGTTTCTTCCCAAAGGAACGAAGGCGCGCAAAGCGTTTGACAGGTTCGAGTATAAGTATGCGAGCCGCGTGTTTGCGCCTGTGAGAAACTATACCCGCAGGATTCCGTTCAAGCTTCCCGTTGACTTGTCGCCGTTGGTCTATCTTTTCGCGCTTATGATTCTGCGTTCGTTTGTCGCGTGGTTAATGGTTCGCGTATAGCGGACCTTTTTTATGAACAACGATTTGACAAAGAAACGGTTCGAGGAGCTGGCGGCGAGGGCGGTTCGCAGCGGTTCGACCTGCCATACGAGCTTCATCGACCCGAACGAACGCAAGATGGCGAAGTCCGCGGCGTTAAAGGCGCAAGCTTCGGTATTCTTCATCGGCGGATATGACGATGCGGAGCGAACTATTGCGGTGTTCGCGTCGGACGCCGATGAAGCGGAGGAGCTGTCGCAAGACGCGGAGTTTGCGCAAAGCATTATCTCCTGCGTGAGGATTGCGTGGAACGCAAGGTTTGCGAGCGTCACTCATCCTGACATTCTCGGCGCGTCGCTGAGTATATTGGGCGACCGCTCCGTCTACGGCGACATAATAGCGCTTGATTCCGAGGCTTATCTGTTTGTTCTTAAGAACATGGCGGATACGGTTCTCGCGGAGCTTGCGAGCGTCGGCAGAGCGAGCGTGAAGACGGAACGCTTCGACTATACGTCGGGCGGGTTATCTTCCGTACAAGACACGATAACCATCCGCGACACCGTTCCCTCGCTTCGTCTTGACGCTTGCGTCGCCGCGGCGTACAAGACGTCCCGCTCCGAAGCGCACGACATAATAGCGTCAGGCGCGGTGAAGCTCAACTTCGTTGAAGAGGCTCGGCCCGATGCGAAGCTTGAGGCAGGCGATCTTATCTCAATACGCAAGCTGGGCAGGGCGAAGCTTGTCGAAATCGCGGGGCAGAACAAGAAAGGCCGTTATGTCACGGTGTTCACGCGCACAAAGTCTAAGCGATAGTAACGGGATTGTTATATTCCGGAATTGTTTGTAATTAAAACAAGCTATGGCGCATAATTAAGTATGGGGCGTGTGGAATTTTCCGAACATCCCCAAATTCCAATAATTATACCAGTAGATTTTTCCCTTAACATTTGCTATAATATATTTAGCTTTTGTTAAGTGCGAGGAGGTTCTTATGCCGGTAACGATACAGATGATCGAAACCAAGGAATTCATGGTTCGCCCGAACGGTTATGATCCGCAAGAAGTGGACACTTTCCTCGACGATATAGTCGATGAAATGGATCGCATGCAGCGTGAAATAAAGGTTCTGAAACAGGAAGCCTCAAAGCTTCAGTCTTCGGGCGGCAGAAAAGACGCGTCGCCTTCTTCCTCGCAGTCGTCGAGCGCGGATGAAACCATCCGCAACATGATTGTGAGCGCGCAGCGCGTATGTGACGAATCCATTACGGACGCGAAGAAGCGTTCGGAAGATATTCTGACCAGCGCCAAGAAGGATGCGGAGCACCTGCTGTCCGCGGCGCGCGAGGAAAACAAGCAGCTTACCGCCAAGCTTGCGACGCTGCGCGATACTGTGACCGACTATAAGGCGCGCTTCCGCAAGCTTCTTGACGAACAGTTAAGGGTGCTGGGAAGCGACTGAGTAAATTAATAACTAAGAGTTAAAAATGAATAATTAATGGTTGGTTCGCTGAGGACCAACCATTAATTATTGAGGGCTGGCGACAAACGATTGTTTGGTATACACGCGGGCGACCGTCCCCGGGGTCCCCGACAAA
>JAITHB010000188.1 GCA_031280145.1 Oscillospiraceae bacterium | reverse complement strand
AAAAAGGGAGAAGCGTCATGAGTATGAGTGTTAATACCAAGAGTTCGGAAAAGCCGACCACTGTGACAGCAAAGGTAAAGTCGACGTCCGGGAATCTTAAGCAATACATGATGCTGCTGATGCTCGTCATCATAATTGCGATGTTCCAGCTTCTGACGGGCGGCAAACTGCTTATGCCGATGAACGTTTCCAACATCATCTTCCAGAACGCGTATGTCGTCATCCTCGCAATCGGTATGCTGATGTGCATCCTTTCGGGCGGAAACATCGACCTGTCGGTCGGCTCCGTCGTAGCGTTCGTTTGCGCCTGCGCGGGAACGTTTATCATCACGTGGAAGTGGAATCCATACGCGTCCATGCTGCTGTGCCTCGGCATCGCCATTGTGATAGGCGTCTGGCAGGGGTTCTGGATTGCGTACGTGCGCATTCCCGCGTTTATCGTGACGCTTGCGGGAATGCTTCTGTTCCGCGGCTTAACGCTCGTCATGCTGAACGGCATGACCTTGGCGCCGTTTCCGCCCGCGTTCCTCGGATTCTCCACCGGCTTCCTTCCCGATTTCTTCTCGAAAATTAACCCGTTCGCGCTTAATAACGCGACAAGCCTTGTAGTCGGCGTGCTGCTAAGCGTGGGTTTCTGCGTACATCAGGTTATCACTTACGCAAACCGCAAGCGCAAAGGTTACGCGACAGACAGCATACTCGCCCTCGCGCTCAAGCTTGTAATCATATCGGCAGTACTCGTCGCACTGTTCTATACATTGGGCCGTTCGCGCGGCATACCGACCGTTCTGATTACTCTGGGCATTTTGCTGCTTGCGTATTCGTTCATCACTTCAAGCACGGTTATGGGCCGCCACCTGTACGCGCTCGGCGGAAACGAGAAGGCGGCGCGGCTTTCGGGCGTGAAAACGAAATGGCTGCTGTTCTTGGCATATGTGAATATGGCGTTCTTGGCGGGCGTCGCGGGATTGGTCTTCGCGGCGCGGCTTAACTCAGCCTCACCTCAAGCGGGACAGAGCTTTGAAATGGACGCAATCGCGGCGTGCTACATCGGCGGCGCGTCCGCGTACGGCGGAATCGGCACGGTCGGCGGCGCGCTGATCGGAGCGCTGATAATGGGCGTACTCAACAACGGAATGTCCATCATGGGGATAGATTCAAACTGGCAGCAGGTGATCAAGGGATTGGTTCTGCTTGCCGCGGTCGCGTTCGACGTCATATCCAAACAGCGGCTGCTTGCGGAACCGATTGAACGCGTGAAGCACAAGCTGGGGCTCAGCAGGGCGGTATAACACAGGTTGTGTAGGGGCGATTTCCAATCGCCCGCCTGATGCGCGTACGACCCTTGCGCTATGGCGGGACGTACGACAAGCAGGCGGGCGATTGGAAATCGCCCCTACATAATTTTCCACCGTCAGGTTTCATACCAGCCATAATTCGGCTTGACGAACGTCTGATAAAACTGCATACCGTGGTTGCGCGCGGAAGGCAGCGGCGCATAGTCCAACTCCTCAATCGCGCTTATGCGTCCGTCCGCGTAACGCCGAAGCGTATCCGCGACGTCGTGCAGTCTGCCTATGACAGAACCCAAGCGCAGCGCGTGTTCCTCCCAGCCTATCGGCTTATACGTGGCATACCACTGATTCTTATATATCGCGCGGAATTCCTCGTACAACGAAATCAACGCGGGAATATCAACTTCCGCGATTTCTTGAAGGCGCACATGCCCGCGGGCGACCGAGGCGGTCGCCCCTACAGGGGATTTGTAAGCGCCGCGTATATCGATAATCAATTCACCCTTAGCAATGGTTATCTTGAACAAGGCGCGGGCATACTCGATAATCGGCAGCTCCGCTTGGCATTCCGTAACGGATAACGCGCCCTTCAGCCTGTCGATAACCGCGCGCAAGTCAAGCCCGTCCGGCAGAAGCGGATACAGCGGGTCGCACCACATCAAAGCCTTGCCCGTGCGCACGTCTTCCGCGCCTTCGTAGAACGCGCAGAACGCTTCATACACCTCCGGCTTGATTCCCGAAAGATACGCGCCGACCGATTCCGTTTCCTCCTTGGAAACCTCCGCGCCTCTCCAACAGCATTCGGAGAAGATTGCGAGTTGGTTGAGCGCGAGGAAGTGATTGCACTCCTGCCCGTCGTCGCCCCACATCGTCGCAAGCACCGTCTTCACGTTATGCTCCGCGCACTTCCTGAGCGCGGGAAACATAGTAGCGGTTGTCTTTTTCACATGCGGAAGGAAGCCGCCCCACGTCCACACTCCGCCCGCGAACACCAGCGGGCGGTTCATGCGCTCATGCCCCGCGAGCATCTTCTCAAACATATCCTCGTCGGTGTTGTAGTAGTCCCAGTATGCCATTGAGACGTTCGGCAGCGCATCAATTACGCTTTGCGGAATATTGGATTCGGGGTCGTAATACGCGCCTGTCTTGCTGCCGAGCTTGTAATACATATCGCTCCACATGATAGGCTCAAACCCGTACTTCTCGCATATCTGCGTCACGCGGCGCACATGCCTGTTCAGCAGCTCGAACTTGTCCACAGCGCCGTGCTTCTCAAAGTAACGCCCCATTCCAACGCCGTACGCTTCGTCGATACCCACGTGAATCCGCTTTGACGAATACGACTCGCGCAGCGACTTAATCATGCAGTCGAGGAATTCATACGTCTTGTCGTCGTCGATAAGCAGACCGTTCATGTTGTCGCGCAATTCCCGCATCGGTTCCCACTGGAGGAACTGCTCCAAGTGCGCGAGCGTCTGCACGGACGGAATCAGCTCCACTCCGAGCGAAGCCGCGTAATCGTCAATCCCGCGCAGTTCCCGCTGCGTATACCTTCCGCGCAGATAACCGAAATACGGATACTCGGGTATCGTGAACGTGTCCTCGGTGTACAGCATTATAGCGTTGAAACCGAGCTGCACAATATTGTCGATATATCCGCATACCGCGTCGGGCTTCATCACCGCGCCGCGCGAGCAATCGATGTACGCGCCGAGCGTGTCAAACCGACGGTGTTCGCTGACGCGCAGTTCCTTCTTACCCTCGCTTATCGCCTTGGCAAGCAGAAAGAACCCACGCGAAAGCGCGGGAACATCGCAAGCCGAAATCACCGCAGCGCTGTCGGAGAGTACCACCTGTAGGGGCGACCGTGTCACATGAAAAAGGTCGCCCGCCGTCTCCTCAACATCAACGGCGCCATCCCAGTCCACACGCTTCAGAAGAATATCCCGCCTCAACTTGTCAACCAATTCGCTTGTAAACATATTGACTCCTTAGTAGTTAGTAGCTAACAGCTAACAGGTATTTAGTAGCTAGTAGCTAACAGGCACTTAGTAGCTAGTAGCTAACAGCTAACAGATACTTAGTAGCTAGTAGCTAACAGCTACTAAGTAGCTGACAGCTAATAGCTACTTGGTACTTAAACCTCATACGCGGCGCGTTCCCACTCCGCCATCTTATCTTCCAGTTTGGTTTGCAGTTCCTTGTACCGTTTCGCGGTTCGCGCGGCGTTCTCTTTGTTTGAGAATAAATCGGGGTCGGCCAGCGCCACTTCCGCCGCCAGAATTTCTTGTTCGATGAACGCGATGTCGCTTTCCAGAATGCGCACTCTGCGCGCCTTCTCCGCTTGACGCTCGCTTTCCTCTCGCTCGCGCTTCCTGCGGCGCTCAAGCTCCGTCTTGGACAGCTCCGAGTCGGTTTCGGCCGCCGCTGCGAAACTGTTCTTGCGCTCCAGATAGTCGTCATAGTTGCCGAGATACTCCGCAACACCTTCGTCGGTAATCTCGATGATGCGGTCCGCGATGCGGTTGATGAAGTAGCGGTCGTGCGAGACTGCGAGAATCGTTCCGTCGAAGTCGTCCAGCGTTTGCTCCAGAACTTCGCGCGCGTCGGTGTCAAGATGGTTCGTGGGTTCGTCAAGCACGAGGAAG
>JAITHB010000186.1 GCA_031280145.1 Oscillospiraceae bacterium | reverse complement strand
CCTGTAGGAGCGAGCCAAACCACCCCGACAAATACGCATATTTGTCGGGGTGGTTTGGCTCGCCCGCACGCATATACAAAACAATCGTTTGTCGACAGCCTGTAATTATGCGCGCTGTCTCTGAAGCACCAGCACGGGCTTGCCCGCCGTTACGGATTTCATGTTCGGGTTCACCTGCGATATGCTGTCCTGCGTCACGCGGTACTTGTGCGCGATATCCCACAACGATTCGCCCTTGCTCGGATACACAACCACTATGCCGTCGCGGCTTGCGGCGACCGCCTTGGGCTGCGCGTCCACGGGCAGCTCGCTTGTCGTAAGTTCATACGCGTCAGCGTCCATACACAAACGGTACGTGAGTTCCACTCTGTCAGAAGTGATAGCCGACGCGTCTATCTCTTGCGATTCAATCTTAATCCATGAGCCGTCGGGCAGCGCGCCTTGGAACAACGCTTCAAACGGGGTTGACACTGCCGCGGAAACAGGCGCGTCGCCGCCGAACGGCAGATATACGACGGTGACGTTCAGAACGCCCGCAATACGTTCGCGTTCGCCTAACGCGTGGCTGTCCGCGACGGTGGGTTCGATGAACGCCGCCAGAACACTGCGGACGGGCGGAGTTCCTTCGGGCAGTTCAATAACAATCTTGCCCGATTGAACGGACTGCGACGCAACCTCGTTTGACAGAATCGTAATCGATTCCTTGACAAGCGTCACGTCGTCGCCCGAAAGCGTGTACGCGTCGGAGAGCGTGGTTATGTGGGAGGTAACGCTTGCGATGCCCGTTACTCCGATGAGACCTTCCGCGCGAAGCAGCCTCGCTCCTTCGCCCGCGTCGACGGACGATACCGCTATGTCTTTCAGCGCGACCCGCACTTCCACGTCTTCACCGTCAGAAGCGCCGACCTCGAGGCTTATGTCAAACGGCATTGAGTGGCGCGTTACGACCAGCGGCTTATCCTGAAGCTGGCTCGCGTGATACGCGTCAATAGACAGTTCTCCCTGAACCGCGGCGCGTCCGCCCACCGCGCTCACGTTCTTTACATATGGATACGCTCTGGCGTAGAGCGTTTCCTGAATGCTGAGCGTGGCGGGAAGGTCGAATTCCTCGCGAAGCAGATGAGTTACCGCGGCTTCGCCGACATGCTGCATGAGGTAGCCTTCCTCGGTTTTGGTTTCGAGCGTCGTTACGCTGTCTATTCCCGTTATATATGATATTTCGGTGCGCTCCAGCGCGCGTGCCGCAAGCGACAGAGCCGCGTGAAGCAGAAGCCTGCCCGAAACAGCCTGCGACCTTGCTTCCAGCACCTGGCCGAATGTCTGCACGCGAGAGTGCGCGTCAATGCCCGGCAGTGAAATCTGATGTGTGAACGCGCTTGAGGCTTCGAGCGCGCGCGGACGGTTGTCGCCTTGGGTGTAGAGAATCTGGAAGACCACGTTGCCGTTCAGTTGGATTCGATCTGTCAGAACCTCCGCGTCTTCAAGCGATAGTCTAGCTTCGGTGTGAAGGATGTGCGCCTCGTCGCGAATGCCGCCGGGAAGCGCTACTTCGCCGTCTACGACTGTTTGCTCGTTCGCTTCGCTGATAAGACGCTCAACCTTAACATTGTCTCTTTGAATTTCCATTATGAATCCAACCTCCATTTTTATCATCAAAAATATATTACGCTGCGTGAACATATGCCTTGCATGGTATATTTATGCGGACAATGGATTGGATATGATAAATCTTGCTTCCATATTTTACCAATAATAAATATCGCGTTAATGTTGGACAGATGGTATAAAACACAGTACAATTGTATTGTCAGATACCGGCGCGCGGACGGAGAACGCGGAGCGTTCTTCAGACTGTCGACAAAGCCCATCGGTGTTGTAAAGGGCGGGCGACCGAGGCGGTCGCCCCTACATGGTGTTGACTATCGGTATACAGGAACGCAATATGCTGTAGGGGCGAGCCCCCGGCTCGCCCGCCCGCATACAACACAACCATTTGTCGACAGCCTGAGAACGCGGAGCGTTCTTCCTTTTAGTTTGAATAGGTGGAATATGTATAGAAAAACAATCGCAATACTCGTGCTGTCGGTTATGCTGTGCGGCTGCGCCTTTGCCGCGAGCGTCGGCGATATCATGTACGTCGCGCCGCCAAGCGGCTATAACCTGAATTTACGCGCCGCGCCGTCGTATGACGCGACAATAATCGCGTCATACAAGGCGGGAACGGAAGTCGTCGTAATGCAGGATTTGGGCGAATTCAAGAAGGTTTCGGTTGGGTTCGTCGTCGGCTACATGGCGTCGGAGTATCTTTCCCAAGGTAAATCTTCATCAGGCAGCTCAGGCGGAACTTCGGGCGGCGCGATCGGCACGGCGTATGTCAACAACCCAAAGGCGGGGCAGCGTCTCAACCTTCGCGCGAAACCCTCGACGCAAGCGGAGGTGCTGGGCAGTTTCTTGAGCGGAACGTCGGTTGTTGTATATGAAAACCTCGGAGGGTGGCTTTCGGTCAGCATAAACGGAATCCGCGGCTATGTCATGGCGAAGTACATCTCGTTTGGCGCGGCGGGTTCCGCGCAGACAAATACATCGGCAGGCACGCTCACCGTATACAACCCGAACGGCGGAAACTTCGTAAACCAACGTTCCGGAGCGGGATATGATTACCGCATACTCCAGCGTGTCGCGACTGGTACGCGCGTCACGAAGCAAGCCGCGCAAGGCGAATGGATTAAGATTACGGTAAACGGCGTGACTGGCTGGATGAACGCACTGTTCCTTCGGTAGGACAATACAACAAACAAGGCGGTCGATTGACCGCCTTGTTTTTATATAGAAGATTACCTCGCAAGAATGGTCGCTTCGGTTTCCTTGTCGAAGAAGTGCAGGTGGTTAGTGTCGAACGCCACGGGGATGGTGTCGCCGCTGCGCGTCGGCGTACGCGGGTTAACACGCGCGATGACGTTCGTATCTTTGCCCGACGCTTTGAGGTAAAGGAAGGTTTCGGAGCCGAGCAGTTCGACGACTTCGACCTTGACGGAAATTACGCTGTTTGGCTGACTGGCGATGAACACCTGCTCGTCATGGATGTTTTCGGGACGAATGCCCATCACAACGTCCTTGCCGATATATGATTCGTCTGTGAACTTCGCGACTTTGCCCTTCGGAATGAGAATCTTGTTGTCTCCGAAGACCGCCCAAATATCGCCGCCTTCTTTGACGAGCTTAACGTTGAACAGGTTCATCTGCGGGCTGCCGATGAACCCCGCGACGAACTGGTTTGTCGGATAGTCATAGAGGTTCTGCGGCGTATCAACTTGCTGAACGAAGCCGTCCTTCATAACGACGATGCGGCTGCCCATCGTGAGGGCTTCCGTCTGATCGTGCGTAACATAGATGAACGTGGTCTGCAGACGTTGATGAAGCTTGGTGATTTCAGTACGCATCTGAACGCGCAGTTTGGCGTCCAGGTTTGAGAGCGGTTCGTCCATAAGGAAGACTTTCGGTTCACGGACGATTGCGCGGCCCAGAGCGACGCGCTGGCGCTGTCCACCCGACAGAGCCTTCGGTTTGCGTGAGAGAAGATGTTCGATGTCCAGAATCTTCGCGGCTTCCTTGACGCGTCTTTCGATTTCGGCCTTCGGGGTTTTGCGGAGCTTAAGTCCGAACGCCATGTTATCATAGACGGTCATGTGCGGATACAGAGCGTAGTTCTGGAAAACCATCGCTATATCGCGGTCTTTCGGCGCGACGTCGTTTACGAGTTTGTCTGAAATGTAAAGCTCGCCGTCTGAAATTTCTTCAAGACCCGCGACCATACGAAGTGTCGTTGACTTTCCGCAGCCGGACGGTCCGACCAGCACGATAAATTCTTTGTCCTCAATGTCAAGTGTGAAATCTGATACCGCCGTGACTCCGCCTGTGTAGATCTTGTAGATGTGTTTGAGTGATACGCTTGCCATGTAAACCCTCCTACAAATAATATGTTTGGGAGTCTGATTTTCCGCGGCGGCAACTTAATATGTCGTTTGGTTCGTCAACCGGACAAACGACAGACAACCCGCAAAGAAGTCTGAGTAGAAGCCTGAGCGTTAACTTCGGCTCGACGCTCGACATTGCGAAAAAGCTTATCAGCACCACGGAAAAGCCTGCCATCACGACGCGCTCCATGCAGTACGGACACGTCATTAACTGCCTGTATTGTAACACTCTTGAGCTTAAGATTCAATCGGGAGATTATCTAAAGTTTTCGTTCTTGTTTAACGCGTTTTATGTGAGCTTTGCCCATATGTTGCGTTTGCTCCGTGTTTTCTTTCATAGTGTTTGTGTAGAAGGTCCAAGTTGAAGCTTTCCGCATCAGGGTCGAGCATATTCTGAATCCACGCCATTTTGGCGGTTTGCTCCAAAACCTGCGCGTGTTCGACCGCTTCAACGCCGTTTTTTCCCCACGTAAAGGGTCCGTGCTGGCGAACCAAAACGCCGGGCGTTGCGGCGGGGTCAAGCTCTGCGAACGCTTCCGCGATAACCATGCCTGTCTCGCCTTCGTAATCTTTGTCAATCTCTTCCTTTGTGAGAGCGCGGGTTACGGGAACTTCGCCGAAGAAAACGTCGGCGTGAGTTGTGCCTAGGCACGGAATCGGATGCGAGGCTTGCGCGTATGCGGTCGCGAACGTGCTGTGGCAGTGGCAGATTCCGCCGGCCTTGGGAAACGCGCGGTATAGCGCGAGGTGCGTCTTCGTGTCGGAAGACGGGTTCATCTTGCCCTCAATCCTTTCGCCGCTCTCAAGCGAGACAATGACAACGTCTTCCGCCTTCATCTCGTCATAAGAAACGCCGCTGGGCTTGATTGCGAACACTCCCGCTTCGCGGTCAGCCTCGCTGACATTGCCCCACGTCAGAATAACCAGACCGCTTCTTGCAAGCAGCATGTTGGCGTTGAAAACGCGCCGTTTCAGTTCTTCGTACATTTGAACAATCTCCTCTTATTTATACTCCGTAAAGCAAATTACAAATCACTAATCACTAATCATCCCAGCTCGTCGAGCGTCATCGCGAAGCTTGACGCGAATTCATTGAGGAAGAACAACACTTCGGGGCGCTTCATCGAATGAAGCTTATCGAGCGTCGCGACCGCCGCGCTGCGAAACTCTCCGTTGCCCGCCTTCAGCTCCTCGACGCATTTGAGATACGCGGCGAGCGTGTCCGCCGCCTTCACTATTCGCCATTCCTCCGACTGCGTGTCGGGACTGAGATATTCCGCGTAAGTATCTTGAAGTGATTCGGGCAGCATCGACAGAAGCTTACGCGAAGCGACCAGTTCTATTGACTTGAACGCGCGCTCTATCTCGGGATTGTAATACTTAATAGGCGTCGCCATATCGCCCGTTATCACTTCGCTTGAATCGTGGTAGAGCGCGAGCGTCGACACCCTGTCCGCGTCCACGTCTCCGCCAAACTTGGCGTTGCGGATCACGGCGAGCGCATGTGCCAGAATGGCTGTCTGCGCTGCGTGTTCCATGTCGTTTTCTTCATATGAGTTGCGCATCAGGCTCCATCGCTTGATGTTGCGCATTCGGGAAATAAACGCAAAAAAGTGATTCATTCGGCAAGTTCTCCTTGACTGAACGCTGCGCATCTGGTAGACTGATACAAATGGCTGGGGGAGCTTGCGGGAAACCGCTGGCTGAGAGGACGTTTTGTCCGACCCTTTGAACCTGTGTAGTTAATCCTACCGTAGGGAAGCCCAAAATGCAAGTGGTATATTTGTGTTTTGGCTTTCCGATTAATCGGGAAGCCATTTTATTTACTCAATATCACCTGAATAAAGGAGACGGAATCAATGAAGAAATTTTTCGCAATCACCCTTGCAATCCTTCTTATCGCCTCAACGCTTATATCATTCACAGTGTTCGCCGAAGCGGAAACCGCGCAATCACCCGAAACCGAACAGCAGACAGAGGAAGCGGCAGAAGCGGAAAATACTGCAGCCGAAGAAGAAGCGGAAGAGGAAGAGTCTTACGCCGACTATATGTTCGGGCATCTCGGCGAACTCTCCCCCACCGTAATCGGCATCCTCGCCATTCTGCTCATCGGCGGCATTTTCTTCTTTTTTATTACGCGCGAACAGAAGACGCGCAAGAGCGTTCTCACGCCAAGGCTGCTGGCTGTCGGCGCGATGTGCATCGCGCTGTCGTTCCTGCTGTCGCAGATTCGTCTGTTCCGTATGCCGCAGGGCGGAAGTATAACGCCTGCGTCGGGATTGCCGCTGCTTCTGTTCGCGTATTCGTTCGGCTTCGCGCCGGGGGCAATCGTGTGCGTCGCGGCGGGTTTGCTTCAGCTTTTGCAGGGCGGAGACATCGTGCATCCGATTCAGGTTATTCTGGACTATCCGCTCGCGTTCGGAATGTACGCGCTCGCGGGGCTTTTCATACGCAGTAAGTTTAAGTTCGGGCTTCAGGCGGGAACGGTGCTCGGCATGATCGGGCGCTACGCCTGCGCGGTAATATCAGGCGCGGTGTTCTTCGGCATGTGGGCGCCCGAAGGGATGAACGTGTGGGTTTACTCGCTTGGGTACAATATTTCATACATCGGCGTTGAAGCTGTGCTGACGGTTATCGTCGCGTCGATTCCGGGGCTGAGTAATACGCTCGGCAAGGCGGTGAAAGGGGCGGAAGGGAACCTCCGCTTGAGTTAACGTTCCGCAAGCTTGCCATTTTACGGCATGAATGCTATAATGGTTACAATGAATAACGCGAGATTCAAAATTGCAAAAGAAAAGATAAAAGAGAAGCTGCTGGAATCGTTGTCAAGCGTTCTCCCGATAGCTGTGATAATGTTCTGCTTAAGCTTCGTGTTCGTTCCGACGCGGCTCGACGTTCTGCTGCTGTTCCTGTTCGGCGCGGTGCTGGTTGTGTTCGGACTGGGCGTGTTCTCCATGGGCGTGGATATGGCAATCTCGCGCATGGGCGCGCACATCGGCGCGCAGATTACGCAGAAGCGCAATATGACGTTCCTGCTTGTAACAGGGTTCATTATGGGCTTCATCGTGACTGTCGCGGAACCCGATTTGCAGGTTCTGGCGGAAAAAGTTACGGCGCTGCCGAACCTCATCCTTATACTCACAATCGCGTTCGGCGTGGCGTTTTCGCTGGTGATAGGATTATTGCGTACCGTGCGCGGCTTTCCGCTTCGCACGGTTCTGCTTATCTCATACGGCATGGTCTTCATACTTTCCGTGTTCATAGATAAAGGGTTCGTTCCGACGTCATTTGACGCGGGCGGCGTAACGACAGGAGCGATGACCGTCCCGTTCATATTGTCGCTCGGCGCGGGCGTGTCGTCCGTACGCAGCGACAAAAACTCCGCCGCGGACAGCTTCGGCTTGGTCGCGCTCTCGTCCATCGGTCCGATTCTCGTAATGCTTCTGCTGGGGTTAATCGCGAAGCCGACGGTGGACGAATACACTCAAACCACAATCGTCGCGGCCGTTGCGGACTCAACCGACCTCTTTCAGAAGTTCTTTCACGGAAGCGGACAATACTTCATGGAAGTCGCGCTGTCGCTTTTCCCTCTCGTTATCGTGTATGTATTGTTCCAGATACTGAATCGCTCGCGCCCCGACAAGCACGAGACTCAGCACATCGTCGTCGGAACGGTGTACGCGTACGTTGGTCTTGTCGTGTTTCTGACAGGCGTAAACGTTGGGTTCATGCCCGCAGGGTCGTATCTGGGCTTTGAAATCGCCTCGATGCCGTGGAAGTGGGCGTTGATTCCGCTCGGACTCATTATCGGATACTTTCTGGTCGCGGCGGAGCCCGCGGTGCGCGTGCTTGTAAATCAGGTTGAAGAGATGACCGAAGGCGCGGTATCCGCGAAGTCGGTTAAAACGGGTCTCGCGCTTGGCGTCGGCATATCCGTCGCTCTCGCGATGCTCCGCGTGCTCACGGGTTTATCGCTGTACTGGATAATTCTTCCGGGCTATGTTATCGCGCTGGCTCTGACGTTCTTCTCCCCTAATCTGTTTACCGCGATAGCTTTCGACTCGGGCGGCGTCGCCTCGGGTCCGATGTCTTCAACCTTCCTTCTGCCGTTCGCGATAGGCGCGTGTCAGGCTGTCGGCGGAAACGTCGCCAAAGACGCGTTCGGCTTGATTGCGCTGGTTGCGATGACGCCGCTCATTACGATTCAGATTATGGGCGTTGTATTCAGCAGAAAGGCGATTGAACATAAACCTTCGGTTATACCTTCCAACGAGATTATCGAACTTGATGCGGAAGAAGGTCTCGTTTTACCTGATGCGGAAGGAACGCTTGTGCGTTCCCCAGATTCGCACGACCTCAGTCCGAGCGCTGGAAATGTTATTGATTTTACTGAAAGCGGTAGTATAATAGAAGCCGACGTTTCGGACGGCGAGCCTGAACTTTACGATGGCGGAGCTGACGCCGACATGGTTGAAGTAGCGGCTTTATCCCAAAATCCTGTTGAATAGGAAGACTTAACGTTACTAAGCTCGCGCTTTGCCACGCGTAAGGAACGCTTGCGCGTTCCCCGGATTCGCACGACCTCCGTCCGTGCGCTGGAATGGAGTATAAAAAATGCCAAGCTTATCTTTCCTTATAACGATTTTCAATAAAGGCGACGACGAGCGGTTCCGCAGGTTCTTTGCGAGCGAGGACGCTTCCGTCGGTTTGCAGCTTCTGGGACGCGGCACCGCGACGCAGGAAGTGCTCGACCTGTTGGGTCTTGGTGAAACCGAGAAGCATATATGGGTTTCGTCGATGACCTCCACGGAAGCGAAGCGCGTCACCCATGCGCTGAACGACGCGCTGAAGCTGTCGGAACCCGGCGCTATCGCGTTCTCGATTGCGCACACTTCAGTCGGAAACCTGTTCGGTCTTGAAGAGCACTTCGGCTTCGACAATAAATTCTGGGAGGAATCCAAGGTGGACGGCAAAGGAAATTCAGGAAGCTCGGAAGCGCAGCAGCATACAGAGGACGCTTCCGACGTTAAATACGAACTTATAATGGTTATTGCCAACCAAGGATATATCGGCACAATAATGGACGCGGCAAGGGCGGCGGGCGCGACAGGCGGCACGACGATTCACGCGGGGGGGACATATGACCCCAAGCACGAGCATTTCTTCAATATAACCATTCAGCACGAGAAGGAAGTCATAATGATTCTGGTGCCTTCAAACCTGCGCCGCGGCGTGATGTCCGCAATACTTGCGGTCGCGGGCGGCGACACAAAGGCGAACGCCGTCGCGTTCTCGCTGCATGTTACGGATACCGCGGGGCTGAGAAAGTAACGCGGGGATCTTGTAGTATGATACATGGATCTCAACCCCATTGTGTCATGGTATTATTAAGGCGCGTTAATCGCGTCAGGCTGTCGGCAAAAGCCCATAGGCGTTGTAGAGGGCGGGCGACCGAGGGCGGTCGCCCCTACATGGTGTAAGCTATCGGTATGCAGGAACACAATATGCTGTAGGGGCGCCCGGCCCGGTCGCCCGCCGGCATACAAAACAATCATTTGCCGACAGTCTGAGACGCGTTAATCGCGTCTTTTATTTGTATTTTTCATTTTTCGGGTGTAATAACGGTAATCATAACCGCATACATTCCTCCGAAGAGAATTTGAGTCTATAAGGCGCTCGTTATTATCGCGGCGTCGATTTAGGAATCAATCCCCTTTTTATACTCCATGAAGCAATGTACTAGCATTGCATCGTCAATAAGAGGAGGAATTATATGGAATCCTTTGACCTTTATCGCGACATAGCAGAACGTACGAACGGGGATATTTATATCGGCGTCGTCGGACCCGTCCGCACAGGGAAGTCAACATTCATTTCGCGTATGATGGACCAGGTCGTTCTTCCGCTCATCGACAACCCGCACAAAAAGGTCCGCGCGATGGATGAAATGCCGCAGGCAGGGAACGGTCGCAGCATAATGACTACCAGCCCCAAGTTTGTTCCCGACGAAGCTATCACCGTGTCGCTTGCAGATAATACCCGAGCGAACATTCGTTTTGTGGACTGCGTCGGCTATCTCGTTCCCGGCGCGCTGGGAACGCGCGAAGGCGAAGCCGCGCGTATGGTTCACACCCCTTGGTTTGAAGACGATATTCCGTTCGAGGACGCGGCTGAAATCGGGACGCGCAAGGTTATCGCTGACCACGCCACATTAGGCGTAGTCGTGACTACCGACGGCAGCTTCAGCGAGATTCCGCGCGCGGCATATGTTGACGCGGAAGAACGCGTGGTGCGCGAGCTGAAGCAGCTTGGCAAGCCGTTTGTAGTCGTTCTTAACAGCTCCGTTCCGCAAGCGTCGGATACCGTTACTCTTGGCAAAACCCTTGAAGCGAGATATGACGTGCCTGTTATTGTGACCGACGCCAAAAATATGTCGGCGGCGGAAATTGACGCCATACTTAAGGAACTGCTCTCAACATTCCCGCTTCGCGAATTCCGCATTGAACTGCCCGCGTGGACGGGAGCGCTCGACAACGACCACTGGCTTATTCAATCCCTCATCAACTCCACCCGCGACGCGCAGGTTGAAGCGCCGCGCATGCGCGACCAGAGCGACTTCGCGAACCTTGTCGGACAGAACGAATACGCGAACGCGGTGCTGCCGGTCGCGTCGACGCTTGGCGAAGGTTCCGTCACATACCACCTGCCGCTGAAGGATGGTCTGTTCAACCGCATCCTAGGCGAAGAAGCGGGGACGGAGATAAAGGGCGACGCGCATCTTCTCTCGCTGCTCAAAGAATTGGTGTTCGCGAAGAAGGAATACGACCGTATCGCGGACGCGCTCAATTCCGTCCGTCAGACCGGCTACGGCTTGGTCGTGCCGTCGGTATCCGAGCTTTCGCTCCAGCCGCCCGAAATAGTGAAACAGGGCAACCGTTTCGGCGTTAAGCTCAAAGCCTCCGCGCCGTCGCTGCACCTTATCCGCACAGACATCACAACCGAAGTGACGCCCGTCGTCGGCACAGAGCAGCAGTCTGAAGAACTCGTTCAGTATCTCATGTCGGAGTTTGAGCAGAACCCCGATACCATTTGGGATACAAACTTCTTCGGCAAGTCTCTGCACGAGATGGTGCGCGAGGGTCTTTCCAACAAGCTTTCCAACATGCCTGTCGACGCGCAGGAAAAGGTGCAGGATACGCTCACCAAGATTGTCAACGAGGGCAACGGCGGGATGATCTGCATTCTGCTGTAAACCACCCCCGGTAAGGATTCCTGATAAAACGATGGGCGGTAACAATACCGCCCATCAGGCTGTCGACAAACGATTGTTTTGTATGCGGGCGGGGGGCCGGGGCGGGGGCCGGAACAGCCAATTTTTTTGCTGTATAACGATAGCCAAAAAAATAGATTGGGGTCCCGCCCCCCGCCC
>JAITHB010000182.1 GCA_031280145.1 Oscillospiraceae bacterium | reverse complement strand
TAACTATTATTATTCATATCGTTATTAGGCATAGCGAAATCTCCTTCAAGATATTCGGTAAATGAAAAAACAAGTTTTATATCCGTGAAAGATTATGCCGCGCTTTGCTTTTTATGCGTAAGACAATTGCATTTCGTTCCTCCGCGCTCTTGACGCTGCCGATTATTTCAAATAGAATAGACGCTGTAGGTGAGAACTCCGTTCGCCCGCCCTTTTCAGATTGGAGATGGTTGCTTGACACTGAATGTAACTGATGGAACGGTTTGCAATACGCCAAAAAAGACCGCGCTGTATGACCGCCATGTGAAGCTCGGCGGAAGCCTTGTCGACTTCGCGGGGTATATGCTTCCCGTGCGCTACGAAACGGGGGTTATCGCGGAACACAAGGCGGTGCGCACCGCCGCGGGTTTGTTCGACGTATCTCACATGGGTGAGTTCGACCTGCGCGGAGACCGCTCGACGGAGTTTCTGCAATACCTTCTTTGCAACGATTATTCGGACATGCCTTGCATGTCGTGCCGCTATTCGCCGCTGCTTAACGACGACGGCGGATGTGTGGACGACCTCATCGTGTACAAGTACGCGGATTTCAGTTACATGATAGTCGTGAACGCGTCCAACAAGGACAAGGACTTCGAGTGGATAAAGTCGCGTCTGTGGGCGGGTCTGAAGCTTAAGGACATTTCGGGCGAGCTGTCGGAGATTGCGCTTCAGGGTCCCAAGTCACTTGAGATTCTGTCTACGCTTGCGGATTCCGAGGAGCTTCCGAAGAAGTATTACACGTTCAATTCGGGCGTGGAAATCGCGGGCAAGCCGTGCATCGTCTCGCGCACAGGCTACACCGGCGAGGACGGGTATGAGATTTACGCGGAGAACGACGAAGCCGGCGAAGTTTGGGACGCGATTCTGGAAGCCGGCAAGGACTTAGGCGTGATACCGTGCGGGCTTGGCGCGCGCGATACGCTTCGGCTTGAAGCGGCTATGCCGCTTTACGGGCATGAATTGTCGGACGATATAACGCCGCTTGAAGCGTCGCTCGCGTCGTATGTGAAGCTTGATAAGCCGTGCGACTTCATCGGCAAGGCCGCGCTTATCGCAAAGGGTGCGCCGACCCGCAAGCGCGTGGGTCTTCGCGTTACGGGCAAGGGCATTGCGCGCGAAGGCTGCAAGGTATTCTCCGCCGATCACGAGATTGGCCGCGTGACCAGCGGCACGATGCTGCCGACGCTCGAAGGCGCGTACGCCATGGCGCTTCTTAAGAATGATTACGCCGCGGCAGACACCGTCGTCGATATTGACGTGCGCGGACGCAGAATCGCCGCCGTGGTTGTTCCGCTGCCGTTCTATAAGAGGAAGAGGAATAAGACGAAAAATTAATAGTTGTAAAGGTCGGGCGAGCCGGGGGCACGCCCCAACAGGGTGTAGGCGATAGGTATACAGGAACGCAAAAATCATTATGGGCGACTCCCCGGCACGCCCGCACGCATACAAAACAATAGCTTGTCGACAGCCTGAGAATTATTTGTTTGTCTGCCGAAGGACCGAACCATTAATTCTTCATTAAATATATGGGAGTTGATACATATGAGCATTCCATCCAACCTGTATTACACCAAATCCCACGAATGGGTTTCAATCGAAGGCGGCAAAGCGAAGGTCGGCATAACGGATCACGCGCAGCACGAGATGGGCGACATCGTGTTTGCGGAACTGCCGAGCATTGGCGACGCTATCGGCGCGGGCGAGCGCGTGGCTTCCGTTGAATCCGTCAAGGCGGTGTCCGATGTGTATTCGCCCATAGGCGGCACGGTCGTCGCCGTGAACGACGACGTGGCGGACGACCCCGCGAAGCTGAACCGGGACGCGTACGGCGCGTGGCTGGCGGAGCTTGAGGGCGAGTTTGACACGGCGGGGCTTCTTTCCGCGGAAGAATACAGCGCGCTGGTTGCGAGCGAGGAGACAAAGTAGATGGGCGAATTCCGGCAGGCGCAGGAGCGCCGCTGTTCGGAGAACGCGAAGCGTTCTTTCCGATACGCTCCGATAACAGATACGATTAAAGATGAAATGCTGTCCGCGATCGGTTTGTCTTCCGTGGAAGAGCTGTTCGCGGGCATTCCGGGCAGCCTGAAATCGGATGGTCTTGATTTGCCCGAAGGCTTGTCGGAGCTTGCGCTGCGCCGCCGCGCGGAGTCGCTCGCCGCGAAGAACAAGGTTTATCCGACGGTGCTGCGCGGTATGGGCGCGTACAGGCACTACATTCCCTCCATTGTGAAGGAGGTTCCCTCGCGCGCGACTTTCCTCACGGCTTACACTCCGTATCAGGCGGAAGTGAGCCAAGGCATCCTGCAAGCGATATTCGAGTGGCAGTCGGATATCTGCCGCCTGACCGACATGGACGCGTCAAACGCTTCCGTGTATGACGGGGCCGTCGCCGCCGCCGAAGCTGCGGCGATGTGCGTAGATCGCGGAAGAAGAACAATTCTTATTGCGGACACAGTGTTTACGGATACGATCGAGGTTGTGAAGACTTACGCGAGAGCGACCGATTATCCTGTTCAAACAGTTTCTGTTGGGGCGATTTCCAATTGCCAGCCTTTTGCTTCCGCCGCGTGTCTGATTCTGCAAAGCCCGAACAAGTACGGCATTATCGAAGACGTGAGGTCGATTGCCGACGCTTGCCACGCGGCGGGCGTGAAGCTCATCCTGTCCGTCAATCCCGTGTCGCTCGCGCTGTTTAAAACGCCGGGCGAGCTTGGCGCGGATATTGCGGTCGGAGAGGCGCAGCCGTTTGGTCTGCCGCTTGGGTTTGGCGGACCGTATTTGGGTTTCATGGCGTGTAAGAAAGACATGATGAGGAAGCTGCCGGGGCGCATAGTCGGCGAGACGCGTGACGCGAAGGGCAACAAGGCGTATGTGCTGACGCTCCAAGCCCGCGAGCAGCATATACGCCGCGAGCGCGCGTCGTCGAGCATCTGCACGAATCAGGCGCTGTGCGCGCTGACCGCCACCGTCTACCTCGCGTATATGGGCAAACAGGGCTTGCGCGGCGTCGCTGAGCAGTGTTACGCGAAGGCGCACTATCTGAAAGACAGGCTTGCGGAAACGGGTCTTCCGCTAAAATATGAAGGCGAGTTCTTCAATGAGTTTCTGACGGAAGCGCCGCGAGACATAAACCTTCTTTTGAAGAAGCTCGACGAGGCGGGGATACTCGGCGGAATGCCTGTAGACGGCGGCATACTTTGGGCTGTTACGGAGATGAACACGCGCGATGAACTCGACAAAACGGCCGCAATCGTGAAAGAGGTGATCGGATGAAGCTGATATTTGAACGTTCGATAGAAGGTTTCACAAACGATTGCCTGCCCGCGCTCGATGTTCCGCAAGCGCTGCCGAACCCGTCATTTCGGCGTTCCTCCGAACTTGCGCTGCCTGAAGTGCCTGAGTGCGAGATTGACCGCCATTACAGCGAGCTTGAGCGCGCGGCGCACGGCGTGAACAACGGGTTCTATCCGCTGGGAAGCTGCACGATGAAGTATAATCCCAAGATAAACGAGGAGATGGCGGGTCTTCGCGGCTTCACGGATATTCATCCGCTTCAGCCGCTTTCAACGGTGGAAGGCGCGCTGGAGCTGCTTTGCGGTCTGGAGAAACAGCTTTGCGAGATTAGCGGAATGGACGCGATTTCGCTCCAGCCCTCCGCCGGCGCGCACGGCGAATTCGCGGGCGTGTTGATTATCAAAGCGTATCACGCTTCGCGCGGCGACGCCAAGCGCACGAAGATTATCGTTCCCGACAGCGCGCACGGCACGAATCCCGCGTCCGCCGCGATGAACGGGTTCTCAGTCGTAAGCATACCGAGCCGCGACGGCTGCGTGGATGTTGAAGCTCTCGCTAAAGCGGCAGGGGACGACACCGCGGGGCTTATGCTCACCAACCCGAATACGCTCGGTCTTTTCGACCCGAATATTCTGAGGATTACGGAGATAATCCATAACGCGGGCGGATTGTGCTACTATGACGGCGCGAACATGAACGCATTGATGGGCGTAGCCCGTCCCGGCGACATGGGCTTTGACGTGATTCATCTGAATCTGCATAAGACGTTCAGCACACCTCACGGCGGCGGCGGACCCGGCGGCGGAGCTGTCGGCGTGAAGGCGTTCCTGTCGGAGTTTCTGCCGCGTCCGATAGTAAGGGACAACACGCTTGCGGGCGCGGAGTCGTCCATCGGTAAAGTGCGTTCGTTCTACGGAAACTTCCTTGTGTGCGTAAGGGCATACTGCTATATACTTTCGCTTGGCGGAGAAGGCATAAAGGAAGCCGCGCAGACAGCGGTGCTTAACGCGAATTATCTGATGCGCAAGATGCCCGCGGAGCTTCTGCCGTATGCCGGAACTTGTATGCACGAGTTCGTTCTGAGCTTGAAGTCGCTCAAGAAAGAAACGGGAGTGAGCGCGCTCGACGTGGCGAAAGCGCTCATTGATACGGGCATGCACCCGCCGACGATGTATTTCCCGCTGATCGTGGAAGAAGCGTTGATGTTCGAGCCGACCGAAACGGAGATGAAGGAAACGCTCGACAATGCGGCGGAAGCGTTCCGCAGACTTATCAAGCGTTCATACGACGAACCCGCGTCTATGCATGATACCCCGCGCACAACGCCGATAGGCAGACCTGATGAGACGAGCGCGGCGCGGAACCCCATAATCAAGGCGTGACATGAATTATAGGGGCGGCAGAATGCCGCCCCTTCAGACTGTCGACAAAAGCCCACAGGCGTTGTAAAGGGCGGGCGAACGACCCACCCCGCCAAATCTGCGGATTTGTCGGGGACCCCGGGAGGCGGTCGCCCCTACAGGGTGTATGCTAT
>JAITHB010000122.1 GCA_031280145.1 Oscillospiraceae bacterium | reverse complement strand
CTCCTGGACTTTTTATAAAATATATACGTCGGGCGGCATAATGCCGCCCATACAGTTTGTTGGATTGCGATAAACCAGAATAAATTATGCTGTAGGGGCGGAATTCTGCCGCCCGAGGTAACTATATCGGATTACGATTTAGAAATCCGCGCCGAGCGCCTTGATTTGGTCGATGATGTCCTTATAATCCGCGCCGAACTCGTCGTACAGCGGAAGCATCTTCTCTTCAAATTCGGCGCGCGCTTCGTCGGTCAGCTCGATGACGGTCGTGCCGGCCGCGCGGACGATTTCTTCGGAGGACTTTTCCTTCAGTTCCCACTGTTCGATTTCATACGCCTGAACCTCAACCGCTATTTCGCGGATGAGCGCCTGGTCTTCCGCGGAGAGGGAATCCATCACCGCCTGCGAAGCGAGAAGGATTTCGGGAACGCGCGTGTGCTGGTCGAGGATGTAGTACTTCGCGGCTTCATAGTCGCCCATGTTCTGGTATGTCGGCCAGTTGTTCTCCGCGCCGTCGATAACCTTCGTCACGATGTTTGAATAAACTTCGTTGGGTCCGATGCCCGATACGCCGATCGCGCCGAGCAGCTCGACCATGCGGAGCATCATCTTGTTATCCTGCATACGGATTTTGAGACCCGCCAAATCGGCGACGGTGTGTACTTCCTTCGTCAGGTAGAACGAACGCGAACCCGCGTCATAATACGCGAGACCGACCAAGCCGGAGTTCGGGGCCTTTTCGATTTCGGAAAGGATGCCCTGTCCGATTTCGCCGTTCAGAACCGCCCACATGTGCGCCTTGTTCTTATACAGATAAGGCATCTGGATGGCGTTGATTGCGGGAACGAAGTTGCCGACGGGCGAAGCGGACACGCGGGTGAAGCCCAGCGAGCCGTTCTGCAAAGCTATGATTGCGTCGGGCTCCGCGCCGTAGAGAGTTCCGCCCGTGAAGACTTCGATTTCGATGCGCCCGTTTGTTCTCTCTTTAACGAGACGCGCGAACTCAAGGTCCGCAAGCGACGTCGGGTAGCCGTCCGCGTGAACTTCGGAGAGCTGAAGCGTGATTTCCGCGGCGCTCGCGGGAACCGCGAACAGGCACGCGGCCATGAGCAGCGCGAGAAGCATGGTAAGGGTTTTCTTCATGTAGACTATCCTCCTGATTTGCGTTTGATGGGACAACACCCATACTAGGTTAACATAAGTATAACATACGATACTGCACAATAACAACGGTAATTTTTATAAATAATGCGAAAAACTTCGTGCTTTCTCGTGATATCCGGAAATTTATACGGCTAAGCCGTATATACTGATGATTGCTTATCCGATTCGTCAATCAGCCGCTTATAGAGAGGGGATATGCTCATAAGCTGCGCATGACTGCCCCGCGCTTCTATCGCGCCTTGATTCAACACTATGATATCGTTCGTCAGTTCTCTCAGCACATGCAGTTTGTGCGAAATAACGATTCCTTTGCTGTCTTCAGTATGCTTCCTAAGCGCCTCCAAGCATTTGCGCTCCGAAAGGGCGTCAAGGTTTACGAACGGTTCGTCTATAATAAAGTATCCTTGATTTTCAGGAAGCAAGGTTCTCGCTAAGCAAATTCTGTTTTTCTCTCCGCCGGAAATTTCACATCCTTTTCTGCCGAAGCTTCTGCCGGACAGCGATTTTAACTCTAACTCGTCAAGCAGCGCGTCAAGTTTTTCTTTTATGTAGAACTTTCTCGCAGTCAGTATCGAAGCTAAAAGCTCGGCGGCATAATCGTTATGCGATGAGACGGATTCGCATAGTATATTGAAATTTTCGTGCTTAGCAAGCTGTTCACTGCTTAGTAAAAATATATCCTTAATCATATTTTCTTCTTCGCCGCTTACTCCGCCGATTGAAGCTCCATTGAAGAATCCGGTAAGAAGCGGCTTCAGCGCGTCTTTATATCTTTCAGTCTGCGCGGCATATTCATCTTCGGAAAGAGCGGTTTTGCCAAGCACGATATTCTGTATAAGATCAGCGGCGAAAACTTCCGGTTCTTGAGAAATAAGCTTGAGAGATGCGAATAATATCTGCTTTGATATCTTGCTGACATTCTGACTGCCAAGCAAGCAAACGCCTTCGTCAGGTTCCAGCTCACCCATAATAATTCTAAGCAGCGTTGTTTTTCCTTCTCCCGATACTCCGACGACGCCGATCAATCCGTCAATATCAAGCGAGAGCTTCTCGATGGTCTGCTCCCGCGTACCCTCCCTATTGCCCTTATACGTAAACATGCAGTCCCGCAAGCGCATACCGCCGTCCGTCGGAAGCATGATCTCAGGAGTTGCGTCAAGGCTGCCCGACAGCTTCTCCTTAATCATTCTGAAACGTTTCATACCGAGAGTCGCAGACTGATACATCGCAACCGGCGCGAAGAATTGAGGGAAATACGCGGTACACGCGATAAACTCCGCGAATGAAAGCCTGCCCGCTTTTATTTCGAACACGGCGAATACAAAGAACAGTATGAGAGCGGCGGAGCGAACGGTTCCGACCAACGAAGACGAAACAGTCTGCATACGCACCGCCGACAGCAGTTCTTTGTCTCGCGTATCAAATTCACGATAGATAGTGTCTTCGTATTTTCTGATGTCAGAATATCCAAGCAAGGCGTTTCTGTTTTCCAGATATTCAAGAACGCGCGGATTAACCGTTAAAACATTCTCCCTGAAGGCTTCGAGATGCTTCATATACAGCTTGTTCATAAAGCGCGTGAGGATAAGAATCAGCGCGGCGGTTGGCAGCGCAATCATCGCGAAAACCCAAGTCCATTGCGAAACAATCACGAGGATTATCAAGCTTGCAACGCTCGTCAATACGGTCGCGAAGATATCCGAGTTAACTAAATCGCTAAGTTGTTCGGAGTCGCCGAATATATTAACCATGAACGCCCCGGGACCGCGCGTTTTCAGCGTCTTGTTCTGCAGACGCGTTGCGGATTCCAGCAATTCGCGCTGAATTTTGTTTTGCATATTAAGCTTGAGGCTCGTTTCCGCCAGCGCGTCGAATACCGCCATACATATGCTAAGAATCGCGGCAGAAAGCAAAGCGAAAACAGCGCTTCCCGTGAGAAGCGTAAAGTCGGTAATCTGATCGATAATGCTGCGTTGAATCAGCGGAATCAGCAACTCCAAGGCATAAGAAACAACTGTCACAGCAGCAAGCCCGACAATCGTCCTCTTCATTTTTCGTGAAGAGTGTGAAAGTAAAAAAGCGAAAAAATCAATTATTCCCTCGCGCATTCTTTACACACCTCGATTCACCGCGAAAACCGCTACAGAATTACATAACCCTCGCCGTCCTCCGCGATTCGCAGGAACAGCGGACGCTCGTTCGGCGTATCGTTCGGCGTGTGGATAGCCAGACGAAGCTCGCCCGACAAATCGCGGAACACCATGCCGTGTCCGCCGTCGCCCGCGAAGATTGGTTTCTCCGTTTGCCGCCACGGTCCCAAGATTCCGCCATCGCTTATCGCCAGACCGATCGCGTATCCGCCGGCGGTCAGGCTGCTCCACAGCATCCAAAGAGCGCCGCTCTTAGAACGCGTGAGGAACGGACCGTCCGTAATGTAGCCGATTCTTCCGCTTGAGTGAGTGTGGCTGCGCGGCCATGCCGCGTCTGTCGCGGCGAACAGCGTCACAGGCTCTCCTATTGGCGCGGACAGGTCGGGCGCAAGCCTTCTCGCGCAGATTGTCCCCGCGCCGATTTGCACCCACTCGTGGCAGAACACTATCCACGGGTCGCCCGCGTCGTCTACGTGAAGCGTACCGTCAAGGCACATCCACTCGGGCGGCGTGGCTCGTTCCTCGCCCCACGGCGTGAACGGTCCGAGCGGGTTATCGGAGCGGAGTATCGCCGTGCCGCGCATTCTTCCCGGCGTTATGAATGTGGCGAAGATGTAGTATGCTCCCTTGTATTTGTGCATTTCAGGCGCCCAGAAGTCGTGCGTTCCCCAGAAGGAGTCCGTCCTCTTGAAGAGCGTACCCGCGTAGGTGAATTCCTCAAGGTCGCGGCTGGTGTACGCCTCAAAGCCGTTCCCGGGCTGATTCCAAATATTCTTGTCCGTCGAACCAAGCAGAATATAGCGGTCGTTATCCACCAAGATGAATGGGTCGCGAATCTGAAGGTCTTCGCGCTTCATATAATTTCACCGTCCATATCCGTTACGATTCGTTTTCCGTACGGCACGCCGAGAACCTTCCTGCCGTTCACAAAGCCCTCGAACGCGTTATCGCAGCCGACCAGACGGTATGTTTTTCCGCGGCACTCGATCGTGAAATCCGAATCCTCGCGCGCGAACGCGCTCCACAACAGCTTACCCTCCGCCATGCGTATCCCGCGCGTCTGCGCCGTGTATTCCAATATGGAAAGCATCGTAGGACCGTAGCCGTCAAGCTTGGACGAGTGCGCGCCCGTGAACGTATCGAACTGCTGCGAGAAGACACAATCGGAACACGCGTTCAACAGTTTGCCGAAGAGCGGGTTCAGCAGATGCGCGAAGCCGTAATTGTTCAGCGCGGACACCGCGCGCTGATACGTTAACCCTTCGGGCTGACCGCTCCAGTCGTTTCCGTTCGAGTTGCGGAACAGCGGGTCGTTCGCCGCGACTGACGGAAGCGGCATGGGCGTCCAGAACTCTTCTTCATCGAGAAGATGCTCGTCTACGAACCGTTCCGCCATATCGGGATACATCGCGCCCCAGTGCATGAGCCGCAAATTGTTATGCAGAAGCGTCGGCAGAACGTTTCCGTCCTTATCCCTGTCGAAGCACGCGCCGCGCTCGTCGTCCCAGAGGTATTCGCGAATCTTTGCGCGTACAGCGTCGGCATCGCGCTGCCAACGTTCCGCGCCGCCGTTCTCAAGAATTGCGGAAATCTTCGCGAGGGTGTTCCGCGCGGCGAATGAGTACCCCATTATGTCCATCGACTGTATCGGAACGACGGCGCAGCCGACGGGCGCGGTTTCTTCCGTCCACCAAAACGGAGCGTCGCCGTAGCGCAGCGCGCCGTCTTCGCCCGTGTCCGTCACGCACCATGCTTCAAGACAGCCGTTTCCGCCGCTGCCGCGGGTGCGCCAAAGGTACGCGTCGTACGCTTCAAGGCATTCGTACAGCCGCTTGAGATACGCCGCGTCGCGTTCCATCCAATAATACAGATTGAGAGCGGGTTCCGCGAAGCAGAAGCCCTGAAGCTTGTTGAACTCGGGAACGAGCTTGCCGTTCTCAAGCCTTATACTGCCCGGCAGACGACCGTCCCCGCGCTGATTCTCCATAAACAGCATAACGTTATTGCGGGCAAGCTCCATATCATAACCCGCGAACATTTCACCGCCCATCGGCTGCGTCTCAATCCATATTTTCTCATAACCGCCGCCTTCGACAAGCGCGCGCCGTCCCGCGAAGCTCTGTATATTCGCGTAAGACTTTGAAAGGGCGGCGTCATATACGCGCTGCAGGATTGTGTTGGATGTTGTGAACTTTATCATTGATACCTCTGTGATTATGATATATTTCCGCGGAATTCTCGAAACACCTTGACAAAAAGTATTATAGCACAGTACAATAATTATGCAACATGCCGCAGGTTACAGGTATAAGGTCAGGCTGACGACAAAAGTCTATCAGTGTTGTAAAGGGCGGGCGACCGAATCCCACCCCGCCAAATCTGCGGATTTGTCGGGGACCCCGGAGGCGGTCGCCCCTACATGGTGT
>JAITHB010000116.1 GCA_031280145.1 Oscillospiraceae bacterium | reverse complement strand
GGGGGCTCGCCCCTACAGATTATACGTTACCTGCACGATTGAATACAGCCAAACCCATGTAGGGGCGAGCCCCCGGCTCGCCCGCAGTCTGCAACATTCGCCCGCCGCATCTCCTCACTCCTAATTCGCACAATCCTAATTCCCGGCCGTCAAACCTCCGTTAATTATTGCTTTCAAATTATATGACCGCCCCGTTATTTTAATGAAAACTCAATCCACGGAATATCCAGCGTGTCAGTCTGCGTCTTTGCCTTGGCGAGTATCTGCATATATTCGTCGTGCCACGGCGAATACGAATACAGTCGCAGCGTCCCCGCTTCCTCGTCTATCTCGATGAAACGGATGAACCCGCCGCCGAGCTTCCAATCCTTATCAAACATATACTGAAAGTTCGCCACGGAATTGTATACGGTTCGCGTCTGCCAGCCGTCATCGAACGTGCTTGCGATTGTGTCCACATTATTGATATGCCCGCATAACGTCATGAACACGTTCTCGTTCACCGCCGCCACTTTTTCCTGAAGCTTCTCGCCTGTCGTCATATATGTGCTTGACGGCGTGAGATACTCATGCGTACACAAAAACACGACGTGGAACGGGTGGCTCGCGATAACCTCGTTAGCCCAGTTGACGCGCGCGGCTGTAAGCCCGGGGTACGCTATGTACACGAACAGAAAATCCACACTGCCGATTCTCAGCGCGTCATATCTGCACATTCCCTCTTCAAACGAACCTCGCTCTATGCCAAGCTCCGCGTTGGACTCAAGCGGCGGAAACACATAAAGAAACTGCCTGGCGGTGCCGTCATCCAATTGGTCGTGATTGCCCGGCAGAACGCCGTACGGTATGCCCATCACGGAAAGCGCGTCATATGCGTCCCGGAACCTGTCACGTTTGGGCATTCCAACCACGTCGCCCGTGTGAACGACATACTTTATGTTAAGCTCGTCCTTCATTTCTGCGATATATTCCGTCATCGAGAAGAACACGGGCAGCGTCTCGTTATAGTATGTCTGCGTATCTGAAAGCCACGCGATAGTATATTTCTCCGCGGACGCGCGCGAGAATAACGAGAAGTTAGTGGTTAGGAACGAGGAATGAGAAACGAACAGCAATAACAATGTCAATGCAGCGCAAATACGAAGGCGATTTCTTCTGATGCCTGAAATACTGTTTATCATTTGTTCCTAATAATTCCTCACTCCTCGTATTTAATTCCCAGCTAAATTCAGTGCGACCTGCCGCTGTGCGAATAACCGTCCTTCTCCCACAGCGCCATCCATTCCTTCAGACGTATGAAGAACGCGTCGTTTGTCTGCGTCTTCGCCATCGTCGCTATCAACTGCTCCGTAGCGTCCGCGGCGTTTGACGACGAAAGAATCTTGCGGATAATCTGCACGCCCTCAAGCTCCACCTGCGACAGCAGAAGGTCTTCGCGGCGCGTTCCCGACTTCGCCAAATCTATCGCGGGGAAGATGCGCTTCTCCGAAAGCTTGCGGTCAAGATGGATTTCCATATTGCCCGTTCCCTTGAACTCTTCATAGATTATGTCGTCCATGCGGCTGCCTGTATCCACAAGCGCCGTCGCGATTATTGTCAGGCTTCCGCCCTTCTCTATCTTTCTCGCGCTGCCGAAAAACCTCTTGGGCCGCTGAAGAACGCCCGGCGCCAGACCGCCCGACATCGCCCTGCCCGTCTGCGGCGCCGCCGCGTTGTAGGCTCTGGCAAGGCGCGTTATGCTGTCCAGCAGAATTATAACGTCTTTGCCGCTCTCGACCAGCCGTTGGGCGCGTTCGCTGACAAGCTCCGCTATGCGCGTATGGTTGTCTGGCGTTTCGTCGAACGTGGAATACACCACTTCGCCGCGCTTGAGCGAGCGTTTGAAGTCCGTCACTTCCTCGGGACGCTCGTCTATAAGCAAAATAAGACGCTCCGCTTCGGGGAAGTTGCTTGCGATAGCGTTGCTTATCTTCTTCAGAAGAATCGTTTTGCCCGCCTTGGGCGGCGACACGATCAGCCCGCGCTGCCCCTTTCCGATTGGCGCGATGATGTCGATTACGCGCAGCGCGAGGTCGTCGCGGTTCTCATCGTTCTCAAGCGTCAGGCGCTCGTCGGGATAGATAGGCATCATATCGTCGAACGATGGGCGTCTCGCGGCTTGATCCGCCGATATTCCGTTGATGGTGGTAATATAGAGCAGCGCGGAATTGCGCTCGCCGTCGCGAAGCGGGCGAACCTTGCCCAATATTTTATCGCCGTTCTTCAGGTTGAATCTGCGAATCTGCGCTATGGAGATATATACGTCGTTCGGGCTTGCCTGATAATTCTCGCCGCGGAGGAAGCCGTAGCCGTCCTGATGAAGTTCGAGTATGCCTTCGCCGTCCGTACATTCGCCGCTGCTGAGCAGCTCGGGCAGCGTCGGCGCGCCCGCGGGAATCACGCGCTCGAACCTCTGCTGATAGCCCGCGCGCGGCTGTACGGCGTTCTGATTGTTATATGTATACGTGCTTGCGGAACTGTTCTGACCGCCCTGGTTGAACCTCGGCGTCGTATTATATTGCTGACCGTCAAAAGAGCTGCGCACGGGAGTTCTGACCGCCGCCGAATTTATCGGACGCGCTTCCCATCGGTTATTATTTGAATAAGTCGATACGTTGCCGGAACGATTGTCCGTCGTATTCTTGTTGAGGAGCGCGGCGCGCTGCGTCTGCGTAAGGAACGTCTGCGCGTTCCCCGAGGTCCCCGACAAATCCCCGGAGGCCTCGACAAAACCGCGGTTTTGGCTGGGTGGTTCAGCAGATTTGGCGGGGTGTTTCAACGAATCTGCGCGGCTCTCGTCCGCGCGGCGGATCTGTGGCACGGGCTGCGCGGTCTGTCTGCTCGCGGACTGACCAACTTCCAGCACTTCCGTTTTATTCGTCTGTACAGTGCGTTCGCGAACGGGTTCTGGCGCGGATTCTTCCTTCAGCAGCGCTTTCAGCACGGGTTCGGAAATGTCCGCAAGCTTTGCGGCTTCGGGAACAAACGCGGGCTTGAGAGACGTGACGCCGCGCGCCGTATCCGATTCCCCGCGATTCTTATTGAGCGGCTTCCTGCCGCGGTTGCTTTTGGGAATCGGCTTCACAACGGCGTCCGCGTCGTTGTTTATCTCTTCCGCTTTTTCTTTTATGCGCTGAATAATGCTTGCCTTGTTCATGCCGATTGCGAGCGTGATTCCGTGGTCGCGCGCGAATTGTTTAAGGTCCGGCAGAATCATTTTGTCAAGCTCGGGCAGACGAATCTTCGGGATGGCTGTTTCGGTCAGAATTTGACTCAAGGAAATGTTCGCTCCTCTCAACATGGAAACTATATTGTTTCAGATTGTTGACAAATGATTGTTTTGCAGCGGGCGGGCGAGCCGGGGGCTCGCCCCTACAGCATATTGAGTTCCTGTATGCCGATAGCATACACCCTGTAGGGGCGACCGCCTTCGGGGTCCCCGACAAATCCGCAGATTTGTCGGGGTGGGACTCGGTCGCCCGCCCTTTACAACGCTTGTGGGCTTTGTCGACAGTCTGTATATTGTTTTACTCTTATATATTCTGTGCCGGCTCACGGACGGAGGTCGTGCGAATCCGCGAAAGGCTGATGAGTCCATTGTATTCCTGTCTTATAATCTATTCTATTCAGCGCGCCTGCGAAATATTCTTCTTTTTAAAAATAATGTTTTACGGGTTTTTATTGATTGCCGCAGGGGCGACCGTCTCTGTGACAGATTGAGCCGCCCGAGCGTTTCATAAAACAAATTTATACCGGAAATTACAATCTGCGATACTCGCCAATACTTGCCCAAGATACGGAATCAATACTTGCGCTTTCTTGCGGCTTCCGCCTTCTTCTTGCGCTTCACGCTTGGCTTTTCATAATGCTCGCGCTTGCGAACCTCAGCCAAAACGCCCGCGCGCGCGCACTGACGCTTGAATCTCCTAAGAGCGCTTTCCAGGGATTCGTTTTCCCTCAATCGAACTTCCGACATGGTATCCCTCCCCTCCGCTCATATTATCTGCATACCTTGATATTAAACCACAAAAACTTGTACACGTCAACCGTAAATATTCAAGAATCAATCGCGCCGCGCGCCTGTCATTCGACGAAAACATTCAATTCCTGTAGAGGGCGATTGACGAATGAGGGGCGAATGAAAAATTAACAATGAAAAATGAAAAATTGATGGTTGGAACGGATACTCACAACACCAATCCAAAACCATTAATTGTTCATTGCTAATTTTTCATTGTTCATTAATCACGCAATATCCGCGCCCATCGCGCGCCCGCCCAACAAATGTATATGCAGGTGAGGCACGCTTTGACACGCGTCCACGCCGCAATTGGAAACAAGCCTGTATCCGCGCTCGCGCAAGCCCTGCTCCTTCGCAAGCCGCGACGCCACGCGGAACATCTTCGCCACAATGTCGTCCCCAAGCTTATCAACCTCGTTGAACGATGCGACATGCTCCCTGGGCACAATCAGAATATGCACGGGCGTTTGAGGCGCGACGTCGCGGAACGCCACCACGTCCGCGTCCTCGTAAACAATCGTCGACGGAATCTTTCCGCTCGCTATCCCGCAGAATACGCAATCTGCCATGCTGTCAACCTCCTACAATACTTGCCAATTGCAATATGTATATTATAAATTTCGGCGTTCAAGCACGGTATTTTTCCGCCGATACGCAATCGCCGTCATAACCCGTCAACCGAACGTCCGTTATTTCACCGATCGCAGACGACGCGCGCAGACGCGCCCGCAAGTAATCCTCCGTATATCCCTCCGCGAAGGCTTCGCCTTGCGAAATTATCTCCCGCTCAAACAAGACGCTTGAAACGCCGCCAATCTTCCTTAATACATACGCTTGTTCAAGCTCCCGCCCCAATGCGATAAGCCGCGCCGCGCGTTCCTTCTTCGCCTCCGTCGGAATCTGCCCCGTCATAGCCGCCGCGGGCGTTCCTTCTCTCACGGAATACGGAAACACATGCAGACGGCTGAAGCCCGTCTCTCGCACAAAATCAAGCGTTCGCGCAAACTCTTCTTCCGTTTCAGCCGGAAAACCCACAATCATGTCCGTAGTTATGGAACAAGAAGGATACGCGCCGCGAAGCAGGCATACTTCTTCCGTGAAGCGGGCGAGATTATACGGACGGCGCATACGCGCAAGCGTCGCGTCGCAACCGCTCTGCAACGCCATATGGAAGTGCGGGCAAAGCGCGTCTGTTCGTTTCAGCTTGTCGAGGAAGCTTTCGCTTACTATATTCGGTTCCAGCGAGCTTAGGCGAATGCGCGGAATGCCAGACGCGCCGATTGCGGACAACGCGTCAGCGAGGTCCGTCCGCATTGCGAAGTCTTTGCCGTAGCACGAGAGGTTTATTCCCGTTACCACTATCTCTTGATAGCCAGCCGAGGCAATCCGTTCGGCTTCGCGCGAAATCTCCTCAAGCGAGCGCGAGCGCACGTTCCCGCGCACGCTCGGTATGATACAATACGCGCAGCGGCAGTCGCAGCCTTCCTCAATCTTCATTATCGCGCGTGTGCGTCCCTCCGTGCCTTGCGCGACCGAAAGCGGCTCGAATATCTCTTCTATGTCGGAATCGACCGCTATGAGCGCGCCCTCGCTAAGCCGCGCCTTGTCGAGCAGGTCCGCGACCTCGCCGCGCCTCGCGGTGCCCAATATCAACTTTACGCCGGGAAGCGCAAGCGATTCCGCCTTGCGCTGTGCCAGACAGCCGCTGACGATAATGCTTGCCGCGGGGTTCAGCCGATTCGCGCGCCGTATGTGCTGCCGCGACTTCCTGTCGCTCTCGCCCGTCACGGTGCAGGTGTTCACGATGACCACATCTGTCGGCGTGTCCGCGTCCGCCTCCGTATAGCCGCGCGCAAGGAATCGCTCGACCATCGCGCGCGTGTCGTATTGGTTCACCTTGCAGCCGAGCGTGATTGCGCTGATTGTCAGCATTTACTTCTCCAATCATGCGCTTTGCAATACAAGTTAAAGTTCTCCAAGCGCGTACATCACTACTGTAGTGGCGGCTATCGCCGCAGTTTCCGTTCGCAGAATACGCTTGCCGAGCGTCGCGCAGACCGCGCCCGATTCCGTCAGCGCGCGCACCTCCGTTTCGTCTATTCCGCCTTCTGGTCCCACAATTATTGAGACGCGCCCGACCCCCTTTTGCAGAACCGACGCAACGCCCGTATTCTTCTCGTTCTCCCACAATACGACGGACAATCCGCAGGGCTGCGCAAGCTCCTTCAGCATTGCCGAAAACATCACAGCCTGCGCTATATCGGGTACGCGCGAACGCCCGCACTGCTTCACCGCTTCGCGCGCAATGCGAGTGAGACGCGCGGCGCGGTTTTCTTCCGAAGAAAGCCTCGCGTCGGAGCGCATGAACTGCACGGGAACGATTCTTCCTATGCCAAGCTCCGTACACTTCTGCACTATCAAGTCGAGCTTGCCGCCCTTGCACAGCCCCTGATACAGCGTGACGAACGCCTGCGGCTCGTTCGACGGAAGCAGCTGCGTAACCTTTGCGTACGCGCAGCCATGCGCCGCCTCCGTTATGTTGACGTTACAATGCTCGCGCGTTGCTTTATGGAGTATAAAAGCCAAAGCGGACGCGCCGCGACCGTCCAGCAGATGAATCGCATCGCCCGCCGACATGCGCAGCACACGCAGTGCGTGGCGCGATTCGTCCGAGTCAAGCGCAACCGTTGCGCCTACTATTAGTTCGCCGTCGGTAAAGAATCTATGCATAGTTATTGAGAAATAAGGTTAATGAGGAATGTAGGGGCGACCGCCTCGGTCGCCCGCCCTTTACAATACCGACGGGCTTTGTCGACAGTCTGAGGCGACCGCCTCGGTCGCCCGAACCTAACAATACTGCGGGCGAGCCGGGGGCTCGCCCCTACATCCATTAATTCCCCACTCCTCATTCCTTATTAACCTCATTCCTCATTCGCAACAGCGGCAATCGCGACCCAGTCGCCCGAGGTCTTTGTTTCCGCAATACCGAATCCGTTTGCGGTTAACACTTCCTCAACCTCCGCCAGTCTGTCCGTTACTATGCCGGAACAAATCAGTACGCCGTTCGGACGCAGCGCAGTCTTCGCGAGCGGTATCAATCGCTTTATTATGTCGGGCAGAATGTTTGCGAGCATGAGGTCGCAGTTCCCGTTTATATAAGAAGAAGCTTCGTCGTCAAGGTTCAGTATGAGGTCTGCGGCGCGCGTCACAATCTTATCTTGCAGGCCGTTTCGCAGGATGTTCTCTCGCGCGACCTTCACCGCGTCCGGGTCGAAGTCGCACGCGAGCGCGCGACTTGCGCCAAGCTTCATCGCCGCGATAGCGAGTATGCCCGAGCCGCAGCCGACGTCCGCGACCGTCTCTGTACCCTTCACATACCGTTCCAGTAATTCCAGACAGAGCGAGGTTGTGGCGTGTGTGCCCGTTCCGAACGCCATGCCCGGGTCGAGGTCGAGAACGACGTCGCCCTGCGCTATGTCAGCTTCCTCCCACGCGGGCTTGACCACTATGCGGCTTCCCACGCGGAACGGCTTGAAATAAGCCTTCCACGCGTCCGCCCATTCGCTGTCGTCGTGTTCTTCCACCGTCATTACGAACGTATCAAGCTCAAGGATGCGCGCCTTTGCGCGCTCGAGCTGCTCGTCCCCTTCGGAGCCGAACGTCGCCTTCACAAGAACGTCGTCTGAATAGGCGTTAAGCAGGTCGTCGTCGACGGTATCCCACTTTGCGTATTCGCCGCGGTTCTCTATGTCCGCCTTATCTATGATGGAAACGCCCGTCGCGCCTTCCTCGCAGGCGAGGTACGCGACCATTTCCGACGCTTCCGTCGTGGTGCGGACGACCAGTTCCAAGTAGCGCATATTCCTGCCTATTCCTTCACCGTAAACAAATCTTTCATCCGTTCAAAGAAACTCTTGCGCCCCTCATATTCCTTGCCCGTCAGGCTGTTCTCAAACTCGCGCAGATATTCCTTCTGTTTGTCGGTCAGCTTCTTTGGAATATCCACATGGACGCGCACATATAAATCGCCCTTTCCCGAACCGCGGAGCTGCTGCACTCCGTGACCGCGGAAGCGGAACTCCGTATCGTTCTGCGTGCCTTCGGGGATGTTGTGGATGATTGGTCCCTCCAGCGTGGGAATCTCTATGTCGCCGCCGAGCGCGGCCTGCGCGAACGAAAGCGGTATCTCGCAATACAGATGATACCCCTCGCGCTTGAACAGCTTGTGCGGACGCACCGACAGCACCACGACCAAGTCGCCCGCGGGTCCGCCGCGCTTGCCCTGCTCGCCCTGACCCGTCAGCGTGAGCGCCTGACCGTCGTCCACGCCCGCGGGAATGTTTATCGTCGCGGTGCGCGACGCGCGAACGCGCCCCGTTCCCGAACACTTTCCGCATTTGTCCACGATAATTTTGCCCGTACCCGAGCATGCGGAACACGCGCGCATGTTGACGACCTGCCCGAACAGCGAGTTGCTCGTTTGGCGCACCTGCCCCGTTCCGCCGCACGTCTTGCACGTTTCAACCTTGCTGCCCGGCTTCGCGCCCGAACCCGAACACACGTCGCACTGCTCGCTTCGCTGGAACTTGAATTCGCGCCGAACGCCGAACACCGCTTCCTCGAACGTAATCTGCATGTCGTAGCGCAAGTCCGCGCCGCGCTCGGGACCGTTGCGGTTTACGCGCCCGCCGCCGCCGAAGCCGAACATATCGAATATGCTGTCAAACCCGCCGAACCCGTTGAAGTCGAATCCGCCCATGCCGGGCTGACCGTTCACGCCGTCGTGTCCGAACTGGTCGTAGCGCGCGCGTTTCTGCGGGTCTTGCAGAACGTCGTACGCCTCGTTTATCTCGCGGAACTTTTCTTCCGCCTGCTTATCGCCGGGATGTAAATCGGGATGGTGCTGCTTAGCCTGCTTGCGGTACGCGGACTTTATCTCAGCTTCGCTCGCGCCCTTTGCAACCCCCAATAATTCGTAGTAGTCGCGCTTCGCCATTCGTCGCCACCTATACAATACGTTATTCTGTAGGATTATATCCTATTTCACGCATTCACGCAATATGACGCAGTTTAATGAGGAACGAGGAATTAGAGAATGTGGCGGGCGATGTATTGTGGCGGGCGGCGTAATGATAACCGCGGGCGAGCCAACCCACCCCGCCGCTTCCCCTAATTCCCAACTAAGCTACGTATTTATCATCTTCACGCCGACAATGTTCCCGTTCTCGCACAGCTTCCGAAAGAACACGTTGAAGTCGAACCGCGCCGGGAAATCGAGCGCGTACACGTTCGTACACCTCTCCACCTCGTCCTGCATGGAAGACGTCAGGTTCGCGCTTATCACGCGCACGCGGCATTCCTCAAACAGGCTGCGCAGATAATCGGTCGTCTGCGCGCGGTTAACGAAGGTTATCTCTACGCGCCGCTGTTCGCGAACGGGCAAGAGGTGACGGATGAACGTCAGCACGATGAGCGTCGAACCCGCGCCGATAAGGCATATCGTAAGATAGCCGTAGCCCGCCGCAACGCCGAGACACGCGACGTTCCACAGCGACGCTGCGGTAGTCAAGCCCGATATGTTGTGTTTGTGGACGATTATCGTCCCCGCCCCAAGGAATCCGATTCCGCTTATCACCTGCGCGGTCATTCTGCCGACCGAAATCTGCGCAGTCCCCACAGGCAGCAGGCTCACGTTATGCAGGCTATACACCTCTGTCAGCGCGACGAACGCCGCGCCGAGCCCAACCAGAATGTGCGTACGCAGACCCGCGGGGCGGTTATGGTGTTCGCGCTCCACGCCTATTACGCCGCTGGTGAACGCCGCAAGCACGACGCGCAGCAGGATGTCGAGCGGGGTTAGGGGTTCGGTCATATTCGCCTCCCTTTTAAATGAAAAATTAACAATGAAAAACGAACG
>JAITHB010000039.1 GCA_031280145.1 Oscillospiraceae bacterium | reverse complement strand
GACCCGACAAGCTGCTGCATGTCGGACGACGAATTCGAGCGGCGTTTCGTAAGTATGATTAAGAAATATAATTGTTCGTGCAGCGCCAAAGCGAAGGTTATTGTGCGGGGCTGCGGGCGGAATAAGAAATGAAAAATTAATAATGAATAATTAACGGATACGGCGGGCGATGTTTTGCAAACCGCGCGGTGTTGTGTATGGCGTGGTGGGTTGGCTCGCCCGCCCGCATACTAAACAATCGTTTGTCGGCAGACTGAACCGCGCGTTTGCCATGCCGCTGCATCTGCGGTATACTGTCCTCATGCCGACCACAATCGACGAACGCGCGCTGTCGCCAAGCAACGCGCGGTTCCACATGCCGGGACACAAGGGCAAGCCGCTGCCGTATCCGCTTTCGCTTGAATGGGACACGACGGAGCTTCCCGCGACGGACAACCTTTATTACGCGGACGGAATAATCAGGGCGGCGCAGGAAGCCGCCGCGAAGCCGCTCCACGCCGCGCGCGCCTTCATGCTGACGAACGGCTCTTCGACAGGCGTTATCGCAATGCTGCTCGCAAGCGTTCCGCGCGGCGGCAAGGTTATTCTTTCGCGCGAAGGGCATTACAGCGCGCAAAGCGCGGTCAAGCTGGGCGGGATTGTTCCCGCGTATGCGGAAGAAGAGCGCGACGAGTTGGGATACGCTCTTCAGCATGACGAGCCGTGGATCCGCGCGATTGACGAGAATTCGGACGCTTCGTGCGTTCTCGTTACGACGCCGCAGTATGACGGAACTATTCTGCCGCTCGAACGCATTCGGGAGAAAACGCGCGAGCGCGGCATGAAATTGCTCGTGGACCAAGCCCATGGAGCGCACTGGAACTGGCTGACGGATTACGGCAGGATGAAGCCCGCGGGACTATGCGGCGCGGACTTGTGGACGACGAGCGCTCACAAGACGCTTCCCGCGCTCACGGCGGGAGCGTGGCTGAACCTTTCCGCAGGGGAAGACGCGGAACGCGTTCTTTCTAATATTAAGATGATTCAGTCGTCCAGCCCTTCGTATCTGGTTATGGCGTCGCTCGACGGCTGCCGCGATTGGATGGGCGCGCACGGCGCGGACAAGCTCGCCAAGCTTTCGGCGATGCTTCCGAAAAGGAACGAACTGCCGAAAGGGATAATCGATCCGCGCGAAGGAGACTACGACCCGACGCGAATCGTTCTTGACGTGACGCGGCGCGGTCTTTCCGGTTATGAAGCGCAGCGCAAACTGTATAATATGGGGATTGATATCGAGCTTGCGGACGAGCGGCGCATAACGCTGATTGCGACCGTTATGGACGAGCAAAAAGATTTTGACAGATTATCGGACGCGCTTGCGCGTTTGTAAACAATCCCTGTAGGGGCGATTTCCAATCGCCCGCCCTTTTCAAAACTGCTTGGTCCAACGCATGATGCGGGTTAACAATCGTTCCGTCGATTTCATGGGTATTGTGCGTGTCCTTTGCATTGCAGCCTTAAAATCGCCTCTGCAATAAATATTAGACAACGGCGGGAGGAGCATTATCAATGAACAACCTTTCGGTAAAGTATGATACGGTCCTGTTCGACTTGGACGGCACGATAACCGATTCCGCAACAGGAATCGCGGGTTCGATAAGGCATGTGATACAGCGGATGGGTCTGCCCGAGATTGAGGAAGAGAAGCTCGGCCTGTTCATGGGGCCGTCGCTGAACGAGAGCTTCAGCCGCCACTTGGGGCTTGCGGGCGACGATATAGAGCGAGCTGTGGCAATCTACAGGGACGACTACGCGGTGAGCGGGATATACAACAACCGTGTATACCAAGGCATACCGAACCTGCTTCTCAGGCTTAAGAAGAGCGGCGCGTCCGTAATTCTCGCCACGCATAAGCCGACGGTGTACGCGCGTCTCATATTGGAATACTTCGGGTTGCTTGGTCTGTTCGACTCGGTCGTCGGCGTTCCGCTGGACGCAAACTACCACGACAAGGCGGACATCGTGCGCCAAGCCTTGCCCGCAAGGCGCAAGGGCCGCGCGGTGATGATAGGCGACCGTCAGAACGATATGAAGGCGGCGAAGGCGAACAATATAGACGCAATCGGCGTTCTGTACGGTTACGGAAGCGAGAGCGAGCTTGTCGGCAGCGGCGCGGACAGAATCGCGGCTGCGGTTTCCGATCTCGCGGAAATGCTTCTTCCCATGGACGGCGGGCGGTCAGAGATTGCCCCTACGGTTAACGGGTTGTTTATGACGATAGAAGGAATCGACGGCGCGGGCAAAACGACGCAGGTTCCGCTGCTTGCGGAGCGGCTGACGCAGATGGGCTGGGAGGTTGTGACGACGCGCGAACCCGGCGGCGACCTCGTCGCGGAAAAGATTCGCGAGCTGCTCAAAGCGGACGGGATAGGAGATATGACGGCGGAAACCGAGGCGTATCTTTTTGCCGCGAGCCGCGCGCAGCATGTAAGGAAAGTTATCATGCCCGCGCTCGCGAGAGGCGCGGTCGTGATTTCCGACAGGTTCGTTGATTCCTCGATAGCATACCAAGGCGCGGGGCGCGAGCTTGGCGCGTCGCGCGTTCAGCGGCTAAACGAGCTTGCGGTGGACGTTTGCGTTCCCGACCTCGTTATGCTGCTTATGGTGGATTTGGAAACCGCGCTGCTTCGCCGCGGAAGCGCGACGCGTCTCGACCGCATCGAGCGTTCGGGCGAATCGTTCTTCCGCCGCGTCTACGACGCGTTCGTCGGGCTTGCGGAAGAAGAGCCCGACCGCGTGCACATCGTGGACGCGAGCCGCTCCATCGAGGAGACGACGGCGCAGACGCTCGCGCTCGCGGCGGAGTGCGTGAAGGCGCATTTGATGGCGTGATATGTATATAAGTTTCGTCTTGTTTGCTTAATCCGCCCATTTATGCTATACTGAACAGAAAATATTGGCAAACACACTTGAAGGAGTTAGTTTATGGCGGGCACGAAAGCGACAAGGAGATCAAACGGATCAAGCGTTTCGCGAACGCCGCAAGCCGTGCGCAGCGCTGCCGCGCGCTCATCCGGCGGCAAGAGCGTGAAGGATATGAAGGGCGCGCGCAAGCCCGTGCCTATCCGCAGGGAGCAGAAACAGCGCGGCAACGCGAAGAACGCGTTCGGCATATTCGTTGTGGGGATAGGCATCATTCTGTTTATATGCTTGCTCATCAGCCCGTCGGGAAACTCCACAACGTTCATATCGAACCTGACGAACGGAATCCGCCGCATAATGGGCAGAACCGCAATCGCGCTGCCTGTCTTCGTAATATGGGCGGGCGCGCTTATGGCGTTCAGCTCGCGCGGGCGCGTGCGCTCCGCGACGCTGGGATATCTGTTCTGCATAATAATAACGCTTTGCGCAATCTTCCACGTATTCTCGTTTAGCCTTGTCGAAACGATAGCGAGGTCGAAGGGTTATCCGCTGCCTATCTCGTGGAACTCGTTCATCACTGCGTCGTTTAACGATATGGATCTCGGCGTGTTCAGCGGCGGCGCGATAGGCGCGATTATCGCGTATCCGCTGGTGAAAGCGCTCGCGGTGTGGGGAAGCCTTATCCTGCTGTTCTTCCTGCTGATAATCTTCGCGCTTATGCTCTTCCACGTCCGCATCCCCGAACTCGGGCAGAAGATCGGTTTGTTCCTGCGCGCCGGGGGCGGTTCTTTCGCCGCGTGGTTCAGCGAGAAGCGCGAGGCGTTCAGGGAGAACAAGGCGATTCGCGCGGAAGAACGCGAGAGGAGACTGGCAGAAGAAGAAGAGCGGGAAGAGTTCGAGGACGAGGACGAAGGCGACTACGATACGGAAGCCGCGGAGGAGCTTGCGCCGCCGCCTGTTCCGCCAAGACGCCCAAAGCCTATCGCGCAGAAACCCGAACGCGCCGAGCGTCAGGAAAGGCGGCAGGCTGAGACGGATATTCCGCGCAGAACTTCCACCATGTATTCCGAAGACATCGTTTCGGCTGAGGACGCCGCGGCGAAGGCGCGCGCTGCAAAGTCGCGCCATCAGGAAGACATACCCGCGTATTTGAAACAGCACAAGAAGACATATGACGCGCTGGACGTTCTGCCGGACGACCCGCAGGGAATGCGCGTGAACGCGGACGTGATAGACGCGGACGAGCTTCCGCTTGAGCCTATTGTGAACGAGGCTGAATCTGACTTTGAGCCTGAGCTTTCATCATTCGCCAGACCTGCGAGACAGTCGCCCGAGGCGCAGGCGCAGCCCGCGGGCGCGGTTCTGCGCCCGACCGTCGCGCCGTGGACGGAGCCTAAAGAAGAGAAGAACGCGGTATTCAACAAGTTTGAGAACCTGACATACAGCGGCGACTATCGCTTCCCGCCGTTCCAGCTTCTCACGCAGTCCAAAAGCGTTCCGAACGTTCAGGATACGCGCGACCAGGATACGAAATACGCCCGCAAGCTGGAAGAGACACTGTTGAGCTTCAAGATAACCGCGAAGGTCGTTCAGGTTACGCACGGTCCCGCGGTCACGCGCTACGAGCTTCAGCCGGGACCCGGCGTTAAGGTGTCGAGCATTGTAAGCTTGGCGGACGACATCGCGCTGAACATGGCGGCGCGCGGCGTTCGTATCGAAGCGCCTATCCCCGGCAAGTCCGCAATCGGCATCGAGATTCCAAACGACGTGGTGCAGATGGTTCCGCTGCGCGACGTTCTGGAAAGCGACGAGGCGCAGAACCATCCGTCCAAGCTTGCGGTCGCGCTCGGCAAGGATATAACGGGGCGCAAGGTTATAGCGAACTTGGTCTCCATGCCGCACTTGCTGATAGCGGGCGCGACAGGTTCAGGTAAGTCCGTCTGCATAAACACTATCATAACTTCCATCATATTCCGCTCGTCTCCCGCGGAGGTAAGGCTGATTCTGATAGACCCCAAGGTTGTGGAGCTTTCGGTTTACAACGGCATTCCGCACCTCGAAGCGCCCGTCGTCACCAACCCCAAGGAAGCCGCGAAAGCGCTCAAGTGGGCCGTGCTTGAGATGGATCAACGCTACCACAAATTCGCGGAACGCGAAGTGCGCGACATTCGCGGATACAACGCGAACCGCCCCGCGGGCGAGCCGCTTATGCCGCAGATAGTCGTCGTTATCGACGAGCTTGCGGACCTCATGCTGGTCGCCTCAAACGACGTGGAAGAGTCGATATTCCGCCTGGCGCAGCTTGCGAGAGCCGCGGGAATACACTTGATTATCGCGACGCAGCGTCCGTCCGTGAACGTCATTACGGGCGTTATAAAGAGCAACATTCCCGCGCGAATCGCGTTCGCCGTCGCGTCGCAGGTTGACGCGCGCACCATCCTTGATACGACGGGCGCGGAGAAGCTCATCGGCAAGGGCGACATGCTGTTCGCGCCGCAGGGCGCGGGCAAGCCGCAGCGCGTGCAGGGCTGCTATGTATCGGACGAGGAAGTGGCGCGGGTTGTGGACTATGTAAAACAGCGCCACGACAGCGAATACCGCGCGGACGTAATCGACTATATAGCGAACGCGCCCGACGACGCAGTTGAGGATTTCGACTCGAACGACGCGGAGACCGACGAACTTCTTCGCCAAGCCGCGGAAATATGCATAGAGGGCGGGCAGGCTTCAATCAGTATGCTTCAGCGCAGGCTGCGCGTAGGTTACGCAAGGGCGGGCAGGCTTATAGACGTGCTTGCGCGCAAGGGCGTGGTCGGGCAGACAGAAGGCGTGAAGCCGCGCGCGATTCTGGTTTCCATGGATGAGCTGAACATAATCCTGCCAAAATAGAACAGATATCAGGTAAAAGGTATAAGGTGTTAGAGGAGCCGAGAGCGCGATGATAAAAGCCCCCAAGGGCACATACGATGTGCTTCCGAATATTTCCCACGCGTGGCGGAAGATTGAGGACGCGGAGCGCGAGGTCGCGAGGCTTGCGGGTTATCGCGAGATTCGCACTCCCGTGTTCGAGCATACGGAGCTGTTTCTGCGCGGCGTGGGCGACACGACCGACATTGTGCAGAAGGAAATGTATACCTTTAAGGATAAGGGCGACCGCTCGATAACGCTCAAGCCCGAAGGCACGGCGGGCGTGGTTCGCGCGATGCTGGAATCGGGACTGAATCAGGGCGTTATGCCGCTTAAGGTGTATTATTTAAGCTCGCCGATTTTCCGCTATGAGGCGCCGCAGTCGGGCAGAATGCGCGAGCATCACCAATTCGGCGTGGAGGCGTTCGGCGCGCGGCAGCCGACGCTCGACGCGGAAGTGATAAGCATTCCGCTTGACGTGCTGACGAAGCTCGGGCTTTCCGACTTCGCGCTCAACATAAACTCCATCGGATGCCCGAAGTGCCGCCCGCATTATCACGAGAGACTGCGCGAGTATCTGACGCAACGCAAGGATAAGCTCTGCGCGACATGCAACGACAGACTGCTTCGCAATCCGCTTCGCATTCTGGACTGCAAGTCTGACGAGTGTCAGGCGGAACTCAAAGACGCGCCCGTCATGCTTGACTTTCTTTGCGACGAATGCGCCGCGCACTTCGCGGGGCTTAAGGACGCGCTTGACGCTATAGGCGTTTCGTATGCCGTGAACCCGCGAATCGTGCGCGGTCTCGACTACTACACGAAGACGGTGTTCGAGATAATCATCAGCGCGGACGAGGGCAAGCTGACCGTCTGCGGCGGCGGAAGATACGACGAGTTGGTGAGCGAGCTCGGCGGGCAGCCGACGCCCGCTATTGGGTTCGGCATGGGGATAGAGCGTCTGCTTATGCTTCTTCAAAGGCAGAATAAGTCGCCTGAGGCGGAGCCTATCTGCGATGTGTTCGTCGCAACGCTTACGCCCGAAAGCCGCTTGGAAGCCGTGCGGTATGTTTCCGCTCTTCGCGCGCTGGGCGTGAAGGCGGATATGGATCACGTCGGCAGAAGCCTTAAGGCGCAGTTTAAGTTTGCGGACAAGGTAGGCGCGGGATACGTTCTGATTCTCGGCGGAGACGAGGCCGCGCAAGGCGAAGCGGTTCTCAGGAACTTGACCGCGCATACGGAGGATCGCGTTGCGCTTGAAGGGCTTGCGCAGACCGTCGCGGAGACGATTCTTGCGAAGAGGTGAACTTGGTTGTTTGTTTATTGACTTTTTGTGGTATAATAGTCGGAAGAGGTTATGGAAGAGGTTATCGGTGTGATTAAGGAAGGCGTCGTAGCGGCGATTGAAGGCGAAAGGATTACCGTGAAGTTCGTGCCCGAGGCTTCTTGCGGCAGTTGCACGGCTTGCAGCGGGCGCGCTTGTCAGGCGGAAACAACTTCCGAGGTGGCGGTGCGCGTCGGCGACAAGGTCGCGGTTGATATGCCGGGCAACGGCGCGCTGAGATACTCCGCGCTGACATACGGCGTTCCGCTCTCTTCGCTTCTGCTGGGGCTTTTGGCGGGCTTCCTGTTTTCTGAGCGTGTGGCTCCGCATATGGAAGCGGACCTTTTCATCGCGATTGTCGCGGGAATATTTCTGGTGGCAGGGTTCCTCGTGCTTCACGCGCTGTCGAACATCGAGAGATTTGTGCCCAAGACGGTCGCGCGAATAACTGAGGTTCTGGAAAACGACGTTCCGTCGTAGACTTTACGGATGCGCTGCCGAGCTTGACGTAACTTTTGTTATAATAAATAATTTTTTAGGAGAACGTAAATGATGGTTAGCGAATACATAATCGAGGTCACCCAAGACAACTTCGACGCAAACGTGATGCAGGCCGAGAAGCCTATCCTGCTTGACTTCTGGGCTCCATGGTGCGGGCCTTGCCGTATGGTTTCCCCGCAGCTTGAGCTTCTTTCAAAGGAAATGAACGGCGAGCTGGTCGTCGGAAAGATAAACGTAGACGAGCAAGGCGAGCTTGCGCAGCGCTTCGGGGTTATGAGCATACCGACATTGGTTCTGATTAAGGGCGGACGCGTCGTCGACACGATGGTCGGCGCGGCGTCCAAGAATGAAATAAAAAAGCTGGTAACGGAAGGTCTTGCGGCTGTAGAGTCGTCGGTAGCGAGGCAAAAGTAAAAAGAATAATCGCGGGGTGAATGTAATTTCAGCCTGCTTTAACGCATATCCTGTCATATGCTTTTGACAGATTATGCGTGTTGCCCAAAAATTATCAAGCGAAACGCAATACTGACACAATATTGACACAATATTGAAAAGAAAGGAGGGCTAGCTTGGCACACAAGTCAAAACTCAAAATTATTCCGCTCGGCGGAGTTGACGAAATCGGCAAGAATATGTATGTCCTTGAATATTCGGACAACATTCTGGTTATAGATTGCGGACTGTCGTTTCCAAAAGAAGACATGCTGGGGATCGATCTCGTTATCCCCGACGTGCAGTATCTCGTTAAGAATCAGGAAAAGATCCGCGCGTTCGTAATCACCCACGGGCATGAAGACCATATCGGAGCGACGCCTTATATTTTTCCTCAGCTTGAACACGCGCAAGTATACGGCACACGTCTCACGCTCGCGCTGGTGGAGCAGAAGCTGCGCGAGCATAATGTCGGCAACGCTAATCTGAACACCGTCGCGCCGGGCGATACGATAACCGCGGGCTGTTTCAAAGTACGCTTCATCCACGTAAACCACTCGATCGCGGGAGCGGTCGCGCTTGCGATAGAAACGCCCGAAGGCGTTGTTATTCACACGGGCGACTTTAAGATTGATTACACGCCCGTTGACGGAACGATTATAGATTTGGGAACGCTTGCGGCATACGGCGCTCGCGGCGTTCTGGCTCTGATGTCCGACTCCACGAACGTCGAGCGTTCGGGCTATACGATGTCTGAGAAAAAGGTCGGCGAAACGTTCGACAATCTGTTCGCCAAAGCGGACGGAAGAGTGTTCGTCGCGATGTTCGCGTCAAACATCCACCGCATTCAGATGCTGATCGACGCCGCGGAACGCTACGGAAGACACGTATGCTTCGTCGGGCGCAGCATGGTAAACGTCTCAAAGCTTGCGCTGTCGCTCGGCGATATGAAGGCATTAGACGGCACGATTGTCGAGCTTGATACGCTCGACCGCTACCCCGACCATCAGATTGTCATAATAACGACGGGCAGCCAAGGCGAACCGATGGCGGGGCTTACGCGCATGGCTTACAGCGAGCATCGCAAGCTTACGATAAAGTCCACCGATATGGTAATCGTGTCCGCAAACCCGATACCCGGCAACGAGAAGCTTATATCCCGCGTCATAAACCAGCTTTACAGGTGCGGCGCGGAAATTATATATGAAGCCATTGAACGCGTTCACGTTTCGGGTCACGCTTGCCGCGAAGAGCTAAAAACGATGATCGCCTTGACAAAGCCGCGTTATTTCATTCCCGTTCACGGCGAATTCCGCCATCTGTGCCAGCACGCAGCGCTCGCGGAAGAGATGGGCGTCGCGACGGAAAGAATCATCGTGCCGAACATGGGCGATGTTATTGAGCTTGACAAGACTGCTATTCACAAGAACGGAGTCGTTCCGACGGGCAGCGTGCTGATTGACGGGCTTGGAATAGGCGACGTCGGAAACGTCGTTCTGCGCGACAGGAAGCATCTGTCGGAAGACGGGCTTATCATAATAGTTATGGCGATAGAAAAGGAAAGCGGGCTGTTGGTTTCGGGTCCCGAGATTATCTCGCGCGGGTTCGTGTATGTCCGCGAGTCCGAAGTGCTGATGGATAAGTCCAAGGATTTGGTTCGCAGAATCATCGGCAACTACGACCGCGTAGACCAATCCGACTGGGCGCAGATAAAGAACAAGGTGAAGGACGACCTGCACAAGTATCTTTACGATAAGCTGCAAAGAAGCCCGATGGTTCTTCCGATAATCGTTGACATCTGACGACCCGAAATCTTCGGGGGACGGACATAGTTCGTCCCCCGATTCGTTATATGGGAAAGGATTTTTGTGAGGATATATGGAAAGAATAATTGAAACGAAGCTGGACGAGCTTCTGTCCGCGCTCAAGGAGTCGGAGCTTATGCGCGAATACAGCGCCGCGAAGGAAAGCGTCGATTCAAACGAGACAAACAAGACGCTGGTTCGCGAGTATGAATCCATGCAGATGAATATTCAGCGCGCCGCCTTGTCAGGTACAAGCCCGTCATCTGAAGATATGGAAAAGTTCCAGCGGCTTGCGGGGCTGCTTATGATGAGCGGCGACACGCAGAAATACATAATAAACGGAATGCGCGTACAGCAGTTGGTCGCGGAGATTACGGGGAAGATTGCGTCCGCCGCCAACTTCGACTTGTCCGCGCTTATGAATAACTTGGGGTGAAGCCTTTGAGCGAAAAAAAGGGACGCGAAAACAAAAAGAACAGGGTCGAGTGGGATCCGCAGTCGGTAAGGGAAGACAGGTCGTACGGCTTCTTCTGGTATGATTGGCTGTGGCGGCTCGTTCGCCCGTTCATCATATTGATTACGTCCGCGATAATTCTTATCGGCGGAATTGCGTTCGCCTACAACAAGGTTTACGAGAATTACCTTATGCCTATCGATGTGAACGACAACAACCCCGTTGCGTTCTTCATCGAAAGCGGAAGCTCGCTGACGACCGTCGCGCGCAAGCTTGAAGAGGAAGGGTTCGTTCGCAACCGCTCCGTCATTAAGTATTTGATGGACTTCCAAGGCTTGGGCAGCAAGATAAAGGCGGGCGAATACACGCTTTCCCACTCGATGACGCTTTCCGACATAATAGGAATTCTGACGACGGGCGAGGGCAAAGCCCCGACAAGAATGATAACCGTAATACCGGGTTGGAAGATTGAGACCATCGCCAAAAGCTTCGCGGAGCAGGGAATCATAAGCAGCGAGCAGGAATTCCTCGACGCGTGCAGGACAGGCGAAATCTATAACGATTACTATTACGTA
>JAITHB010000014.1 GCA_031280145.1 Oscillospiraceae bacterium | reverse complement strand
TCTCCGGCATTTTCTCACTCCTCTCGGCGAAAATTTCCCAGACTAAATTCTACTCCTTTTCCTTCCTACACTTACTTCCACCTCTTCGTCCACTGTGGATCTTACTTTGGGAATTTACCATAGGTAACTTCTAACCTCCGGCTCTTATTTTTTCTTGCGTAACTCCGCCAAATTTGATAACATATTGTCAAACGAATACCGGCGGGCGCCGAAGCGCCGCTGTCGGGGTGGTTCATCCGGAGAACGCGGAGCGTTCTTTCCCAGTAAAGAAAGTAATGGATTATGAAAAGAAAAACAAAATTCAAGATATTATTTGTCGTGCTGGCAATACTTATGGTAGTAGATATATTCGTGCTGGTCAGCATACTGCGCGACCAACCCGCGCAGCTTCCGCCTACAGAGAATACGCCCGCACCAACGCCGACACAGGAGGTTCAACCAACCATGCAGCCGACTCCTTCGCCCGCGCCGGAATCCACGCTCGTGCCGCTTGAACCGATTCTGCCGGAAGGTTTCGTGCCGGTCGAATCGATAACGATATACAACAGAAGTCAGGTTATCGGAGACGATTCGTTCGCGTTCCTCAGCAACAGAACGGAAAGCATGATGAAGGGTCAGCTCGTCGCCCTCGTCGAACCGCGCAACGCGGACTATCCCACCGTTTACTGGTCTTCCGGCAACGAAAGCGTCGTGCGCGTGAGCAGCACGGGCGAAATACTGGGCGTCGGCAACGGCACCGCGTATATTACCGCGACAGCGGACAACGTCAGCACGTCCATCCGCGTTCTGGTGGAAAAGAGCTACGACGCGGATACGTTCTGGCAGACGAGGTATGCGATAGGCTACCTGCACCCGATACGCCAAAGCGCGTCCATCGCGACGGTCGCGTCCGTCGGCGGCGACTATTGGTTCAACAGCGAGCGCCACACGGACGCGCTCAACAAGTCAAGCACGACGCGCTCACACGCGGGTTTCGACCTCAACGTCCCCGCGGGAACAAATATCTACGCGATGTTCGACGGAACGGTGGAACACGCGGCGAAGGACGGTTTCTACGCGGGAACGGGCAGCATTACGATTCTGCACGACGACGGCGCCGTCGCGCGCTACGCAGAGGTTACTCCGGTCGTTACGGAAGGACGCGTAAAAAGGAACCAGCTCATCGCGGTCGTCGCGGAGAACGACTACGGCGCGCTGGCGAAATACGGCGGAATGTATCAATACGAGCACATGCTGCACATCGAGGTCTACTTCGGCTTCGACCCGTTGGGAAACGTTATAAGCGGCAGTCTTTCCGACAAGTCTTCTTCCTCATACTATTACGCGCCGACGCCGCGTCACGGCGGTTCGTTCTTCAGGCGCGCCGATTTGGTCGATCCAACCCGCATTAACGAATTGCCGCAGGTTGAATGATTCAGTTGGTGACTTCCAGAATCGTCCCGCTTTCGCAGTTATCGTAAACCCATTTCGCGGCGGACAGGCTCATGCGAAGACATCCGCCCGTATTGTTCTGCCCGATGTCGTCCGAACTCCGAATCAGCGTCGATTCGCTCTTCTCTTTATAAAGCGGACCGTGTATATACTTGCTGCCGGAGTAGCGAACGGCGTACGGCGCGTATGATTTGCCGAAGAAGTGCCAGCGTTCGCGCCCCGAAAGCGTGTATTTGCCGGATACCGTCGGAGTGGAGCTTTTGCCGACGCTGCTTGTGAATGCTGTTACTACTTCGCCCGTGTGTCCGCCGCTGCCGTCGCCGATATACACGGTCAGAGTGTTGCTTGATTTCCTCAACAGAAGATAATACTTCCCGCCTGTGGATGATGCCGCGGCAGTTTCTTTGGGAACGCTGTCAGGTCCCCAAACGCCGTGCCTGAACTTGAGATGAACGACATAGCCCGCGATTCCTTTGTATGTGGTTTTGGCGAAGCTCGTGCCCTCAATCGGCGTAACGGAAAGCTTCGTTCCGGCGGGAATCTTCGCGATCACCTTTGCGTCCTCGTTTGGCGTTTCGCGCATAAACCTAAGCGAGGGATAGCTTCCCGTATCCGCGCTCGCGGCATGCGGCACAAGGCAGATAATCAGCAGCAGCGCGGCGGCAAGGGCAAACAGGACGCGGCGGGATAAAGTTCTTTTGATAGTTGAAGTTGTTTCCATGATGTGTCTCATTTCTTTTTAGTTTCTTTAATATAAGCAAGCGAACACATATATGGATACTATATACTAAGTTCCGATAAATTGTATGACAAAATATGTAAAATTTCGTTTCGGAAATGATAAAAGTCTCAACGCACAATTCCGTTAGTTACTATCGCTATGTTAGAAAAATCTTTTGGTTTTATTGCGCAAGGGTCGTGCCGCAATGTTGATAATCGCATAATGGCCGTCTTGCAACAATGCGCGCGTTCATATATAATAAAGAAAAACACTTATGAGGTTATGATATGGCTAAACACGGCGGATTCCCCGGCGGCGGAATACCCGGCGGGAACATGCAGGCATTGATGAAGCAAGCGCAAAAAATGCAGCAGCAGATGCTCGACAAGCAGGAAGAATTGGACGCGCGCACATACGAAGCGACGGCGGGCGGCGGCGCGGTGAACGTTACCGTATCCGGCAAGCGCGAGCTTGTTTCCATAAAAATCAAGCCTGAAGCGGTAGACCCCGAAGACGTTGAAATGCTGGAGGACCTGATAATCGCGGCCGTCAACGAAGCGCTGCGCCAAGGCGAAGCGGCGCGCGAGAACGAGATGAACAAAATCGGCGGCGGCATGAGGAATATGGGCGGGCTGTTTTAAATGAAGAATTAACAATGAAAAATGAAAAATTACCGGGGTCCCCGACAAATCCGCAGATTTGGCGGGGTGGATGATGGTTAGGAATGGAAACCTACAATACCAAACCACCACCGTTAATTTTTCATTGTTCATTCTACCGTATCTCCAGCACCGTCCCCTCGGTGCAGTTCTCGTATATCCACTTGATGTCGATGTACCTCATGCGCAGACACCCGCCCGTCGCGTCGTCGCCGATATCCTCTTCGTGCGACGCGATGAACGAGGTGACGTCCTTCCTTCTGTAGAGAGGACCGTGCAGATATTTTCCGTTGGTGTACTCTATCGCGAACGGCGCGTATGATTTACCGAAGAAGTGCCACTCTTCGCGCGTCGTCAGCTTGAACGTGCCCGACGGCGTAGGCGTCGTCCGCTTGCCGATTGCGGTGGTTATAACGCGCACTATTTCGTCGGTGCGTCCGCCGCTTTCGTTTGCTGCGTATATTGTGAGCGTGTGCGTCGCCTTGTTCATCACGAGATAATACAGCGGCGTGGGGATTTGCGGCTTTGCGGTTTCGTCCCACTCGCCCGCCTGCCACTTGAGGTGCTTGACGTAGCCCGATATTCCGTTGTAGGTTGTGGACGCGTAGTCCGTACCCGCGACAGGCGTTACGATAAGCTTTGAACCCTTGGGTATTTCAAGGAGCGTTCGCGCGTCGTCGTTCGGCGAGGCGCGAAGGAAGCGCAAACTGGGATAGCTGCCCGTTTCACTTTCCGCGGCGGCGGAATACAGAACAAAGCAGACCAGTATCAGTGCGATACACGCGATTATTCTTTTGTTCATCATCACGGCAACCTCCGATAAACGATGAAAACATTATATATGTTTTTGTATTATTTGTAAATAGTTTTATTCCGCAGTTATTAAGGGGATATATGTCAAACGAACCTGTAAGCAAAATTGCGTCCCAGTTGTCGCGGCTGCCGGGCATCGGCGGAAAGAGCGCGCAGCGGCTTGCGTATCATATCCTCAACATGCCGCAGGAGCAGGCGCGCGAGCTCGCGACCGCAATTTGGGACGGGCGCAAGAACGTCAGGACGTGTTCAATCTGCGGCGACCTGACGGTATCCGATCCCTGCCCGATTTGTTCCAGCCCAAAGCGGAACGCGCGGCAGATATGCGTCGTTCGCGACACCCGCGACGTGCCCGCGCTGGAACAGATGCGCGGCGCTTATTCGGGATTGTACCATATTCTGCACGGCACGCTGTCGCCGATGGACGGCGTGGGACCGAACGACATACGCGTGAAGGAATTGATGGAACGTCTCGTTGACGTTGACGAAGTGATTCTCGCGACGAATCCCGACGTGGAGGGCGAAGCGACCGCGTCATATCTCGCCAGGCTAATCAAGCCGCTCGGCGTGAAGGTGACGCGCATCGCCTACGGATTGCCCGTCGGCGCGGATTTGGAGTACGCCGACGGGGTTACGCTTCAGAGGGCGTTCGAGGGGAGGCGGGAGGTGTAGTCTTCCCCCTCATCATTATCATCATCCTCAACCTCAATCAGTTCATGCGCTGTAACTCTGCCGGCTCTGCAATCTTCTATCGACTTAACCAGCCGC
>JAITHB010000003.1 GCA_031280145.1 Oscillospiraceae bacterium | reverse complement strand
ATACGCTTCGGCAGACCTGATTTCGCTCGGCGGCTCGTCGGGCGCGTCCTCCACGGTATCGGCGGCGCCCGTTCAGGAGGGAACGGGCGTAATACAAACCGCTTCGGGCGAGGGCAACGTGTATCTTCGCGCGAAGGCAAGCACATCAGCGACGGTGCGCGACCGCATTCCGCACAACACGGTCGTGGAGGTGTTGAAGGTGGAGGGCGGTTGGGTACGCGTGAGTTACAGGGGCAACACGGGGTATGTAAGCAAGGATTATATTTCGATGAATTAACGCTGAAGGTCAGCGCGCGGTTGCTGATAGGTTCGGGCGACAGAGGCGGCCGCCCCTTGTATAATATAGTCAGGTTTTTGGCAGTAGCAAAAACCTGTAGTAGTGGCGAGCCCCCGGCTCGCGCGCCAGCATACAAAACAATCGTTTGTCGACAGCCTGAACCATCAATATTCCCGTCAATACAAACGATGCAATTTTGTTCAATTAACAGGTGAAGAATATGAAAAAAACGATAGTGATAATTCTGCTTATACTTATAATTACTGTGCCGCTGTGCGCATTCGCGGACATAACCTCCCTTCGCCCCGGCGACGAGGGCACGGCGGTCGAACTTCTTCAGGTGAAGCTTCAGGAGAAGGGCTTCTACGATTATCCGCAGATTACGGGATACTACGGCGCGGAAACGGAAGCCGCGGTCGTCAAGTTCCAGCGCAAGAACAATCTGGGCGGCGACGGCATAGCGGGAAAGTATACCCTTCGCGCTCTGTTCGGCAGCAAGCTTGAGGCTGTAATGAAGAACGCGGCGCTTGACGCGGGGTCGCCTTCGCTTACATCAGGCGCGAAGCTTGCGGACTACGCCTCAAAAGAAGAAAGGAACCAAGGTTCGAGTTCTGCGTCATCCTCATCATCTGCGTCTTCTTCATCAAGAGCTCCGTCGTCGGGCTCGTCGGGAAGCGGAACGGGCTTGGATATTGTCGCGACCGCGAAGCAATACCTCGGAAGCAGATATGTTTACGCGACAGCGGGTCCGACGACGTTCGACTGCTCGGGGCTTACGCTTTACGTGTATAATCAGTATGGCGTAACGCTTCCGCACACTTCGCGCCTTCAGGGGGATATGGGGCGGTACGTTGCGAAGAGCGACCTTCAGGCGGGCGATTTGGTTTTCTTTGACACTGTGGCGGGTAATGGTATACAATACGATCATGTGGGTATATACATAGGCGGCGGGCAGTTTATCCACGCGGGCTCCTCGAGCACGGGCGTACTGATCAGCAGTCTGAATTCCACTTACTATCAAAATACTTATGTATTGGGAAGGCGATTGCTTTGATGAACGTTCTATCAGTGTATGGGAGTATAGTGGTGTAAGCAAGAAATTCCGCAAGGGCGGTATTCTGCCGCCGACCCATATAAAAACGCTGCGATGCAACAACCTGCTGCGGAGCGAGCGGGCGGTGAAACCCATCCCGACTAATCCGCGCATTTATCGGGGGCGACGAAAAGCCGCCCCCGCATGGGAACGTTTCGTTTCCATGAAATTGGAGGTTATGTATTTGTGAATAAAGAAGTGCGCAATGGCGCACGGCTGTTTGGGGTTATCGTTGCGATAATCCTGTTTGCCACGTTTGCGGGTGTCGCCGCCGCCGAGTCCGAATCGGATATCGCGGACGAGGAAGGCGTAATCCTTGAACCCGTTCTTGACGTCGGCGAATCGGAGGAACCCGCGCCCGACGAAGAACTTACGACGCCCGTGCCTGAGCCTACAGACGAGCCGGTATATGAAACGGCTTCGCCCTACGATTTCTACCAACGCCGCGAAGACGTACTTCCGTACATGTCAAGCGTACCCGCGCCGGACTTCTCCTTGCAGACCACGGGCGGTTACTATTATGGGCTGCCCGACACGGTGGGAAAGCCCGTCATAGTTTTATTCTGGACGACCCTTTCAAAGGAAAGTCTCGACAGCTTGGCGTATCTGCGCTATGTTGACGATTATTACCCCGATATGAAGGTTATCGCAATCAATCCTCTTCCGCAGGAGAACGGCTACGCGCAGTGGACCGAGGAAGCGTTCCTGGCGCACCAGGAGTGGATTCGCGCGTACTTCAACGAGGCGCACCTTTATTCGCCTGCGCTCATCGACGTGTCGGGCGACGTATACGATATGTACGGCTGCGGCAGCACGCCGACCGCGTTCTTCATCGACCGCGACAACATTATCCGTATTAAGTTGACCGGCTTGCTTACGCGCGACACGCTGTCGACCTTGCTCGCGATGATGAGAGCGCTTGATTATTAATGAAAAATGAAGAGTCAAAAATGAAGAATTATTGGTATGGAATTAAGAAATCAAACACATAATTCTTCATTCTTATTTTTTAATTATAAATTAGACGAAAGGCTCGACGCTTTAAGCGAAGAGCTGTTTGTTTTGCAGAAAACGAAGGGCGTAAGGTTTGGCTCGGATACGATTCTGCTCACCGACTTCGCGGCGCAAAAGGCGGTCAAGCGCGCGCTTGACCTGGGGTGCGGGTGCGGCGTTATATCGCTTCTGCTGGCTGATAAATATAAGAACGCAAGCTTTGACGCTGTCGAGATTCAAGAAGAATACGCGGACATGGCGAAGCGGAGCGTTCTGCTGAACCGTTTGGACAGCCGCATAAATATTATTCACGCGGACGCTAATCTGGCGAAAGAACATCTTAGGGGAAAGCAATACGACCTCATCACGTGCAACCCGCCGTACTTCGCCGATGGGGGAGTGCTGCCCGCCGAAACGGAAGCCGCGCGGATTGCGCGTTCGTCCGACAGCCTGACCCCGACCGCGATAGCAAAGATAGCCGCGGGCTTCCTTCAGACTGCGGGGCGGCTGTGCGTGGTTCTGCCCGCGTTCCGCTTCCTCGAGATGTGCGACGCTGTGCGCGAGTACGCAATAGAGCCTAAGCGAGTGAGGTTTGTGCAGGACAGAATTGACCGCCCGCCGTATTTGTTTTTGCTGGAAGCGATCCGCGGAGCGAAAGCGGGGCTGCATTACGAACCCGCACATATTGCACACTAGCGTAATGTATATTTGAATTATCGGTATTGTGTCAGTTGCAAATTAAGGATGAAAGTAATATAATAATTAAGGAATTTGCATTATTGCCGTTGGCAATAAATTATAATGGAGGACTTAACAATGCCACTAACACTGTCCGGCATGTGCCGCAGCATCGCGTCGTCGGTCACGCTGGCAATAGACAGCAAGGCGAAAGCCATGAAAGCTTCGGGCGTCGACGTGATCGGTTTCGGTGCGGGCGAGCCTGATTTTGATACGCCAAAGGCAATCCGCGACGCCGCGCATACAGCCATTGAGGCGGGAAAGACGCGCTACACGCCGTCAAGCGGAATCGCGGAGCTGCGCGCCACCGCCGCCGCAAAGCTTCTGCGCGACAACGGCTTAACATATACGCCCGAACAAATAATAGTCACCACAGGCGCGAAGCACGCCCTTCTCGGAGCGCTGCTTGCGCTCATTAACCCGGGCGACGAGGTTATCATTCCCACGCCCTGCTGGGTATCATATCCCGAGATGGTTCGCATGGCGGGCGGAAAGCCCGTCTTCGCCGCTATGGTTCAGTCGCGCGAGACGAACGGCTTCGTTCTGTCGATAGAAAACGTCCGTAATGCAGTTACGCCGAAAACAAAAGCGATACTCATAAACTCCCCGCACAATCCCACAGGAATGGTTCTCACGCGCGATGAACTGGAGGAGCTTGCGAAGCTGGCAGTTCGGAACGAGTTCTACGTTATCTCCGATGAGATTTACGAAAAGCTGGTCTACGACGGCGCGAAGCATATCTCGATCGCTTCGCTCGGCGACGATATATATCGGCAGACAATCGTAATCAACGGCGTATCGAAGTCGTACGCTATGACAGGCTGGCGCATAGGCTACGCCGCCGCGCCGCTTCCGATAATCAAGCTGATGGGCAGCTACCAGAGCCACGCGACCAGCAACCCGACCTCGATAGCGCAGTGGGCGAGCGTCACGGCGATAAACGATTGCGAGGAATCCATCGAGACGATGCGCCAAGCGTTTGAGGCGCGGCGCGTGAATATGCTTCGCGAGATTGAAAGCATACAAGGGCTTTCCTGCGCCGTGCCGCAGGGCGCGTTCTATATAATGCTGAATATGCAGCGTCTGTACGGCAAGACCTACGACGGCAACCCCATCATGGACGCGATGACGTTCTCCGCGCTTCTTCTGGAATACGCGCATGTCGCGGTCGTGCCGGGCGAAGCGTTTGAAGCGCCGGGAACGTGCCGCCTTTCCTACGCGTGTTCGCAGGAAGATATCACGCGCGGAATGGAGCGCATTCGCAAGTTCGTGTCGGAGCTTAAGTAATCATTAACGAAACAAAGCATGTGCTATGCTTGATTAGAGTATAAAAATGGACAGTGTGTCGGAACGAATCGTACGTCAGCGAATGCATGGGCTGTACTTGTCCAGGCGGTGCGGGGACCTTACGAAGCTGTCGCGCGAGCTGATGGGTCTGCATTGCTGGTTTCACCGCAACGTCGTGTTCTCCGCTCTGATTCGCGGCGCGGACGTTGCGGGATGGAAACATGCGCTCACCAAAACATGGCTGTATCGCGGCACGCTTCACGGCGTGGTCTTCGACGATTTGCCGCTGCTTCTCGCGCTGCACAGCGGCGAATCGTATCTGGGGCGCTATCTCGGCAAGGACAGGGTTGAGCGGATCGCGCAGGACGTCGTCAGCCTTATGGAAGACGGCGTATATTCGCGCACGGAAATGCGGCGCATCATGTCGCCCGAATATGACGACGAAACATTGCAGGCGGTGCTGTCGCCGTGGGGCGGAATCTTCGTGTATCTGGCAAGGCAGGGCAAAGTCGCGTTCCGCGATATGACAAGCCGCGACTTCGACATGATTGACGCGGAACCGACGCTCACGCAAGACGAAGCGCTGCCGATTCTGCTGCGCGGCTTCCTCGCGGCATACGGACCCGCGACGCTCGCGGACGCGGCGTGGTTTATGGGGCTGTGGAGAGACGAAAAGAAGAAGCTTTCCGCGATTAACACAGATGAATACTCGAGGTTTGAATATGACGGACACACATATCTCCATGTTGAAAACAACACAGATATGGCGGACATACCCGAATTCACGCTGCTGTCGGGCTTCGACCCGCTGATCGTGTCATATTCCGAGCGAGGCTCGGTTCTGCCTTCGGAGTATAGGAGCGCGGTTATACTTAAGTCGGGGATATGCAACCCCACGATCTGCGTGAACGGGCGGGTGGTTGGTATCTGGAATATCAAGAAGAACGAGCCTGTCGTAACGTTCTTTGAGGAACAGCCAAAGCGCATACGGGATCGCGCGTTTGAATCGGTGGAGGGGATACGCAGGCGTTCGGGGAGCTGTTAGCCGTAAACCAACTTAACGCACATTCTCTGCGCGTCCGCGCCGAACAGGCACTGCGTGAAGTTTCCGTGATTGGATTCGCGCTCAATAGTCGTTATGCCGAGCTCCGCGCCTTTCTCCGTGGGAAGCTTCACGCCGTTCGCTACCTCCAGTAAACCCGCTTCAATAAGCAGTTTGTTCAACGCAATGCCGCTTGTTTTTGGCTTGCCGTATTGGATGAGAACGGCGTTCAGATTATCGGCGACGCGCGATATTTGTATCGGGGTTTCATCAACACAGACTTTCTCCGTAAATAATTGAAGCGTAAGCGCGGGAAGCTTTTCCTGCGGTTCCGCCGTGGGTTCTTCATTACGAAGAATATTCAGGAAACGCTCGCCGTAGCGCGCAAACTTGACTTGCCCGACGCCGCTGACGGAGAGCATTTCCTCTTCCGTGCGCGGGTGCTTTCGGCACATGTCAACGAGCGTGGCGTCGGAGAATACGATGAACGCTGGGATGTTTTCCTCGCGTGAGATTTCCAGGCGCAAACCCTTAAGCGCGGTCAGCAGAGCATCAGAAAGAGCGTATTTCGGTACGTCAGGCTCAGGCTTAACGCGCTTCTCACTCTTCTCTTTCGCTGAGGTTTCGGGTCTGTTCCCGCGAATTGTCACATGCACACCGTTGAACAATACTTCGCTCGCCTTGGGCGTTGTGAAGAGATTGGCGGCTTCTCCGATATAACCGAGCGCTTTTAAGCGAATTATAAGCGAGTTGATATATTGGCGCGGCGCGTCTTTCATAATGCCGAAGGTGGAAAGTTCCGTGAAGTCTTCCGATTTGCCGATCAGAATATTCGCGACATGCGGCAGCGCAAGCTGCGCGCCTAATTTATTCAGCCTTAAAATGCAGGAGAGCGCTTTCTGCGCGTCAACCGTTACGTCCGTTTCATCAACGCTGCCGTTGCAGTTTCCGCAATTGCCGCAGCCGCTTTCTGTTTCCTCGCCGAAATAGTTCAGCATGAAGCTTCGCAGACAGCCGCTTGTTTCGCAGTACTTTTCCATTTGGTTAAGCAACTGTCGGTTGCGGTAGATTGCGTCTCGGTTTTCGCTCTTGTGTATCAGAAACAGCGCGGTGACAATATCCTTGCGCGCGTATAGCAGAACGCAGTCGCTCGGCAGACCGTCGCGCCCCGCGCGTCCCGCTTCCTGATAGTAGCTTTCGACGTTCTGCGGCATGTTGTAATGAATGACGAAGCGCACGTTGGATTTATCTATCCCCATACCGAACGCGTTCGTGGCGACAATTACGCGCACGCGGTCGTACAGGAAGTCATCCTGCGAGCGGCTGCGCTCAACGTCTGAAAGCCCCGCGTGATAGCGCGCCGCGGAGAAACCTTCCGCGCGAAGCTTTTCCGTGACGCTCTCAACCTCCTTGCGCGTGGAGCAGTATACGATTCCGTTGCCGTCGTTCGCTTTGAGATATTCGGTAAGCGCGGCATACTTGTCTTTTGGCTGCTTCACTTCAAAGTACAGATTCGGGCGGTCGAAGCCCGTAACTATCTTGAGCGGACTCGCGAGCCTAAGCGTTGAAAGAATATCCTCGCGCACACGCGGCGTCGCCGTAGCGGTGAACGCGGCTAAAGCAGGACGAGCCGACAAAGCTTCAACGAACTTTGGAATATCGAGATAGCTCGGGCGGAAATCTTGTCCCCATTGCGATATGCAGTGCGCCTCGTCCACCGCGACCAATGATATACGCAACGCTTCGACAAGTCTCAGCATCGACGGCGCGAACAGGCGTTCGGGCGCGGCGTATATTATTTTGTATTGTCCTGCCTTGGCGTTTGCGATTACCCGCTCAAACTGATTGTCGGTAAGAGAACTGTTGATGAACGCCGCGGGGATTCCGTTTGCGACTAATGCCTGAACCTGATCGCGCATAAGCGAGATAAGAGGAGATATGACAAGCGTCACGCCCGGGAGCAGAAGCGCTGGAATCTGATAGCACAGCGATTTGCCCGCGCCTGTCGGCATGACGCCCATAACGTCTTTACCGTGCGTGAGCGCGGCGATAATTTCGGCTTGCCCCTCGCGGAACTCATCGTAGCCGAAGTATCGCTTCAGCGCTTCGTTTGGAGTCACCGCGCTTCACCTCCAATCTGTTTGTTCCTATGCTTTTGGGGTCGGATCCGCGTTAAGCGATATAAAGTAATCGTAGAAAGGCATCAAGACCGTGAAGCCGTTTACGATTCGGTTTGACAGCGCGGGGGTAAAAACCTCCGCCTCTATCTTCCCGTAATGAATCAGCGAGAATGTCTTCTTATTATACCACGCTTCCGTCTTTTGCGACGGCGCGGCTTTCCTGCGTACATATTCCTCGCCTTCCAACACAAATTCGTTTTGGCTTTCCAGAGGCGCCGCGAACTCTTCAAACTTTTTCGGATTGTCGTCGATGCGCGCGCGAAGCTTCGCCATGGTTTCGGGTCTCGCCATATAAAAACCCATGCCGCAGCTCCAATCGGTCGGCGACAGCTCGAACCAGAAGACGGGGTTGGTCGTCCATTCCTCGCTTGGCCGCTCAATAGAAAACCACAGATGATCCCGATATGGGGCACTCCCGTGCAGCCGCCGCGCATCCTTGTAAATACGTGAGACTTTGAAGAAAAAGTCGCGGCCGCCGAAGCTTTCGGATATGCGCTCGAACACCTCGCGGCCAAGCTCCTTCATGGGCGATAAAAGGTCGCGCTTGTACGCGTCCTTATGCGCTTCAAACCAAGCCTTATTATTGTTTAAGCGAAGTTCCCACATGAAATCGATGGTCGCCTGCGTGAATCCTTTGAACGGCATTTGCTAACCTTCATTATTTTCTTATTATTGTATGTATATTATAGAACACTCCAACTGATAAAGCAAACATGCTGGGCAACACAAAATCATTTGCTCGTTATGTTAGTATAGTTAACGAGCAAATGATTTCACCCTGCGTGTTGGACGGAGTGTAAAGAGATAGTACCGCAATAAATCGCTTTATTGCGACTTCAACTTCTGCTAGGTATTATCAATGGCTTTGGAAAGTTTGTTTAGGCTTTCGGTTACACGAAGGACATCCGTATAGAACGAACTTTTCTTTCCCCATTCGTGAATTTCTGTCTTTACTTTTTCAAAATCGCTGATATCGAAATCAGCCGATTCCTGCGCATTCAGGTAAGAGAAGCGTTCAATCTCTGCATGAAAATACTCAGCCCGAAGGTTGTGTGAAATTACTACAGGGAAAGATAATGTGCGAGAAAATTTTTCATATTTCTCAGCCGTTTCACGTCTAGTTATAACGGCGGTTTGCAGTTCGTCTTTCCAATTTTGCCCTAAAGCGGGATTGATTAGATTTAACATATAAAGACACCGAGCGCGATTGTATTGCGCAAAACCTTCCCATATATAGAAGTTTTCCATCTCGTTTTCATTCGATAAGCGAAGCACCTCACTAAAACAGGCTACAGCGTCTTCAAGATTTTTACACGCTTCTTTAACGCTGCTTGCGCTACCGTTATCTCTGAGGAGAGTAATATCTTCTTTAGAAGTTATACTGATCCTATTTTTGTTAACGGTCTTTGCCAAGAGAGGGAGGGTGATCTTGTGATAGCATAATCCCAGATAGTCTTCTAGCAAGCATTTCAACATTGGATTAACAACATTGTTTTTTGCTGCGAGTAGTTTATTCAGGATCGAGTTGTAGTCAACTACTCGTGAAGGTTTGGATGTCATATTATGATAACGCATGACTTCCTTAAGTATATTAATCGCTGCTAATGGATGTGTCCGTTCAGCGGGAGAAAACCCGTAACAGGCATTCAGTAATGCGTTAACCGTTTCGTCCCAAAAGTCTCCGTTGCGCAGATAGACGAACAAAACAGCACGATCAATGAAATACTGAACGCGACGACCAATATCGGCTGACGTCGGTTTGCCGTAAAACATTTCATACTCTTCTCTGAAATAGGCATCCAAAGGAGAGTTGTATGAGCCAAGGAAGTCTATGTTAATACTATGCTTTCTTGAAGTTACATTGGCAAGGTCCGGTCTGTACTTTGAAAGTTGGAGAATATCCATCACAATGTCGTCATGCTTCTGTCCAAGAAAACCAAACATTTTGCGAATACGATTGTGCAATTCGGCTGTGATATAATCTAGCTTTTTTTCGTCTGAATCATATTTGTCTAGGTTGATGATCAGCGGTTTATTCCAATCAGATGGAAAATATTTCTGAACATTGCCACCCATAGTGACCCATATAATGCTTTCTGCTTCACGGTGAGTCGCTTTGGCAAGACCAAACTCAAAGCAAATATTTTGTGACAATACTGGCGCGATATCATTTACGAATCGATTGTCAGGTGCCTTCTTCAGATATGGATTTATGAGATCATCCATATCCGTGCTGATCGGTTCGCTCAAATCAATCATTTCAGCATTCTTTGGTGTAACAGCAAAGCTTTTTATTCCGAACAGGAATACAGCAAAATCAAAATTAGTGAACTCTTTGAGAGCGCGTTCTTCTACAGGCGTACTGTCCCCGTCTTGACAGACCGTGCTGGCATGTACGGGATATCCAACTTTGCGCATGCCGTCAAGTTTATTCTTGAGCTTTTGCGCGAAGTTATATTGTGTTTGAGTCCCCCATGCGATTATCACCTTGGCATCTGGTTTCATCATAACGATAATCCTCCTTATCAATAATAACCTTTTTGGAATCTACCAATGCGGTTCTATTTCCTGTTTCGCATCGCCTCAAGCGTCTCGTGCAGCTTCACCCTGCCGCCGACCGAGTAATAGTAAGGGTCGCGCTCGTTCCTCACCATCAACACTTTGTCGTTATGAAGAATAATCGCGCCGACTCGCATGTTGAACACGCCGTCAGGGCTTGGGTAGGTTATGTCCGAATTGTTCATCGGTTGTCCTCTGCATATTATATATCCCGTATCATCTTTAACGCTCGGGTAATCCATCCAAGCGCGCCGTCCAACCGATAGCCGACAAAACCCGCGCGTTCTAAGATGCCCGCTATATCCGCTTCCGAAAGATTGAGGTTAATTAACCCGTTAAGTCCGCCGCGCACCTGCGCTATTTCGCATACATAATCCCAATAGGTGTCAATCATCGGAACTCTCCTTACACGGCTTCATTGCTCCCAACCCGACCTGTTTGACGAACCGCACGGGGAAACACTCATAAACCGCAACCGATTCAATCCGTGCGGAAAACGGCTCAAAATGTTCAGCCAACAATGGCACCGCTCTTAAAATAGCTTCCGGTTCACCTATCAGAATGGTCCCGTGCGCCGCCCATGAGCGCTGCCCATAACCGCAATCCGAAAAGAAATTGTTTTGAAGCCGCATAAGCTCGAAGTTCATTGCGGGTTCCAAAAACAACACATTCAACCCAAACAGCCCAATGTGATCCATGCGAAACTCAATCGGCTCGAATCTTGCGGCAATTTCTTCCGCCTGCATTATAACGGCGGCCTCGCGTTCGGTTTCGGTATCGCCTAGCGTAAAATGATACGGGATGCCTTTGGTTTGCTGTCCAACCAATCCTTGCACAGTTAAAACATCATAATAGCCCGCCATACGCCGCTGGGTCTCGCCGTCAAATACCGCCAATAGATAGAGACGCTTGTCTGACATAACGTGTCACCTTATATCTTTCTATAATGCCCAGAACGGCGACGATACAGGTTCGGGGTAAAAACGGGGCTTCCAATGAAATACTCGCTGGAAGCCCCAATCTTAACAGATTATTAAAGCTTCAAGCAAGCCGTCCGTATGCTTCTTCGATAGCCACCGCGCAAGCCACAGTCGCTCCGACCATCGGGTTGTTGCCCATGCCGATAAGACCCATCATCTCAACGTGCGCGGGAACGGAGGAGCTGCCCGCGAACTGCGCGTCTGCGTGCATTCGCCCCAGTGTGTCTGTCATGCCGTATGACGCGGGTCCCGCCGCCATGTTGTCGGGGTGGAGCGTGCGTCCCGTGCCGCCGCCCGACGCGACGGAGAAGTACTGCTTGCCGTTGTCGACAGACCACTTCTTATACGTTCCAGCGACGGGGTGCTGGAAGCGCGTCGGATTTGTGGAGTTGCCCGTGATGGAAACGTCAACATCCTCAAGTCGCATGACGGCGACGCCTTCCGATACGTCGTCGCAGCCGTAGCACAGGATTTCGGAGCGAAGACCGTCGGAAAACTTCTTCTTTGAGACGACCTCCAGCCTGCCTTCGCCGTAGTGATACTGCGTCTTCACATAAGTGAAGCCGTTGATTCTGCTGATGATGTACGCCGCGTCCTTGCCAAGACCGTTCAGTATTACCTTGAGCGGCTGCTTGCGAACTTTGTTTGCGGTCTTGGCGATACCTATAGCGCCTTCGGCTGCGGCGAAGCTCTCGTGTCCCGCAAGGAAGCAGAAGCACTTCGTCTCTTCGCGCAGAAGCATGGCGGCGAGGTTGCCGTGACCTATGCCAACCAGACGCTGATCTGCGACGGAACCGGGGATGCAGAACGCCTGAAGTCCAAGCCCGATCGCTTCCGCGGCCTCGTACGCGCGCGTCTTGCCGAGCTTCACCGCGATACCAGCGCCGAGCGTGTATGCCCATACTGCGTTGTCAAACGCGATAGGCTGGATGGAGCGCACAATCTTATCTATATCGACGCCCTTTTCGAGCAGCATGTCGCGTACTTCTTCAAGCGAACCGAAGCCGTATTGCTTGAGTACGCCGTTTAGCTTGTCTATTCGTCTTTCATAACCTTCAAACTGCGGCATATTCTTCTCCTTTTTTTCATTAATGAAAAAAAGAAGAATGAAAAATTAATAATGAAAAATTAATAATTAATGGTTTTAGCTTTTGGGAAACAAACCAATAATTTTTCATTTTTCATTTTTCATTTTTCATTCTCCCTTCACTCGTGCCTTGGATTGATTACTTTTGCGGCTTCTTGGAATCTGCCGTAGCTGCCCAGGTTCTTCTCATACGCTTCTTTCGGATCGACGCCCTTTTGAATGGCGTCCATCATTTTGCCCATGTGAACGAATTGATAGCCGATGACTTCGCCGCCTTCGTCCAGCGCAATCTTGGTGACATAGCCTTCCGCCATCTCGAGGAAGCGAACGCCCTTGGCGAGAGTGCCGTACATCGTGCCTATCTGACTGCGCAGTCCCTTGCCCAAATCCTCAAGCCCCGCGCCTATCGGCAGACCGTCCTCGCTGAACGCGGATTGGGTGCGCCCATATGTGATTTGCAGGAACAGCTCGCGCATTGCGGTGTTGATTGCGTCGCAGACGAGGTCGGTGTTGAGGGCCTCCAATATCGTTTTGCCTTGCAGAATTTCCGCGGCCATCGCGGCAGAGTGCGTCATACCTGAACAGCCGATGGTTTCAACCAACGCTTCCTGAATGATTCCGCCCTTTACGTTGAGCGTGAGCTTGCACGCGCCCTGCTGCGGCGCGCACCAGCCTACGCCGTGCGTGAGTCCCGATATGTCGCCTATCTGTTTCGCTTGAACCCAGCGTCCCTCTTCGGGGATCGGCGCGGGTCCGTGGTCGCATCCTTTGGCGACGCACGCCATCTTGTCCACTTCCGAAGTGTACAGCATTTATTATACCCCTTTTCTGATTATCCGTTTTCCATATGGCTTGACAACTAACACGCGGTATTATACCATACAACGAAGTTGATTTCAAACGTGACGATACAATGCTTGCGCATTGCTTTACAGAGTATAAAACGGAGGATTGCATATGAGCCGCCTCGGCGACCTACTTAAATTAGAACGCACGCGCCGCGACATGACAGCCAAGCAGGTAGCCCGGATGAGCGGCGTTACGGAGAAATATCTGCTTGAGGTTGAAGCGGGAACAAAGATAATCGCGGACGACCAAGCGCGGCGGATACTCAAACGAATCGGGCTGACGCACCAGAACGAAGCGGATTTCAACCTTGATTCGATCGCAAACGTCGTGGATTTGAACGCGGCGAAAGCGGAAGGAACGCTTGCGCGTTCCCCGGATTCGCGCGACCTTCGTCCGCGCGCCGGAGCGGATGATTCGCGCGTTCCCGAGCGCCGCGCGCCTGAACGGGAGAAACCTGTCGTGTCGCTGAAGGACGACGAAGGCGGCGGAATCTTCCTGTCCGCGTTGGCGGAGGTTCTAAGACAAGTGCCTATATATGACGCCGCGTGGAAGATTGTCGGCAATAAGATTCTTCCGCTGGTCGGAGGAAAGATTGAGGGCGGCTCGCCCGACCGCGTGCTGTATTTCAAAGCGCCGGACAACTCATGCAGGGGCTTCCGCGTTCACTCGCAGGATTTAGTTTTGGTGCTGCCCGCGCAAAGCCCGATTGACGGCGCAATCATGCTGGTGGAATACAATCATCACAGGATGCTCCGCAAGATAAAGAATGTGAACGAGCGGCAGGTTCTCCTTCAATCGTACGACGGCGAATACGACGCGCAGCAAGTAAACGTTTCCGACGTGACGTTCGTCGGAAGGGCCGCAAGAGCCGAGATTGAACTATGAAGAGGCTTCTCGCGCTTCTTCTTGCCATATCGCTGTTGATGCTGCCTGCGTGTCAGAACGCAGCGCCTGACAGACTGTCGATAGTTACATCCGTATATCCGATATACTGCATGGCTTTGAACCTTACGCGCGGCGCGCAAGGCGTGACGGTCCGCTCGCTTTCAAACGCGACCTCGGGGTGCGCGCACGATTATCAGCTTACGTCTGCAGACAGGCGCAGTCTCGCGGACGCGGACGTTGTCGTCATAAACGGCGCGGGGCTTGAACCATACCTTGACGCTCTTCTGCCGACGCTTAAGAACGTCGCGGATTCTTCCGAAGGAATTGAACTTATCGCCTCATCCGACGCGCATGACGCGGCAGGTCTCAATCCGCATACGTGGGTTTCGATAGAGCGGGCGATAATTCAACTGCGCAACATCAAGGAAGCGCTTGTCACCGCCGATTCAAAGAACGCGGATGTGTATGAGAAGAACTGTCTTGACTATACAGCAAAACTGCAAGCTGAATATAAAAACATAAAGGCAGCGCTTGCTCCGTATGCGGGAACGCAAATCGTGACGTTCCATCCCGCGTTCGACTACTTCGCTCAAGACATGGGATTAGTCGTAGCAGGCTCGCTTGTGATAGAACCCGAAGCGCCGCCGACCGCGCGCGAGCTTCGCGAACTGATAGCGGAGATAGAATCGAGCGGAGCGAAGGCGATGTTTGTTGAGCTTGGCGATATACCGGACAGCGCGGCGACTGTCGCGCGCGACACAGGCATTTCCGTATACGCGCTCGATCCCGCTGCCGTTCCGTTAGAAGGCGTGGCGGATATTGACAGATACGTTTACGCGATGGAATACAACCTTGGCGTTTTGCAATCCGCGCTTGATGGTGATTGATGAAGCATAACGGAGAAACCGCTTGCGGCGCATGCTGCCTGCAAACCAAAAACCTTACCGTGGAGCGCGACGGGCTTGTGATTTTGCGCGACGTCAACCTGCACGTGCATTGCGGGGAAGTGACTGCGGTCATCGGTCCCAACGGCGCGGGTAAATCCACGCTGTTTGAAGCGCTGCTGGGGCAGAGTAGATACAGCGGAAAGATTGAGTATCTGGACGCAAACACGAACACGCGCAGAAAACCGAGGTTCGGATATGTTCCGCAGACGCTTTCGATAGAGCGTCTCGCGCCGATCTCGGTCGCGGATTTCCTTCTCGCAAGCATAACGACGCGCCCCGTATTCTTCCGCAGCGCGAAGAAGGACGCCGAACGCATCCGCGCTTCGCTTAAGCGCGTTAACGCGGAGGACTTGGCGGAGCGAAGACTGGGTACGCTTTCGGGCGGAGAAGCGCAGCGCGTCATGCTTGCGCTGGCGCTCACGCCAACGCCAGATCTTCTTCTGTTGGACGAACCTGTTTCGGGCATGGACGAGGCGGGGCGCGGCGCTTTCTATAATGCGATAAATATATTGAAGGAGACGCTCGACGTTTCCATCTGCATAATTACTCACGACTTTACTTTCGTGAACCGTTACGCCGATAACGCCGTTCTGCTTAACCGCGGCGAGGTTGCGGCGCAGGGACGCGCCAAGCGCGTTCTTGCGGGCGAGGTGTTCAAACAGGTGTTTGGGATGGCAGGTATTAGTTGATGCAGGTTCTCACCGACTTCTTCATCGGATGGCTGAAATACGACTTCGTAAAGATAGGGCTCGTCGGGGTTGTGCTGTTCGCGCCGATGTACGGAATGCTCGGCACGATGGTGGTATCGGGCAAGCTTGCTTTCTTTTCGGATTCGCTCGGACACTCCGCGCTGACGGGCGTCGCAATCGGCGCAATGCTTGGTCTGTCCAGCCAGATTCCTTCAACTGTCGCGTTCGGCGTTGTATTTGCGATTGGACTTACCGTGGTCAAGTCGCGCGGGAAGGCTTCGACGGATACCACGCTCGGCGTATTCTCGTCCGCCGCGCTGGCGTTGGGTTTGGTGCTGATGTCGCTAGGCGGCGGGTTTGCGAAGTATTCTTCTATATTGGTCGGCGATTTGCTCGCGATGCAAAGTACGGATCTCATTCCGCTTGCGGCGGCGTTGGTCTGCACCGCGGTTTATATGACGTTCCGCTATAACAAACTGCTGCTTGCGGTTTCGCAGCCCGCGATCGCTAAATCGCGCGGAATAAATCCCATGCGGATTGAGGTTGAGTTCGCCTGCGTGCTTGCGGCGGTCGTCATGCTGTCCATTCGCTGGGTCGGCGTACTGATGCTCAACGCGATGCTCATCATTCCCGCCGCATGCAGCAGAAACATTTCGGCGTCCGTGCGAAAATATGTGACGGTGTCCATCGTGTTTGCAACGGCTTCGGGAATATTTGGGCTGCTGCTCAGCTTTGCGCTGGGAACGGCGTCAGGCGCGACGATTGTTCTTGTGCTGGCCGTGATATATGTATACACATTAACGTATGTGAAGTAGAAGAGAAAGCTCAATGCAATGTGCTTTGCATTGCGGGGGAAAAATGAAATACAGGATAGACGAGAAGTCGGGCAACAGGCTGTCGGCGTTGGGATTCGGTATAATGCGCCTGCCAAAGGGCGTCGGCGGAGTCGGCGCGATCGACATGAAGAAGTCGGAGCGGCTCATCATGAAGGCGATAGGGGAAGGCGTGAACTACATCGACTGCGCCTATCTTTACGCGGGTTCGGAAGCCGCGCTCGGCAAGATACTGAGCGCAAACAACGCGCGTGACAAAGTTTACATCGCTACCAAACTGCCGATCACCAAGTGCAAGAAGAACGAGGACTTCGACCGCTTCTTCAGCGAACAGCTCGCGAGCTTGCAGACTGACCATGTCGATTATTATCTGATGCACAACATCAATGACTTGATACAGTGGCAGGGACTCAAAGCGATCGGCATTGAGAAGTGGATAGAGCGGAAGAAGTCTGCGGGGCAAATCAAGCAGATAGGCTTCTCGTTCCATGGAACGCGCGCTGAATTTCTGAAGGTTATCGACGATTACGACTGGGACTTCTGCCAGATACAATACAATTATTCCGACGAGAATTATCAGGCGGGAGTGACCGGGCTTCGCCGCGCGGCACAGAAGCATATGCCCGTCATCATAATGGAACCGCTGCTCGGCGGTAAGCTTGCGAACGGTCTTCCAAAGCGTGTCGAGGACACGTTCAAACGGGTCAATCCAAACTTGTCGCCCGCGGCGTGGGGACTGCGCTGGCTGCTGAACCAGCCTGAGGTAACCGTGATTCTGTCCGGCATGAACGGCGACGACCAGTTGACCGATAATCTGCGCACGGCGGATTCAATTGAACCCCGCGAACTGACCTCGGCGGAACTTACCGCGTACGCTGAAGCGGTGAAAATTTTCCGCGAATCGTACAAGATACCCTGCACGGGCTGCGGCTATTGTCTGCCATGTCCGCAGGGGATAAACATTCCGGGGTGCTTCGCCTCGCATAACGCCTCGTACGCAATCGGCCGCGTTACGGGCTTCGTGCAGTATGTAACTTCGACGGGCGCGAACCGCGTCACCGCAAGCACCGCGAGCAAATGTGCCGCGTGCGGAAAGTGCGCGAGGCATTGCCCGCAGAATATTGACATACCGAATCGCATGAAGGATGTTGCGCGGCGCATGGAGCCGCTGTATATGAAACTGGTTATTAAGGCTATCAGGAAAGTGGTGTGAGATTTGCGGGGCGAAGCCCTGCACACTTGGAGCGTATGACGTACGCAGGGCTTGGTCTTCTGCTGTGTGGGGTACATGTATAGTCCGTTCTCTTTTTGCCAGCCGCGGCAAAAAGAGAAACAGAAAAAACACTTTTCGGGGATGCCCGCGCAAAACTCGCTGCGGCTCGAACAGTTGCGCGGGGCTGGAACGAGGGACGACCCGCGCAAAGGTCTGCGGACCTATGCGCGGGGGTTGGAACGAGGGGACGGAGGGTACGGAGAGAGGAGGAGACGAAGGGTACGGGGACGCGGGGGACGAGGAGAACGAGGGAACGATGGACGAGGGATACGAGGACGAATCAGGTAAGGGATGATTCCTAACTGCGGTCAGGAATCATCCCTGAATCAATTATGATGGTGTTCATGCTGTCAAGGTCGGGTAGTATTTTCCCGACATCCGTATAGTCGGGAAAATCTCCACCCTCCTCTTGACAGCGGGGCGAGTGTTCATACACTATTG
>JAITHB010000026.1 GCA_031280145.1 Oscillospiraceae bacterium | reverse complement strand
GCGCATAGGTCCGCAGACCTTTGCGCGGGTCGTTTCCCTCCCGTCCGCAGACGCCGCACCTACCCCGCGCAACTGTTCGAGCCGCAGCGAGTTTTGCGCGGTCGTCCCCCATAGGTTCGTTTTTTCTGTTTCTCTTTTTGTCGACACAAAAAGAGAAAACGTCTGTTAGCCGCAAGTATGGCATGGAAACCTCTTATCATAACCGTCGCTTCGTTCTTATTTGGTTCTGTATAAAGAACAAACACCACCGGAGGTTAAGCTGTGTACGAAATACAAAAGCTCCCGAACGGACTGCGCGTCATAACCGAACATCTGCCATACGTGCGCAGCGTATCCATCGGCATCTGGCTTGGCACGGGCAGTATGCACGAGAAGCCGAGCGAGAACGGTCTGTCGCACTTCCTTGAGCACATGCTGTTCAAGGGTACGGATAAGCGGACGGCGCGAAGCGTAGCGGAAGAGATGGACAGGGTCGGCGCGCAGATAAACGCGTTCACCAGCAAGGAATGCACGTGCTACTACGCCAAAGCGGTGGACGAACACCTTGCGACCGCGTTTGACGTGCTGTCCGACTTGGTGCTGAACGCGTCGCTTCCCGAGGACGAGCTTAACAAGGAGCGCGGCGTTATATTGGAAGAGATAGCGATGCAGGAGGACAGCCCCGAAGACCTCGTGCACGACCTGCTTTCGGAAGCCGTGTTCCGCGGACATCCGCTCGCGCTCCCGATACTCGGCACGACCGAAAAGATTGAGAACTACAGCAGAGCCGATCTGAAGAAATATAAGGATACCCACTACCGCCCGAACAACTGCGTGTTGTCCGTCGCGGGCAATTTCGACAAAGCGGAGCTGTGGAAGCTTATCGAGAGCACGCTCGGCGGTTGGAAGGCGGAAGGCGAGGACGTCGTTGTAGACAAGCCCGAGGGCTTCCAAGCGAATCTCATCGCCAAAACCAAGGATATCGAGCAGGTGCATATCTGCCTGGGGTTTCCCGGCGTCGCGCTGGGCAGCGACGATTCTTACGCGATTTCGATCTTCAACAATATATACGGCGGCGGCATGTCGTCGCGCCTGTTCCAGCGCATCCGCGAGGAGCTGGGCATGGCGTATTCCGTGTACACGTATCCGTCGATGATGCCGGGCATCGGCATGATGACGGTCTACGCGGGCACGTCGCAGCAGCATGTGGAGCAGGTTCTGTCGCAGCTTCGCGGCGAGACGGCGCGGCTTATCGCGGACGGCGTGTCGGCGGACGAGTTTCAGATGGCGAAGGAGCAGCTCAAGGGCGGGTTCATATTGGGGCTGGAGAGCAGCTCCGCGAGAATGAGCAACATCGGGCGCAGCCTGCTTCTGCTCGACCATGTGCGCACCGAAACTGAAGTGTTGGACGCAATCGCGAAGGTGACGCCCGAACAGATGATGCGCGTCGCCGGCGAGTGCGTGCTTGCGCCGCACAGCGCGACCATCGTCGGGCGCGCGGCGGAGCGGGTTCCCGCGGAGTGGCTGATGAGCTGATATGACGCCCAAATTTAGTATGACAAGGGAACAGAATATTTTCATCGCCAAACGTAATCTCGCGGATTACATCTATAAGAGCGCGCGGTTGGAAGGACTTTCTGTAACTTATCCCGACACCGAAACGATTATAAGCGGAATGTCAGCGCCCGGCGTATCCGTGTCCGATATCATCGCCGTAAACAATTTGAAGAAGGCGTGGCAGTTTCTTCTTGATACGTTAGACCCGCCTGTTGATTACGCGTATGTATGCAAACTAAACCAAATTGTCGGCGGGGACAACCTCATCTATAGGGCGGGATATATCCGCTCTTTACCCGTCTCAATCGGCGGAACAAGTTGGAAGCCGCCGATTCCGAACGCGGAAGAGATAAAGCGGGGCTTGGCGGAACGGGAGCGAATCGAAAACCCTCTTGAGCGAGCGATTTCAATTATGCTTTTCTGTATGCGCGGGCAGTTCTTCCTTGACGGAAACAAACGCACCGCGATGCTTGCGGCAAATAAAGAGATGGTTGCGAACGGGCAGGGCGTCATATCCGTAACGGTCGAGCGCGTACACGAGTTCACGTCGCTGCTGGTTGATTTCTACGAAACGGGTTCGGAAGAACGTATAACGGATTTCATTTATAGTAATTGTATCGACGGAATGGATCTGTAGACCAACTATGAAAAGTCAAGAGAGAAATGATGGGAAATAGAGGTTCCGCTCGGCGGAGCGGGAGTTTAGCGCATGAGCGCCTACCGGTATGCAGGGGAACCTCTATTTCCCATCATTTCCCTCTTGACTTTTCATAATTGATCTACATGATGATGGCTATCGGTATGCAAGAATACAATATGCTGTAGGGGCGAGCCTCCCTGGGGTCTCCGACAAATCCGCAGATTTGGCGGGGTGGGTTGGCTCGCCCGCACGCATACAAAACAATCGTTTGTCGACAGTCTGGGGCGATTTCCAATCGCCCCGGCTTGTCTGCAGCCTGAAATATTTTTTATCAGTTTTTATGCACAATTTCCCGAACCGAGCATAATATAAAGCGGTGTCCGATATGTTAACGGAATTCACTAATTTATTACGAATGGAAGAAAAGATATGAAAAAAACAGGATATCCCACCGCGGTTATCAAGAGGATTACCGTTCTCGCTTTAGCCGCCTTTATGTTGCTTTCCGCGATGCCGCTTTTTGGCGCGCATGCGGAATTAGTCTCTCCGATGCCGACCGTTCCCGCGCAAAACGCGCCGGGAACAGTGACGCCAACTGAGCCGCCGCAAATCTATGGGGAAACCATGTATGTCAAAACGCCGAACGGCGGCAGGCTGAATCTGCGCGAGAAAAACAGCGCCGACAGCAAAATTCTCGGCAGTTATCCGTACGGCGCGGCCGTTGCGGTGTTTGAGAAAGTCGGGCAATGGAACTCCGTTTCCGTGAACGGCAAAGTGGGCTATATGTTCGCGAGTTATCTCTCTGCGACAAAACCCGTTAAGCCCTCGCCGACGCCTGTTCCGCCCGTCGCGAAATACGCGTATGTAAGCGCGGCTCATGGAGCCAATGTTAATCTGCGTACCGGACCCGGCCTCAAATTTGATATAATCGCTTCGTATCCCAACGGGACGCGGGTCGATATAATCCTGAAGGACGGCGCGTGGTACAAGGTTTCCGTAGACGGAAAATACGGAAACGTCGGTTATATGGCGGCAAGCCTGTTGAAATTCCCATCGGAAACATGTTCTGTCCGCACGCTTGTCAATCCGAATCACAACATGATAGTCAACGTGCGCGCAGGCGCAGGCTACAACTTCGCCATACTGCGCACATTGCCCGTCGGCACGAAAGTGGTTGGTTTGGACAGCAAGAACGGCTGGGCGAAGGTTCGTCTGGAAGACGGAACGATTGGATTTGTCAACGAGTATTTCATTAAGTAGGCTGCGCTTAGCATATTTGTGACACCACAGGGGCTTGTTGCTTGCCAACAAGCCCTTTGTCTGTCGACAAACGATGTTTTGTATGCCCGCGGGCGAGCCGGGGGCTCGCCCATACAATTACCTAAGCTTCCACGCCAAGTCGGATATAAACAATTCCTTCTCCAGCGAATCCGCGGTTGTGCCTTCGCCGATGCGCACGCATTCGATACCCATTATGTTCGCCCAGTCGGACAACATCTCGTAGGTTGCGTCATAGCTGAACACCGTATGGTGCGCGCCGCCCGCAAGTATCCAGCACTTTGTGCCTTCGATGAAACTCGGCAGTCCCTTCCACATGACGCGCGCGACGGGCAGGTTCGGCATCTTGTAGATGGGCTTCACCGCCTCCACTTCCTGCACTATCAGGCGGAAGCGTCCGCCAAGGTCGATAAGCGACGCCGCCGTAGCGCGTCCCGCGTGTCCCTCGAACACCAGCCGCGCGGGCGGATTGCGGCCGCCTATTCCCAGCGCGTGAACCTGAACCAGCGGCGTGCCTTCCGCTATTGTGGGGCAGACCTCCAGCATGTGCGCGCCGAGAGACAATTCCTTGCCCTTCTCCAGGTCGTATGTGTAGTCTTCCATGAACGATGTTCCGCCGGGCATCCCTTCGGTCATCGCCTTCACGATTGAAACCATCGCGGCGGTCTTCCAGTCGCCCTCGCCGCCGTATCCGACACCGCTCGCCATAAGGTTCTGCGTGGCGAGACCCGGCAGCTGTTCCATGCCGTGCAAATCCTCAAACGTGTTGCTGAACGCGCGGCAGCCGAAGCTTTCCAGCATTCGCGCTATCGCAATCTCTTCCTTCGCTTGATAGCGCACCGCCGCCATGTCGTCCGTGTCGAACTTGTAGCGCTTCTTGTATTCCGAAAGCTTCTCCTCTATTGCCGCGTCCGTAACCTTTTCCATTTCAAGAACAAGGTCGCCGACGGGGTGCGTGTTCACCTGCCAGCCCAGCTTCATCTGCGCCTCAACCTTGTCGCCTTCCGTCACCGCGACTTGGCGCATGTTGTCGCCGAACCGCATAACGCGCAGGTTCCGGCTGAACGCCGCGCCTATCGCGCTGCGCATCCACGAGCCTATTTGCGCGGTCACTTCCGCGTCTTGCCAGAAGCCTACCACCACCTTGCGCGCAAGCTTCATCCGCGCCGCGATGAACCCGTGCTCGCGGTCGCCGTGCGCGCTTTGGTTCAGGTTCATGAAGTCCATGTCTATCTCGTTATCGGGAATATTGCGGTTGAACTGCGTGTGCAGATGGCAGTACGGCTTGGTAAGGATGGAGAAGCCGCCTATCCACATCTTAGACGGGCTGAACGTGTGCATCCACGTGATGACGCCCGCGCAGCCATCGTCCGCGTTCGCCGCCTTCATCACGCTCGTTATCTCGTCGGGCGTCTTCATTACGCCCTTGAATACCACGCCGAACGGAAGCGCGGAGGACGCGTTCCACACGCGCGCGATTTCTTCCGCGTGTACGCTCACTTGACGCAGCGTCTCGTCGCCGTAGAGGTGCTGGCTGCCCGCCAGGAACCAGAAGTTATTCGTCTTCATATTCGCTTATAGCCTCCTCAATAGTGCCATAGTTTTCTTTCTCAATTATGTCATTCAATAAACTGATCAGTATTGGAACATCGTATCTTGCAATCTCCCACAGCCTGTCAAAGTCGATCGAAAAATAGGAATGAGCAATCAGGTTGCGAACCCTTCTCATCATTGCCCATGGCACATCAGGATACTTCTTCTTGAAGTCGTCATCAATAGTGTGTTCCAGTTCACCGAGTACGGTAAAGCACATAGCCACTGCTTTTTCTTTAGCTATGTCTTTCTTAAATTCTTCACGGCTTTTATCTGCCAAGAACTCTGTTATTAACGCGGCTTCATCACGCATATGCAAGATTGAAAAGCGAACCCTATTCACCATAACATTTTACCTTTCGTTGAACTACAAAGTAGCGCTTCTTAGGCAAGGGAAGAGTTATTATATCAACGGACGTCTTTAGAAATTCTTCTAAATCCTCATATAGAGATCCAAGCTCATTCAAACCGACAATAACGCTATCCTGAAACTCCACAAGAAAATCCACATCGCTGTCCTCGCGCTGCGTTCCGCTTGCGTAAGAGCCGAAGTACCACATATTCTTTATCGGATATTTCTTTGCAGCTTCTTCAACGGCGCTGCAAATCTCTTCATGCGTCAGCATATTACTCTCACTCTAATCAACATCGATCAGTTCATGAAAATGTACATTGCGCCCAGCTTCCATATCTTCTTTAGCGCTTTTGAGGTATTGCATATTCTCTTTGCTATAAAAAGGGTCGGTTGCGTCGCGTTTTATCCCCTTCAGCCGCTTCATCGCGTCGTTCGCGCCGCGCCCAAAGTAATCATGCAGAATCTCATACTCCGCGTAAAGCTTGTCGTAGACGGCGGACGCGGATTCGCTGGGCGTATACACGACGTCCAGCAGCTTGCCCATCCTTTGGGCGGCGGAAAACACGTCGTCATAGCCGCCGGCCTCGCTTCCCGCCGCGACCGCGCCGAAGATTGCGCTGCCCAGCGCGGGCGCTTGCGCGGAACCCGCAATGCGTATTGGAAGGCGCAGCACGTCTGCGTACATCTGCATCATGAACGGATTCTTCTGCGCTATGCCGCCCGACGCGATGAAGCTCTTCACGGGAACGCCCGCCGCGCGGAACGTCTCCACTATCTTGCGCGTACCGTACGCCGTCGCTTCAAGCAACGCGCGGTAGATTTCCTCCGCCTTCGTTTGAAGCGTCATGCCTATCAGCATTCCCGTCAAGTCAACGTCAACCAAAACCGAGCGGTTGCCGTTCCACCAGTCCAGCGCGACGAGACCGCTTTCGCCGGGCGCGAGCTTCGCCGCCTTTTCCGTGAGAAGAACGTGCGGGGATATGCCGCGCGCGTCCGCTTCTTCCTTATATTCGTGCGGAAGAAGGTTTTTCACGAACCACGCGAAGTGGTCGCCGACGCAGCTCTGCCCCGCTTCATAGCCGAAGAAGCCGGGATACACGCCGTCCTCGACCACGCCGCACATGCCGGGCACGGTGTATTCCGCGTCGCCCGCCAGTATGTGGCACGTCGAGGTTCCCATGATGGCGAGCATGTCGCCAAGCTCCGCCTTCACGGCGGGATACGTGACGTGCGCGTCCACGTTCGCCACGGCGACAGCCGTTCCCGCGTTAAGTTTCAGAAGCGCGGCGGCTTTTTGCGTAAGCCCGCCCGCCTTGTGTCCGAGCGGGGATATGCCGCAGTTAAGCTTGTCTTCCACAACATTCTCAAGCGCGGGGTTCAGCCTACGGAAAAACTCGCGGGAGGGATAGCCTTCCTTCTTGTGATATATCGCCTTGTAGCCCGCCGTGCAGGCGTTGCGCGTCTGTTTGCCCGTCATCTGCCAGATAACCCAGTCGGCGGCTTCGATGAAGTAATCCGCTGCGGCGTACACCTTAGGCGCTTCCTCCAGCGTTTGCAGAATCTTAGGGATAGCCCATTCCGAGGAAATCTTCCCGCCATACCTGTCAAGCCACGCTTCGCCCGTCTCACGCGCAAGCGCGTTCAGGCGGTTCGCCTGACCCTGCGCCGCGTGGTGCTTCCACAGCTTGATATACGCGTGCGGCTCGTTTGCAAACTCCGGCAGGAAGCACAGCGGCGTTCCGTCCGCCTTCACGGGAAGAAGCGTACACGCCGTGAAGTCTATGCCGACGCCAATCACATCGTCTTTGTTTATTCCGGAAAGCTGACACGCCGTCGGTACGGCTTCGCCAAGCACTGTCAGATAATCCCGCGGGTGCTGCAATGCCCAGTCCGGGGCAAGCTTCCTGCCGCTCGGCAGCGCCTCGTCCATGACGGCGTGGGGATAATCCACGGCGAAGCTTTGCAGTTCTTCGCCTGTTTCCGCGTTCACAACCAACGCGCGCCCCGACAGAGTGCCGAAGTCTATGCCTATTGAATATTTCGCCATGTTGCCCACCTATACCATATTTATTATTGTCCCATTTTAGCACGAAACGGAAGGCGTGTACAAGGCGGCGGATATTACGGCGGAAGGTATGCGGTTTTCTTGGGGGCGGGAACGGGTTGATTATCCATCGCGGTTATGATACGGTGATATTGAAAAGGCGGAGGGTTCGACATGGCGAATCCCGGGATTCGCCCTCACCCTGGTATGTTTCTGCGGTGCGGCGGGACGTGCGCGATACGGGCGGGTCATCGGGGAACGCGCAAGCGTTCCTTCCGCACACGCACTTCAGCAGGAAAGAGAGGGGAAAGATGGGAAGAAAGAACGGAAAAAAACTCTAAGGAAGTATGTATATACAATCAATAAGCGCTTCATCATAAGTGGATTTATCCGGATGTTAAGGATATTTCTTTGCGGTCAAATTAAGCGATTTGTGGAGCTTCTTCCCATCTTCATCAAACACGCGGCACATAACCTTGTCCCTTGCAGACCCGACAAACCTAACCCGCCAAGAAAAAAAGAAGAGACTTAATCCTCTCTTCTCTCAATCCTCTAAGCCCTGCCTTTGACCGCTCCTTTTCTTGCATTCCCCTTAACTTGGTGACGGTAGGGGCGACCGTCCTCGGTCGCCCGCGGGTATCAACCCATCGCCCGAACGCACCTACGCCGTCTCCACCGAAGCCGCCTTCTCCAAATGAAGCTGTTGAATGCCCATCTCGCGCAGCTTGTACTTCAGAACCTTGCCCGCCGCGTTCATCGGCATCTCGTCGATGAACAGAACGTAGCGCGGCGACTTATACCGCGACATGCCGTTCTTCACAAACTCAATCAACTCGCCCTGCGTCGCGTTTGTTCCGCCGCGCAAAGCGACCCACGCCAGAACCTCCTCGCCGTACTTTTCGTCGGGAACGCCGACGACCTGCACGTCGCGCACCGCGGGGTGCGTATACATGAACTCCTCGATTTCGCGCGGATAGATGTTCTCGCCGCCGCGGATAATCATATCCTTCAGCCGTCCCGTTATCTTGAAATAACCGTTCGGCATACGAAGCCCGATGTCGCCCGTGTGAAGCCAGCCTTGGCTGTCGACGACCGCGGCCGTCGCCTCGGGCATCTTATAGTAGCCCTTCATGAGGTTATAGCCGCGCCCGACGATTTCACCCTGCGTGTCGTCCGGCAGCTCCTCGTTCGTTTCGGGATCGACGATGCGCACCTCGCAATGCGGCAGCGGGAATCCGACCGTCGTCGTGCGCAGCTCCTCCGAATCGTCGGCGCGCGTCTGCGTCATGCCGGGCGAGGTTTCCGTCTGACCGAACACGATGGTTATCTCCGACAGGTGCATAAGCTCGTTGGCTTCCTTCATCGACTTCACGGGACACGGCGAACCCGCCATTATGCCCGTGCGCAGGCTGCTGAAGTCGAACCTGGCAAACTCGGGGTGTTCCAGCATGGCGATGAACATCGTCGGCACGCCATGCACCGCCGTGCACTTCTCGCGCTCCAGCATTTCCATCTCGCGCACAGGGTGGAAGCGTTCCATAAGAACCATCGTCGTGCCGTGCGTGAGACACGACATAACGCCCAGCACGCAGCCGAAGCAGTGGAACAGCGGAACCACGATGAGCAGGCGGTCGCTATTCGTGAAGCGCATTCTGTCGCCCATGCCCTGCCCGTTGTTCGTGAGGTTGTAGTGCGTCAGCATCACGCCTTTGGGAAAGCCCGTCGTTCCCGACGTATATATAAGGCTCACGACGTCATGCGGCGAGACGGAACCTGCGCGCGCGTCGAATTCTTCCCTCGTCGTCCGCTCCGCGATATCGAACAGACTGTCGAAGTGAAGGAATCCCTCGGGCGTGTTCTCCTTCTTGCCGATGAAGATAACGTTCTTGAGGCACGGCAGTTTCTTGAAATCAGCTTCGCCCCGCGCGGAATCCGCAAGCTCGGGACAGATAGCCTGAAGGCTTGACGTGTAGCTGTTGTCCTTCACGCCGTCTATCATGATGAGCGTGTGCGTGTCAGACTGGCGCAGAAGATACTCAAGCTCGAACTGCTTATAATTTGTGTTGACGGTGACGAGCGGGCTGCCGATTTTCGCAGCCGCGAAGTATACCAGCATCCATTCGGGAACGTTCGTCGCCCATATCGAAACGTGCTTGCCCTTCTCAACGCCGAGCGCCATAAGTCCGCGCCCGACTTCGTCGGTCAGCCTGTCGAACTCGCGCCATGTCCATCTTATATCATATTCGGGCGAAACGACGCATTCGCTGCCCGGATGAAGCGCGGTCTTCTCGCGCAGAACCTGCCCTATCGTCTTCTCGAACAGCGGTTTGTCCTGAAATTGATTGGCGAGCGTTACCTCTTCGTAAGCCCCATTATACATGCATCTCCTTTTTTATTCCGAAAGGGCGATTTCCTGTCGTCCGCCTGTTACGCGTATAATTGTTACGTCGTTGCCGGGACGTACGACATACAGGCGGGCGATTGGAAATCGCCCCTACGGGTGTATAGTTGCAAACAAACGCGCGATTGTCGATAGGTAATACCTGTAGGGGCGATTTCCAATCGCCCGCCTGATTGTCGTACGACCCATAGACGCTGTAACAATTATACGCGGTACAGGCGGGCGATCGGAGAGCGCCCCTACAATGGCACGGTTGTATTGCGGCGTGTTGTTTGGCAATATTATTTAATGCGTTCCTTGATGCGAGCCGCCTTGCCCGACAGTTTGCGCAGATAATAGAGCTTCGCGCGGCGCACTTTACCGCGGCGGATGGTCTGTATCCTGTCGACGCGCGGGGAATGCAGCGGGAACGTGCGTTCTATGCCGATGCCGTATGATACGCGGCGGACGGTGAACGTTTCGCGGATGCCGCCGTTGCGGCGGGCGATGACTACGCCCTCGAACGCCTGAAGGCGTTCCGTCTTTCCTTCGACGACCTTAACGAATACGCGCACGGTGTCGCCCACGCTGAACTGCGGGATATCCTTGCGAAGCTGCTCGCTCTCAAGCGAGCGGATGATGTCATTCATGATTGCGCCGCTCCTTTTTATTCAGAGCCTTCGTTTAACAGAAGGCTCATTCGGAATTCAACGGAATTCTCCGTTGTTGCCGGCGTTCATGGACAGACGGGTGCGGCGCGCTACATCGTTCTTCCGCTGAAACTTCACTAACCGCGGATAAAACGAACACATGCCAACCGTTCCAGAGGACCGCCCTTGACGGTTTTTAATTATATCACAAAGCTGTCTGTGAATGCAACAGCGAATTATGGATGTAGAAATTCACAAGTTACGGATATATTCGTGCAGCTGACTAACAATACTTAACTTTGTTTTGTGAGAAAAGTCGCTTTCTCCCGGGCGATAATAAATATAGTACATATCCTTGCCACTTCCACTCTCTGACTGACAAATAGGTGGCGGACACACATCATTCAATAGCTTGACTGAGCAAAGCTCGTTTTCTTTCGGAAAGCAAATACGTATGTTAGAAACATAGTCGCTCTCATATTTACTCTTGAATAGTTTAGACTTCACAATTACAAAATCAAACCCAACATTGCATCTTTGCGCTATAGATTCCAGTTCTTTTATAAATTTAAGTACCTTCGAAGTCGTTGGCTTATCCGGTGATGATTTATCTTGATACTGTTTTTCGATGATTTTTTTACAATCACTATTAACAGTGAAAAATTCGTCAGCCTGTTTAGCACAATCCGATTCCGAGAAGGTAATAGTCCTATGCGTATTCTGTAGTATAGTACAAAACCTATCCATTTTTTTCCATACATCATGGAAGAATTCTCGGTATTCAGCTTCGTTTTTCCACAATGGTTTACGTCTGCGATCCCTTGAAAAGAACTCAGCGATGACAGAGTTTTTATTATACTTTGAGTATAATTTCATAAGAAATAAAACATCCTCATCTGCGAGTAAACTTATCGGGATTTGTAAAGACACAGGAATGGGTCCTTCGGGATTATAACCGATTGTTACTCCTTCTTCCAACAATGAATCCGCATTAAAAACATTCTTTTCATCGCTGCCTGCCGTAACTTTAAAACTCTCATGCACTAATTGTATAGAACGCAGCAATATAAAACCTTCATATATGGGAACGGCATTATTCTGCAACCATCTTTTTTCGTTATCATGTGCGGTGAAGTAACTTTGAATAACCGATACGGAACTCTTATTGAAACCCAGCGCATATTTCCCATCATCGTTTACTATACATACGCCATCCAGAAGTCGTCTGTAATCTATTGCAACGTTTTGAAAACCAATTGTTTGCGCATCCCTAATGAGGTAATCTAAACTATCGACATTTATTGAATCGGAATGCAGCAATTCAATTACACTATTGAAGATCTGGAATAGCATCTTGTTATTATCTTGAGCTGAACTCATAGTATCATTAAACGAATAACCTGTTATGCATCGCACAAATAAAGCTTTTGCTAAAGCAGCTTCTATCCTTCCGGACGCTTTGAACTTGTTATCAAAATACTCACTGAACTTAATCAATGCTATATATGCACTCATTATTTCATGCGGAGCTGCTTCTGAGATTCCTGTTTCAAAAGCATTTTCAGTATCGCCTAGATATTTGCCTTCCAATAATGTATACAGTTTGCTTCCGATGTTAGATGGGTACAGGTGTTCCGTTGTGTGTGAAAACGGAGCATGTCCGACATCATGCAATAAACAAGCATATTTAAAGACTGTTTCAATTACGCCTACTTCCGCACTTTCAAGGAGTTTTGCATCTCGAATCGATTTTATGAGCGCTTCAATAGCAATCGTACCAAGATGATAAACGCCAAGCGAATGTACAAAACGGTTATGTGTCGCGGCAGGATAAAACGCGGAATAACTGGTTTGTCTAATATTCCTCAATCGTTGGAAAGTGCAAGTGTCGAGCACGTTTTTTGATAGTTCTGAGTCTATCTTTATGTACCCATACACAGGATCTTTTATCTGCTTTACAGACACTATGCAGCCTCCTCTAACAGTATATCAACAGCCTCCTGACAAGTAAACGCCTTGATCCATGCGGAAGACATAAATGGGCGTGTCTTTTTTTTCAATGAAGAAGCGTTCTTCACCGATTTTTTCAATTCAAGGTATTCTCTTCCATCAACATCTATCTTATGTTCTAAAATATCGGAATAGTCATGTATAAATTCTCTCTTATTCTCTCTCGTTAACACAAGAATAATCTCTATATCCTTTTCCACCATAATTTTCCTGATTGCATTACCATAGCCAAGCAGCCTATCGAAATATAGTTTGCGCTTTCCTTTTTCCAGCAGCTCAATCACCGCGTTCAACGCCAAATCCTCAATGCCGATATATCTAATCATCATTTCCTTTACCTTTCGATAAAAATATCCCCTAAGCTATCGGGAAGACATCTTCAGGGGAATGTTTGCTTATAAAGCACAATATGCGCTCTCGGCGCGGCTTTAGCGCCCGCTGCCTTTGAGACAATTCTATGCCCCATTCATACCACAAATGCCGGAATCAGTCAAGCGCGAGTTTCCGTCTCGCGTTATTGTTGCCAATCGGAACGGCTATTTATTCGCCTGCGCGAACGTGCGCAGCGCGTCGTTCTCGCGCACGTTCACCGCGGTCAGGTATACGCCGCGCATAACCAGCATTCCGCCGCGGTAATACAAAGGAAGCATCGGCAAGTCGTAGGACATGCGCGCCTGGATTAACCCCAGCGTCTCATAGAACTTCTGCGCGTCATACTCCGTCGCCGTCGATTGCAGAAGCTTTTGTATGTCCTCGCTGCGGTAGCGCGAATAATTCGTGGACGAACTGCGCGAAATGAAGAACGTGGGGTCGGGCACGTCCGACATATTGAGCCCGATGAGGAACAGGTCGAAGTCCGCTATGTCAAGCTTCTTGACCGCGTTCTCCTGCTGGAAATATGTAATTTTGCAATCGATTCCGACGACCGCCAGCATATCGTCGATGAGGAACGCCGCGTCGTGGCGGAACGTCGTGCCCGCCTCGTCATAGTAGAACAGCCGCACGGTCAGCGCTTCGCCCGTCGCGGGGTCTATGCGGAAGCCGTTCGCGCTGCGCTGCGTGTAGCCCAGCGCGTCCAGCATTCTGTTGGAAGAATCGGGATTGTATTGGTACGCGGTGGACGTGTCGTTATACCACGCGCTGCCGGGCGGCGCGATGTTGTCGGTCGTCACGACCATGTTCTGGTAGACGGCGGAAGCGAGGCGCGTCCTGTCTATCGCGTGCGCGACGGCTTTCTTGTGTTCAAGGTTGCCCCACTTCGCGCCTATGTTGTTGAACAGAAGCAGTTCGAGCTGGTTCGTCGAATACAGAATGGATTGGATGGAGCTGCCCGCGATTCCGCGATAGCGCGTCGCGCTCTGGCTGCGCGTCTGAAGCAAGTCCACGTCGCCCGACTGGAACGCGTTCAGCGCGTCCGCGTCGGTCTTATACCACTTCGCGGTTATCGACGTGTAAATCGGAACGCGCTGCCACCAGCGGTCGTTGCGCGTCAGAAGAAGATGCCCGCCCGCCTGATAGAACGCTATGTTGTACGGTCCCGTGCCGGGCGGACACTCATACGAAGCCGTGCTTCCGCGCACAACAGGGAACGTCATGGCGTAAAGCGTGGCGTACGAGCTGTTCTTCGCGCGCACGCGCAGAACGAACTCGCTCTTGGCTTCCCAATCCGCCAGAACCTCCGTGGTCTGCCTGTATTGCCCAAGCCCTTGCTTCGCGAGCGCGGATATGGCGTTCAGCGTATCGACCGCGTCCTGCGCGGTGAGCGGCGAGCCGTCGTGGAACGTAATGCCCTGGCGCAGCGTGAACTCCCACATGTTGCCGCCGACATATGTATATGATTCCGCGAGGTTCGGCACGATGTTGCGCTGGTCGTCCATCGTGACCAGCGATTCATACACGAGCTTCAGAATCGACGTAGGCGCGCGCGCGTCAAGCTCCAGCGGCATAAGCCGCATGTCTTGGGGACACACCATCGCCACGTTCAGCGTCGGGTTCAGCGGCGACGCGGACGCCGGAAGAATAAACAAAGCGCATAATATTAAGCAAATGATTTCTCGAATAATTCTCGTTTTCTTGCCGGGTATTTTTATTGAGTAGTGCGGGCGATCGGAGATCGCCACAGACTGTCGACAAACGATTGTTTTGTATGCGGGCGGGCGATGTTTTGTATCCCGCGGGCGAGCCGGGGGCTCGCCCCTACAGCATATTGAGTTCCTGTATACCGATAGCATACACCCTGTAGGGGCGACCGCCTCCGGGGTCCCCGACAAATCCGCAGATTTGGCGGGGTGG
>JAITHB010000054.1 GCA_031280145.1 Oscillospiraceae bacterium | reverse complement strand
CTCGCCCCTACAGCATATTGCTTTCCTATATACCGACAGCCTACACCATGTAGGGGCGAGCCCCCGGCTCGCCCGCCCTTTACAACACCGATGGGCTTTGTCGACAGTCTGAGAGAAGGCGTAAAGCCTTCTCCTCGGTATCCCATTATATCAAGCAGCGCTTATTATTCCAGTATCTTCTCTATCGCGTCAAGTGTCTCAGTCAGCGCGGCGCTTCCCGTCGTCGGCACGTTCTTGAGCACCATCTGCGGAAGAACGTCGCGCACCAGCGCAATACGCTTGCCGAACGGCTCCATCCCCTTGATGAGCCGCACGAGGTCGGGCTTCGCCTTCGCCGCGAAACGCATCTTCACTTGATTGCCGCGATGGCTTATCAGGTCGACGCCCTGTTTGTTCAGCATATTCTTAAGCAGCGCGATATCCAGCAGCCGCAGCGCTTCTTCCGGTATATCTCCGAAACGGTCGATCAGCTCGTCTTCCAGGTCCGCGCGCACGGCGCGATTATCCGCCTCCGCAATGCGCTGATACACCTCAATGCGCAGCTTCTCGGACGTTATATATTCTTTCGGAATGAACGCGTCGACTGAGAACTCCACGCGCGTCTCGATTGCTTCTTCCTCAGGGTCGTCGCCGCGTATCTCGCGCACGGTCTGCTCCAGCAGGCGGCAATACATATCATAGCCCACCACCGTAAGGAAGCCTGATTGTTCCGCTCCCAGCAGGTTGCCCGCGCCGCGAATCTCAAGGTCGCGCATGGCTATGCGGAAGCCGCTGCCGAACTCCGTAAACTCGCGAATCGCCTGAAGGCGCTTGTCCGCCGTCTCCGATACGCTGCGGTCGGGCTTGAGCGTGAGATACGCGTACGCGATGCGGTTGCTTCGCCCGACCCTTCCGCGAAGCTGGTAGAGCTGCGCCAAGCCGAAGTGGTCCGCTTCCCACACGACCAGCGTGTTCGCGCGCGGAACGTCAAGCCCCGATTCGATTATCGTCGTACACAGCAGAACGTCGTAGCGTCCGTCGTAGAAGTCCACCATCACGTCTTCCAGCGCGTGTTCCTGCATTTGACCGTGCCCGATCGCGATTCTGGCCTCAGGCACCAAATCGTGGATTCTCGCGTACATCAGTTCAATGGTTTCAACGTGGTTATAGACGAAGTAAACCTGTCCGCCGCGTCCAAGCTCGCGCAGGATCGCGTCGCGGACAAGCCCGTCGGAATACTCCAGCACATATGTCTGCACGGGATAACGTTCCTCGGGCGGAGTCTCAAGCAGACTCATATCGCGGATACCTACCATCGACATATGAAGTGTGCGCGGAATCGGCGTGGCGGAGAGCGTGAGAACGTCCACCTCGCGCTTGAAGTTCTTTATGCTTTCCTTATGCTGAACGCCGAACCGCTGCTCTTCATCCACCACAAGAAGACCAAGCTGACGGAACCTCACATCCTTCGCCAGCAGACGATGGGTGCCGACGACTATATCGATGTCGCCGTTCTCAAGCTTCTTCAGAATCTCCTTCTGCTCCGAACCCGTGCGGAATCTGGACAGCGACGCCGCCCTCACGGGGAAGCCTTGGAAGCGCTCCTGAATGGTATGGAAATGCTGTTCGCAAAGGACCGTCGTCGGCGCGAGTATGGCGACCTGCCGACTGTCCATCACCGCTTTGAACGCAGCTCGAAGCGCGACCTCCGTTTTGCCGTAGCCCACGTCGCCGCACAGCAGCCTATCCATCGGCTGTATGCGCTCCATGTCGCGCTTTATTTCGTCTACCGCCTGAAGCTGGTCGGGCGTCTCTTCATATGGAAAGAACTCCTCGAACTGGTTCTGCCACGGCGTATCCGCGCTGAACGCGAACCCCTTCATGGAACTGCGCTGCGCGTAAAGCTTCACCAAATCGAACGCCATCTGGCGAATCGATTGCTTTACCTTCGCCTTCTGCTTGTTCCACTCGCCTCCGCCTAGGCGCGACAGCCGAGGCTTCGCCGCTTCGCCGCCGATATACTTCTGAACCCTGTCCATCTGGTCGGTCGGAACGTAGAGCTTGTCGGTGTCCTGATATTGGATGAACAAGTATTCGCGCCAGTGTCCCTCGCTTTGAAGGCGCACGATGCCTTTGTAGACTCCGATACCGTGAGACTCGTGCACGACATAGTCGCCAACCTTAAGCTCCGTGAACGAGGCAATCTTGCTGCCCTTCGTCTTGTTCTGCCGCGCTTTGCGCAATTGACTGCCGAACATGTCGCCGTCCGTGAGGATGGCGTATCGCATGGAATCGGAGACGAACCCGTGGGACAGCGCAAACGGAGAAATGACGACTCCGTTCCCTCGTTCGCAAGCTTCTGATTCCTCACTCCCGGTTCCCAATTCGTCTTGGTACGCCGCGTACACCTTGTGTTCCGCGAGAGTATCCGCAAGGCGCTTGCCGCGCGCCGCGCCGCCTGAAAGAAGGACGACGCGGTAGTCCGCGGCCGTCCAACGCTTGACGTCCTCAACTAAGTCGCGCGTCACGCCGGCATAGGAGGACGCGGCGACGCTCTCCATCTTGATTATCGCTTTGGGAACAAGCCCCGCGGTCGTTCGCAGGAACGCGGAAAACAGAACGCTGTGTTGGATAGGCTCGCTGTGAAGCAGACCTTCCGCGTCCGTCATTAGATTCAACTGCTCGGGCAGCGCTTCGCCGCGCTCCAGCGATTCCTTGAAGTGCTCCTCAAACGCATTTCTGCGCGCGTTCGCGCGTTCGCGTATCTTATCGGGTTCATCCAGAATGAATGTCGCGCCGCTCGCCCAATCCATCAGCGTTGCGTATTCGTAAAACGCGTATGGCATGAACTGTTCAACGCCCGAAGGATATATACCGTTGCGAAGCTGCTCCGCAACGCGTTCGGTGTATTGCGCGAGCCGCGACATAGCGGAACCCTGACGCGCGGATTGGGTGGGCGTGAGGGCGATTTCATCGAAGGCGGGAAGGGCAAACGAATCATCGACGTTCCTAGATTCGGGCGAAGGCTGTGGATTACGGGCGACGCGGAGGGTCGCCCCTACAGATTTTCGGATTCTGTCCGCCGTCCGCTTCAAACCCTCGTCGTCCAGAATAACCTCGCCCGCGGGTGTGATCTCGCATTCGCGAAGGTTCTCGCTTGAGCGTTGGGTTAAGGCGTTCATGCGGCGGATGGAATCCACCTCGTCGCCGAAGAATTCTATACGAAGCGCGTCGTTGCCGCTTGGCGGGAACACGTCCACGATACCGCCGCGCATTGCGCACTGACCCTTCGCTTCGACGCGCTCCGCGCGCTCATACCCCATAGTGGTAAGCATACGAATGAGCCGCAGGGGCGACACTTCTTCGCCGACGCGAACGCGCGTTATAAACCGAAGAAATTCTGCGCGCGGCGGAAGGCGCAGCATCGCGGAATCCACCGAGGCGACAACAATCGAAGCCTTGCCGCTTGCGACGGCGGCGAGCGTATCCGCTCTGCGGAACTGTGTTTCGCGGCTCGCGGCGGAGGTGTGGTAGAATATAACCTCGCGCGGCGGCAGCATGTATACGCTGTCGCCTGCAAGCAGGGTGATGTCGCTCGCCAAGCGCATAGCCTGCTGTTCTGTATGCGTCAGCACGACGAGCGGACGGCCAAGCGTCTGCCGAAGCGCGGCGATGATAAACGGCTTCGCCGTTTCCGCCATGGCGTGAAGAGCGCAGCACAAACGCCGCGAAGCGGTTTCTGTCAGCTCGCGGAAATCTTTATCGTTTATAATCGGAACTAATAATCGGTTCAGATGTTACCACCCCTCATCCTCATCGCGGCTTCAAATCCATGAACGACGGCCTCGACTGCCGCGTCCGCGGCCTTCGCGATCCCCGCGGCAAGCTCCGCGTCGTCCGCCTTCGCGAGAACCCAATCCTTGAGGTCCCACTCCGGCGGCTGCTTGCCGATGCCAATACGGATGCGCGGGAAATCCTCGCGCCCAAGCTCCGCAATAATCGAGCGCATACCATTATGCGTTCCTGCGGAACCAGACAGGCGAAGGCGCAGCTTGCCCGGCGGAAGGTCTATATCGTCGTATATCACGATAAACGACGCGGGACGGAACGCCGCGATAAGCTCGCGCACCGCTTGTCCGCTGTTATTCATATATGTGGAAGGCTTCGCCAGCAGAACACGCTTTCCCTCAAACACACCGATTCCCGTTTCCGCGTGACAGCGCGGCTTCACAATCTGAATGTTCATGCGCTTCGCGGCAATATCAACCGCGCGGAACCCCATGTTGTGCCGCGTATTCTCGTATTGTATTCCGGGATTGCCCAGCCCCGCAATCATTATGTCGGGCGGCGCGCCTTTGTGACGAAACCCCATCAACGCCATACTTTACACTTACCCAATCCCCAAATCGTATTCCCTAATTCATTGATATTATGCCGTATGTTGGAGTATACTACACAACAGACCAATTATCAAAGGAAGAAACATATGACGAACGCAAATGTACATATAAAAGATTTTCAGGGCAAGCGAGTCCACATGATAGGAATCGGCGGAAGCTCCATGTCCGGTTTGGCGGAGCTTCTTCTCAAGCGCGGATATATCGTTTCGGGTTCGGACCGCGACGACGGCTACATGCTTGAGATATTGAAGAAGGAAGGCGCGGATGTCCACGTCGGACACGACGCGGCTAACGCGGTCGGCGCGGACCTTGTCGTGTATTCCGCGGCGATAGGGGAGACGAATCCCGAACTTGCCTACGCACTGGCGCACAATATTCCGACGCTCACCCGCGCGAGATTCTTGGGTCAGTTGATGGAAGGGCACGAGAGATCGGTCGGCATATCGGGTACGCACGGCAAGACGACCACTTCCGCAATGTTAGCCCAAGCGCTCATCGGCGCGGGGCTTGACCCGACCGTGCATCTTGGCGGCAGGTTCGACGCGATAGGCGGCAGCACGCGAATCGGAAGCAACTGCGTTTTCGTCGCGGAGTCGTGCGAGTTTCAGGCAAGCTTCTTGGAGCTGCGTCCGACCGTCGCGGTTATCCTCAATATAGAGGAAGACCATCTGGACTTCTACCGAGACATAGACCATATCCAAGAAACGTTCGAGAGGTTCGCTTCGCTCGTTCCATCTGACGGCACGGTCATAGCAAACGGCGACGACCCGCGCGCAAGAGCCGTCCTTGAGAAAATGAAGAATCACTGTAACACCGCTTCGTTCGGACTTGATTCGTCAAACGACTGGCATCCCGAAGACCTTGTCATGGATGAGCGCGGGCGGCCGCAGTTTAAGGTTATCCGCGACGGCGAGCATATAGCGGATCTCTCGCTTCAGGTATATGGGAAATTCTCCGTCTATAACGCGCTGGCGGCGATAGCGGCGGCGGTCTGCATAGGCGCGAATCCCAAACAAGCCGCGGACGCGCTCGGCGCGTTTCAGCCCGTACACCGCAGGTTTGAGATAACGGGAACGGTGGACGGCGTGACGCTTGTCACGGATTACGGTCACAATCCCGCCGAGATGAAGAGCGCGACAGGCGTCGCGGCGCTCCAGCCGCACAAGACGCTGTTCGCGGTGATTCAGCCGCATACGTTTTCGCGCGTGAAGTCGCTGTTCGACGGTTACATTCATTGCTGCGACGACGCGGACGTTGTTTTGGTGACGGATATATTCGCCGCGCGCGAGACTGACCCCGGCGACATCAACTCGCGAATGCTCGTCGAGCGTATGCGCGCGGAAGGCGTGAAAGCGTTCCACACACCCACCTTCGACGACACAGAGGCGTTCCTTCGCGCAAACTGGAAGCGCGGCGACATGGTGCTGACGATGGGCTGCGGCAATATCAATCTGCTGAATTCGCAGATACAGGCTCACGGCGATACCGCCTAGGTCTGAGCATATCATCTTGTAAGGGTGACTAAGAACAGTCGCCCTTAGTTTATCAAACTCCCTTGCTGACGCCATTGTTTCAGAAACAGCAAACATACCACGCACAATTCACGACAGGTCTCTTGAAGCGGTTTCGCGCCCGTAATATGCGCAGCATGTATATTATGGGTATTTTCGTTTATTGAATTCGTACAAATCCGCTCAAATATTTGTTGACAAGCTTGTGCCGACATGATATAGTTTACTAAACAAATATGAGACGCGAACGAGGTGACCGCATGAAATTTGTCCTGATCGGAGCGGGTCAGCGAGGAATGATTTATGCCCGCTACGCAAATAAAGCCGGGCATCAAATCGTTGCGGCCGCGGACATCGACGCGAAAAAGCTTCAGCTTGCGCAAAGCGAGTTCAATATCGCGGACGATTTCGTATTCACGGACGCGGCGAAGCTGCTTGAGCGCGATTGCATGGCGGACGCCGCAATCATCGCCACGATGGATCGGGACCACGCGTGGCAAGCGATTCTGGCGCTTGAGCGCGGCTATCATTTGCTGCTGGAAAAGCCGATTTCCTCCGAGCCTTCCGAACTGCTGAAAATCGAAAGCCTGGCGAACGAGCGCGGCCGCCACGTTGTGGTTTGCCATGTCTTAAGATACTCGCCGTTTTTCCTTGAAGTAAAGAAACATATCGACAACGGCGCAATAGGCCGCATCATAAGCATACAGCACAATGAGAACATCGGAAACTACCATATGGCGCATTCCTTCGTGCGCGGCAACTGGCGCAGGAAAGAGCTTGCCAGCTCCATCATCATGCAGAAATCGTGCCACGATATGGATCTGCTGTCGTGGCTCGTCGGAAGCCCGTGCAAGAAGGTGGCCTCCTTCGGCGAACTGACCTATTTCAAGGCGGAGAACGCGCCCGCCGACGCGTCAACGCGCTGCGTCGATTGTCCTCATGCGGATACCTGCCGTTTCAGCGCGTATAAATGCTATCTGCCCGTTATGGGAAGCTGGCCCGCCGCCGTGCTCACGGAGAACCAAACCGAGGAAGGCTTGAGGGAAGCCATCGGAAGCGGCGCTTACGGCAGGTGCGTGTACCACTGCGACAACGACGTTTGCGACCATCAGGTTACAATCCTCGAGTTTGAAAACGGAGTGACTTCCACTTTTAACATGAGCGCGTTCACCAACAAGATAGCGCGCACGATAAAGATAATGGGCGAAGACGGCGAAATTCGCGCTTCCGAGGTTGAGAATATAATCGAGATTACTTCCTTCGCTTCCAACAGCGCGGCTTCAACGCAAAGCTGTGTGATCCGCCCCGAAACCGTGCAGAGCGGACACGGCGGCGGCGACAGCAGAATGCTCGACGACTTTCTCGCTCTTATAGAAGATAAAACAGAAGGCAAGGGAGAAAAAGAAGCCGCGACAAGCATAAGCCAATCGACCGAAAGCCACCTCATGGCGCTGTGCGCGGAGGAATCAAGGCTTACGGGCAATGTGATGAATGTGCGCGAGTACAAGGCAAGGCATTCGGAGGAGATTACCCGATGACAAGGCGGCGTTTTGAGGAGCTTCTTAAGGTAACGGGGCGCATCGCGCCGAATGATACGGAATTATATATCGAAGATTTGGAAGCGAGCGAAAAGGAGATTCTGCCGAAAGCGTTTCTTCTGAGCGTTCTCGACCTGAATAATGTTCCCGAGCCGAAGCGGGATATTTTGTTCCGCGCTCTGGAGGGGATTAACGCCGTTCCCGAATTGGTTGAGCTCAGCCATATCATGGCGAAGGACGCGATTCGCGCGCTGCTTCGCTGCGACGCAAACGAGTTTGTTCAGCCGAAACCCGATTGTCTTACGGGTTTCGCAAGAGACGCGTACGCTTTCCTGTATTCTCAGCTTTGCGTAATCGAAGGCAGGCGCGCGCTGAGGCTGCGCGGCGTGCCCGAGCAGTATGACCGAGATATCCCCGAAAGGATGACGCGCAAGCAGCTTAAGAAATTCGTCGAGAAGGACGATATAACCTTTGACGATTACTCATGGGACATGAACTTCTACTGCTGCGACATTTTCCTCCTCGACCGCTTCTATTTCATCCCGTACAAATGGGGCGGCGAGCTTGAGGCGTGGAGGAATATCCGCACGAACGCCGTGCAGGCTGTGTGGAAGGCGGGCGGCCTCGTTCGCCGCGACGGACAGCTAAACGGCGTAAACGGCGTTTTCGACGAGCAAGCTTTCCTTACCGTTTACGAGGAAACAGAAGAATCCGTGACAGCCAATCGGGTATTGCCGAGCGGTTACGTCTCAAACGAGACCGTTGCGCTGAACAAAACCGAGTGGAAGAAGGCGCTTCGCGAAGGGGATTTTCTTCTTGCGCTGCATATTCCCGGCGGAGAGGGATATACGCCTGAACGCGTTAAGAATTCGTGCCTGCTCGCGCTGGATTTCTACGGCAAATATTATCCCGACTTCAACTACGTCGGTTTCTGGAGCGAATCGTGGCTTTACGACGAAGGGATATGCAGGATATTGGGACCCGAGCGGAATATATCGCGCGTACAGCGTCAATTCTACTGCTTCCCGACAATGGAAGGCGGCGGAATGGCGAAGCGCGAGGTGCTTCACGATTCGGACGCGGATTACACGCAGTTGACCCCGAAATCCACACTGGAAAAGGGATTGTTCAAAGCGTGGTCGAACGGGGAGCGTTTCCATACGACGGGCATGTTTTTGCTGAGCGAGGAAGTGCCTGACGTGGGGGCGGAGCCGTATAGGTAAGCAGGGGTTAGGCGCAAGGGATTAGGGATTAAACGGGGGATGGGTTGTATCGGGCGATGAGTTGTGAACCGCGGGCGACCGAGGACGGTCGCCCCTACAAATGTGTGGTATAAACAAACGGGCGGCGTGTTGTGAACCGCGGGCGCGCGAGGCGCGCGCCCCTACAGGTTATACAATACCTGCGCGATTGACCGCAAACAAACCCACGTAGGGGCGACCGCCTCGGTCGCCCGCCCTATACAACACCCGCGCGATTGTCGACAGGGAATCCCTGTAGGGGCGATTTCCCGGGGTCCCCGACAAATCCGCAGATTTGTCGGGGTGGGTCCTATCGCCCGCCTGACGGTCGTACGTCCCACCCGCACCGCAGACGGTCGTACGCCCCTGCCGCAACGCAGGTCGTTCCTCATTCGTAATACCCGAAAAGGAGCTGTTACCGTGAATGCCGGAATTGTTAAAAAACAAGGATTCCTTTGGGAGATAAAGCACAACAAGACGCTTTACTTCATGTGCGCGCCGGCGCTTGTATTGCTGCTGATGTTCAGCTATCTTCCGATGGGCGGCATTTACATGGCGTTCACCAAGTTCAACGTGGTGGACGGCATATTCGGCTCGCCCTTCGTCGGATTCCAGAATTTTGTATACTTCTTCTCGGGCAATCCATACGCGTGGCAGGTTATATCGAACACGTTGATTCTGAATTTCTGGGGAATCATCTTAGGCACGGTGCTGCCTATCTCCTTGGCAATATTCATGAACGAGATAAAGTCGGGACCGTTCAAGAAACTTTCGCAAGGCGCGATGTTCTTCCCGTACTTTCTAAGCTGGGTGGTCGTCGGCGCGATCCTCTACGGCTTTTTAACCTCAAACTTCCGCATCGACCGCCAGACGGGCGAAACCATCGTGACAGGCGCGAACGGCGTGATGAACCGCCTGCTGATGGGCTTGGGCGTCAATCCGATAAGATGGTACGCGGAGCCGAGGTTTTGGAAAGCCATTATCATTTTTCTGAACGTATGGAAATGGTCGGGATATAACTCCATCATCTATATGGCGGCAATGTCGGGCTTTGACGGCTCGCTGTACGAAGCCGCGACGATCGACGGCGCGAGCCGTTTCCAGCAGATAACCCGCCTGACTATCCCGATGCTCAAGCCCACCGTCGTCGTGCTTGTTCTGATGAGCATAGGGCGCATCTTCTTTGGCGACACGGGCATGATTTGGGGCGTCGTCGGGCAGAACAGCACCGTTTCCGACGCCGTGAACGTTATCGACACATACGTTTATTCCTCCATGAGAACGATGGGCTTCGGCTACAGCACGGCTATAGGCATCTGCCAGTCGATAATGGGGTTGATTATGATTATGCTGGCTAACTTTTCCGCCAAAAAGATCAACGATGGGGAGGGCTTGTTTTGACAGCCGCTAAAAACTCAAAATCAATCTCAGCCTCCGAGGGTCGTATAATACAAAGCCGCAAGGACAGGTGGGTGACAATCTTCTCCTACGCGTTCCTCGGGCTCTTCGCGCTCATCTGCCTTTATCCGCTTCTGCTGACAGTTTCCGTAAGCTTTACGTCGGAACGGCTGATAGCGTCGGACGGATTCCGCCTGATTCCCAAGAGCTTTACATTGGATACGTACGTCTACATCTTTTCGCACAGCGGCTCGCGCATCCTGCGCTCCTACGGCGTTACGGTTTTCGTAACGGTCGTCGGCACGCTGGGTTCCATGCTCGTGACGTGCATGATAGGCTACGCCATCTCCCTGAAAGAGCTGCGCTACAGGAACGTTATCGCCTTCGTATGCAACTTCACCAGCATATTCTCCGCGGGTCTCGTGCCGTGGTACGTCATATGCGTCAACTGGTACGGGCTTTCCGACAACATCCTCGCGCTGCTTTTGCCCGCGATGTTCAGCGTGTGGAACATGTTCCTTATGCGCACCTACTTCAGCGCCATCTCTCCGAGCCTGTACGACGCCGCTAAGATTGACGGCGCGGGTCATATGACTACGTTCTTCCGCATCGCCCTGCCGCTGTCGGTAACGGCGCTTCTGACGGTCGGCCTTATGTATATCCTGAGCTACTGGAACAACTGGTGGAACGCGCTGATGTTCATCAACGATCGGGATTTGTATCCGCTTCAGTATTACCTCTATTCCATCGTGTCCAACGTCAACGCCATATCGTCGGGAAAAATCCCCGCGGGCGCGGCGGCTTCCATCAAGCTTCCGTCCGAAACCGTTAAGATGGCCGTCACCATTATAACGATCGGACCCATTATATTCCTCTACCCGTTCATTCAGCGCTACTTCGTGCGCGGCATAATGACCGGCGCGGTTAAGGAATGAGCCGGAATGAGCCGGAATGAGCCGAAACGAGCCAAATAATGGCAGACGGAAGTTATATGCACGTTAACAAAACGGGAAACCGTTTTATTATTAAAGGAGGCAATCTCATGAAAAAACATCTATCCCTGTTCGTGGCGTTGGTACTTGTGTTAGTCATGGCGCTACCGCTGTTTGCGAACGCCGCCGCGCTCGAAGAAATCACCATCCTGTATCCCGGCGAGGAAACGGACGAGATGGCGAACTTCCTAAACGGCGCCTTTGCGGAAAAGGTAGCCGCGGAACTGAACATGAAGGTCAATTTCGTATGGCTTTCCTGGTCTGATTATTGGGACCAGAAGATGCTCAAGTTCGCCGCGAACGAAAACATCGACCTGTACTGGGACGGGCTTACAAACCTGCCCGGTATTGTCAACCGCAAGGAAGCGCAGCCGCTGGACGAACTCATCGCGAAAGTCTGGCCCGAATCCATGAAGGAAATCCTTCCCGACAGCCAGCTCGCGGGCGGCCTCATAAACGGGCAGACCTACGGCATTCCGTCCGCATACACCGCGTCGTCGGGCATGTTCCAGCAGGTTGTCGTGCGCCAAGACCTGCTTGAAGCGGTCGGCATGACGGAAGTCACGACGCCCGACGATCTGCGCGAATTCGCTCTGCGCGTTCAAACACAATTCCCCGAATACAAAGGACCTGCCGACGTCGTCTTCAAGGCGCTCGCCCGTTATTACGGGGAGGAGCAGATATTCAGCCTTTCCAACGATTACATGGTCGTATTCGGCGAGGAAAGCAAAACCGCGTACAATTTCGCCGAAACCGACGTTTTCAAGAAGGTGGCGCAGTTCGGACGCGAAATGTATCTGGACGGTCTGTACAGCGACGACTTAGCGATCAAATACAACGAGCGCGACAGCCGTATGCAGACGGGCCTTTACCTTTGGATGGAAGCCTCCGTCGGCAAAGATTTGGAAATCATCGGCAGCGTTAAGACGGCGGACCCCGTGGCGGAGCTTACCAGCTACCTTTTGGCGCCTGAAAAGCCGCGCTACATCAACGCGACGGGCGGCGAAGTGCTCTGCATTCCGTATTCCGCGAAGAACCCCGAAGGCGCGCTGAAATTCCTCGCGTGGCTGTGGGGCAGCAAAGAAAACTATATGTTCTGCCTGTACGGCGAAGAAGGCAAGGACTGGGAGCTTAACGAGAACGGACGCTTGGTTCTTCTGTCCAACACCGCCAAGGGCGACGGATATTTCTACGAATGGATGTTCCGCAACTTCAACTACAAGGTATTCAGCGACGGCATAAGCGACGAATACATCGACGAATACATGCATTGGGACGACGAGGCGATCCCCTCCGCCATGCTGGGCTTCGCGTTCAACAACACGGGCTTTGAAGCCATAGAGACCGCCGTTCAGGAATCGTGGAAGAACATGACCCCCATCCTGTACGGCTATGTGGACTTCGACGCGAACTACGACAAAGCGCTGGCGGCGATGAAGACGGCCGGCGTTGACGAGTATATCGCGGAATTCAACCGTCAGCTTCAGGAATTCATGGCGAAGTAGGATTCGGCAGCGGCGGGCGACCGTCCCCGGATTGTCGCCCCGGACTGTCGGCAAAACCCGTCGGTATTGTAAAGGGCGGGCGAACGACCCCCGGACTGTCGGCAAAGCCCGTCGGCATTGTAAAGGGCGGGCGACCGAGGCGGTCGCCCCTACATGGTATTGGCTATCGGTATGCAAGAATCCCATATGCTGTAGGGGCGAGCCCCCGGCTCGCCCGCTGTTTAGTCGCCCCCCCCCCGCAATAAATGGTATGTATAAATGAACCAACTTCTGTGCGGCGGCTGCCGCGAGCCATTATGCAACGACGAGATTGCTGTCAATCTGAAGCTGCGCGGCAGAGCGGTCGGCACTTTTTTCTGTATGGATTGTCTTTCCGAGCGGATTGATTGCGCAAAAGACGAACTGCTGCGTATGGCAGTTTTTTTTCGGGAAAACGGCTGTGAATTATTCGCGCGAGAGTATTTGAAAGAATGAGATGCATTCCGATATAATCAGAATACACCTTTGAAGATATGAGGATATAGAATTGAAGAATTGGCAGTTGATAACAGAACCCAAGATATCCGGCGCATTGCTGACCAACCCCGGCATCGGGTTCATCGCCGCGCCGCGGCTTATGAACGACCACGCGGAGGTGCGCGACAACCGCGGCTCGCTCGTTCGGAAGTATAAGTTCAGTCCCGACCAAAAAACATGGAATCATCCCGACTCGGGGCTGTCCTACGCGGGCGCGTCGTGGAACGCTCTTGAGCCTGAAGAGTCCGTTTACGATTGGACGGTACTGGACGAGAAGCTTGAGAAAGCGAAGATGTTAGGCTGCAACGCGGTCGTGCGCTGCTCCCCGTATTCTTTGACGGAAGATATCCCCGCGTGGCTTCGCGAGCGCTATCCCGAAGACCCTGAGTTCCCGTTCTGGCGCATAGACCCAAACACGACCGACTTCGCGTTCTACTGGGAGCGCTTCGTTCGCGCGTTCGCCGCGAGGTACGACGGGCATCCCTTCATTTCCTCGGTGGACATGGCTCTTTGCGGCGCGTGGGGCGAAGGCGCGGGTTCGGAGTTCGTCGAGGAGAAGAAGCTTGACGGCATCATCAGGGCGTATATAGAAGGCTTCACCGTAACGCCTCTGCAGTGCCTTCTGCACGACCCCGTGTCCGTCGGAGCAATCCTGAAATACAGGAAGAACGTCGGCTTCCGCGTTGACTGCCTCGGCGACATGGGCGGCTTCCACGGCAAAGAATGGAGCCACATGCAGGACTATTACCCGATGAATATCGAGAATTTCAATATGCACGACGCGTGGGAAAAAGGCACGGTGGTGTTTGAAGCCTGCTGGCACATGAACGACTGGTATCTGTCAGGTTGGGATATAGACTATATTATTGAGGAATCCCTAAAGTGGCACATCTCCTCCTATAACGGCAAGCAGACGACCGTCCCCATTGAATGGAGGGACGCGGTCGCGAAGTGGGTCAAAAAGATGGGCTATCGCTTCGAGCTGCGCCGCGCGTATGCGGCCGCGGAAAACGGCAGTCTCCGCGCGAAGCTTCTGTGGTGCAACACGGGCGTCGCTCCGTGCTATAAACCGTACCCGCTTCTGCTCAAGCTTAAGAATGCCGCCGGCGAACATACGTTCATGCTTTCGGACGACATCCGCGCGTGGCTGCCCGACGAGGATCACTTAAGCGTTTGCGAATTCCCCACGGATCTGCCGCAGGGCGAGTATGAGCTGAGCGTAGCCATCGATACGGGCGTTCGGGAAATAGGCACGCTGAACCTCGCGATTGAAGGCAGAAACGCGGAAGGCTTCTATCCTCTGGGCATTCTTACACTGAATTGAGCGGCGCGGAAAGGAAGACTGCCATATGGGAAAGTACTCATTGGAAAACTACGAGCGTTATAAGACGGTCAGATGCCGTCCTTCTGAAATAAAGGAAGCTATTCAGGGCTGCGGAATAAACGAGTTCCAAACGGTATGCGTCCACTTGGGCGAGGAGCCTGTTCTCGCTTCGAGTACTCTTCTGAAAGTGATCGTTCGTTACGATGAGCTTGCGGATATCGAAAGGACGGAAAGCGGGCTCAGGCGGCTTGCGGCAAGGTATTATCGCGATCCGCGGGTCGTCGGCGTCGCGTTGGCGTCGGCAGGCGGCACGGCAAGCAAGCGGCGCTTGTGGGAAGCTGCGGCGGAAGCGTTTTCACCGAAGCGGTATTATGTGTCTGTTTTTGACGCGGAGCAGTTGGACTGCGCCCTGAAGCGCGGCTTCATGAAGGGATTGTATGTGTGGGTCGATGAAGACGTTCTTCACACCTGCGAAGCGTTCGCGCAAAATAACGCGCAGCAATTGTACAAGCAGATGCCCGTACTCGTGAGCGTTCCAAGCGGCCGACAGAAATTGGCGCAGTATGCCGCGCAGTGGCACGCTGCGGGCGTGGAGGGCATTTCCGTGATTTCGGGTTGGCGCATCGCCCTGCGCAGATTGACGTATCCCAAGGCGCTCACGTCGGGCGGCTACGCTCCCATGCGCTTCTGGTGGACAAACAGAGGCCCGAGCTTCTGCCACGAAGAGACCGAAGTGCGTCTGCGCATTGAAAAAGACGGCAGGTATACCGATATACCCATAAACGACAGCCCGGCTCGCATTCGCCTTGCGGACAGGGTGCACAACGAAATCGTAAGGCTGCCCGACGTCGAGCCCGGCGTATACCGTTTGGAGTACGGTCTGTTCACCAAGGACGGTATCCCGCTGGTTTTGGCCAACGAGGGGCGGAACGCCGCAGGTTTCTACTTCGCGGACAATATGACGATAGACTTAACCCCGAGACCCGAATATCGGAACGTTTGGGACGACTTTTTCGCGGACGGCTACTATCCGCTGGAAGACCCCAAGCAGCCCGTTTGAGTCCAACTAATTTACGGAGGAATCGCCGTGCGAGACATCATCGGTGTAATTGAACAGTTTGCGACAGAAGGTCTTCCGATAAGCTGCGGGCGGTTCGGAAGCGGACACATAAACGAAACCTATCTGCTGGTGACGAACCGCCCGCACCTCTATATCCTGCAGAAAGTGAACACGCGCGTATTTCCCGACGCGCGAGGTTTGATGAACAACATCATTCGGGTGACGCGGCATATCGCGGAAAAAGACGCGGACCCCAGGCGCGTGCTGAGCCTTATTCCGACGCGGAGCGGCGAGCCGTATATCCTGAACGAGAATAACGAGCTGTGGCGGCTCTATGATTACATAACCGACAGCGTGTGCCTTAACCGCGCGGAGACGCTTTCCGACTTCCGCAGCAGCGGCATAGCTTTCGGCATGTTTCAAAGGCAGTTGGCGGATTTTAACGCAGCCGATTTGGTTGAGATAATTGCGGGGTTCCACGACACGCCCAAGCGATACGAAGCGCTGCGCAGGGCGATTGAAGAGGACAAGATGAACCGTCTGCGCGACGTTCGCGCCGAAGTCGAGTTCTATTTGTCGCGCGAGAAGGGAGAGGACGGGGGCGCGTCGATTCTGCCCGACCTTCTGCGCAATAACGAAATAAAGCTTCGCGCGGCGCACAACGACACCAAGCTCAACAACGTCATGCTGGAACAGAGCACGCACGCGCCTCTTTGCGTTATCGACCTCGACACGGTGATGCCGGGATTGGCCGCGACCGACTTCGGCGACGCCATCCGTTTCGGCGCGTCGACCGCCGCCGAGGACGAGAAGGATTTGAGCAAGGTCGGCGTTTCGCTCGAATTATACAAAGCGTATGCCGAAGGCTTCCTCTCGATGTGCAAGGAGAACCTCAACCAAACGGAGCTTGATACGCTGCCCGACGGAGCGCGGATGATGACGCTTGAGTGCGGAATTCGTTTCCTGACAGATTATTTGGAGGGCGATGTGTATTTCCATATCGCGCGCCCCGAACACAACTTAGACCGCGCAAGAACGCAGATGGTTCTGGTTTCCGATATGGAACGCAAGGACCGAGAGATGCGCGCGATACTGCGCAATATATAGGCGGAGGGTTCTATGCCGAAGGAGAAAACTGTCATTTACCCGTTGGCCGCGGACTATGCGTTTCCCAACACGATGAAGGGTCAGCGCGGGCAGATAGGCGCGGGCGGGAAGATATTCCGCGTTTCCGATACAGAGGTGTATTCCAGGCTGTATAAGGTCTATTTCAATTGGGACGAGCTGGAACGCACGATTGACGACGACGAAAGTTTTGTCAGGCGCGTCTGCGACGAACGCTTCGCGGACTGCCGCGAGCATAACGTCCGCATTATTCCGCGCGTGGCAATCCAATGGCCAAACCACGGCGACCACACCAAGGCGACGGAGATAGTCGGCCGTTTTCCTTCCGATATGGTGAAATCCACACTGGACACACCGGAGTTCTTCTTCCGAGTCCGCAACTTGATTGAGAAGCTGGGGCGCGTGTGGAACGACGACCCGCGGATCGCCTATATAGAAACGGGTATCTACGGCTTGTGGGGCGAGCAGCACGAGGACGCGATGAGCAAGGACGCGCAGCGCAACCTCGCGGACGCGTTCCACGCGGCGTTCCCGAACAAGCTGTGCATGATACGCCAGCCGCGCAACTGCTTGGGCGAAGGCTTCGGCATGTATTGGGACTCGTTCGCGCATATCGATGAAGAATATTACGCTTGCGACGCCGTGCGCTTCATGGATTGGCGCACCGCCGTCATGGGCGGCGAAGTGGCGCACAACTGGGGACGGCATGAGATTCAGCCGGGCGACGACATGAACGACACTCTCACCGCGCCCGAACACCTCGACCGCTTCCTCGATTATGTCTTTTGGCAGCACAACAACCACCTCGGCGTGTGGATGCCGAAGGACGAGCGATATGCAAAAGCGCTCGACGGACTTTCCGAGTACCAGAAGCGCGCGGGTCACCGTTATGTTATGGAGAAAGTGGAATACGGCGTTGACGACGGCAAACTGACCGTTGAGTTCGACGTTCGCAACACAGGCGCGTCTCCATTCTACTATAATTGGCCCGTAAGCGCGGCTCTTCTGGACGAAAGCGGAAACGCCGTTTGGCAGGGTAATTTGGAATCGGCGGATATTCGCAACTGGCTTCCCGGCGACAAATGGAACTTTGACAAACGCGCGTACGACGAACCCGCAAAGCTGTATCACGTTGCGGGCGCGTTCGACTTGCCCGATATCGCGGACGGCGTCTATCGGCTTGCGCTCGCAATAGAAGACCCGTCCTGCGGAAAACCGAGCGTATTGTTTGCGACAAGGCAATATCAGAACGGCGGCTGGCACCCGATAGGTTACGTCGGTATAAACACCCGCGTCGACAATCCGCTTATACCCGAAACATGCTTTGACGACCAGCGATACGACAGTTCGATTACGTACTGAATCTAAAAATCGCGGCTTTACAATATACCCATAAAAAGGAGGAAGTGACGTGAGCATACAGAAGCAGGAATTGAGAACGGTTATTTGGCCGCTGTTGAACCCTGATACCGAATCTGACGCTGCCGCTCATTCCGGATACCGCATCGAGTTTAACAGCGTCGCCATTGACGACGAACATATAGCGGATAATAAAGTTCACGCGACCGTCATGTTTTCAAACGTCGGCGCGCTTCCATGTTGCACGGACGCGCGGTTTTACATTCGGCTCAGCGGATCGGGCGTGGATTGCCGGCGCGTGTATCCGCTCCCGCTCAAGGCGGTTGATATAAAGCCCGGCGGCAGCGTTTCCGTCACCGAGACGCTCGACACTTGCGGAATGCCTGCGGGAGACTATGACGTTCAGGCGGGGCTTTTCTGCGAAGGGACGAATTACCCGATCTCCTTTGGAGTAGAGGGGCGCATCTCCGACGGATACTACGAAGGTCGACTGACATTGAGTCTTACGGGAAACGACAGATGAGCAGCATTCGAGACGTTGCGAAGCTGTGTCATGTTTCGCCCGCAACGGTTTCCAGGGTTCTGAATAACGACCAGACCTACAAAACGACGCCCGAAACGCGGAAAAACGTTCTTCGCGCCGTTGCGGAGCTTGACTATAAGCCGCTTGCGAGAAAGCGGAAGAAGGACGCGCCGCAGGGTCAAGGCCGCCCGATGATTTCTATCGGGTGCCTGCTTGCAACCACCAAGGGCAAGTACAGCGATCCGTACTATCTTTCGATTCTGAGCGGAATCGAAAGCGAGATGGAGCGGCTGGGCGGAGCCGTAACCTTCCTGCACACGGAACAGGAGCTGGAGAACAAGGAGGTTCTCGCAAACCTTCTTTCCATGCGCTTGGACGGTCTCGTGTTGATGCGCCCTATCGCGGACCCGCTTTTCGCGCTGCTTCGCTCGAACATTCCGCACCTCGTCGGCATCGATATCGGTCACGCGTCTATAGACAGCATAGACTACGACCACGCTCGCGTAAGCAGAATGGCGGTCGAATATCTGTACAAGAAAGGACATCGGCAGATTGGGTTTGTCGGCGGCGCAGTCGGGAAAGTTCCGCTGATACAATGCAGACGTTACCGCAGCTACGTTGAAACCATGGCGGACTTTGGGCTTCCAATACACCACGAATGGGTTCTGGATTGCAAATGGGACGACAAGCTGTGCATAAGGCTGGTTGAGAAAGTGCACAAGTCGCATGTGCTGCCGACCGCGTTTTACGCGGCCAGCGACCTTATGGGCATTGCTGTCTTAAGAGCCTTATGCCAGCTTGGCGTTTCCGTGCCCGACGAAGTCGCCGTGATGGGAATGAGCAATATAGAAATGAGCCAGTATACAAACCCGCCGCTGACGACCATAGACGTGCCCACATACGAGATGGGCGTTACGGTCGCGCGCACGATTACGAACCGCATCCAGGGCGACGCGACGCTGCCCAAGCGCATTATTCTGCCGTCGACGCTGATTGAGCGCGGGTCGGTATAGGACGAGGTAAAAGGTAAAAGGTAAAAGGTATAAGGTAACACCTGACACCTCGTACCTTATACCTTATACCTGTTACCTGACGCCTGTTAATTTATCGGTGAGTCATGAAGGCTGCGTGTATGCACGTGTTGAATTAACATCATGTATTTGCTGAAAGGAAGTCTCGCGGATGAAACGCGGAATTCTCTCGAACTACATCCTGTTATTGAAATGCGATACTTTTCAAAATACGTTTGATAAAGTTTTCTGCGGGCTGTCCTTCGCCTTAATTATTATATCAATTATGTTTCACAACTATATATATGATAAGTTGATTATGAGAATCCCTGCGAGCATCTGTCTATATTCCGAAATAGGCATGATGTTCTTTATGGTTATGTTATAGATTCATTGACCGGCGCGGAGTTTTTAAGATACATTGCGGGTCTGAAGGGTGCGCCGCGATCGAATGACGTGTCGGAATCCGTCAGGATGATGGACGCGGAAGCGTTTATCAACAAGAAGACAGCGTCTATGTCAATGGGGCAGAAGAGACGGGTATCATTTATCGCGGCTCTAATCAATAATCCGCAACTTCTTATTCTGGATGAACCCACCAACAGCATGGACATAAGCACGGTAATCGCGATAAAAAACATCATCGGTTCCCGCGCCGCAAACGGGAGCATAACCATTGTATCCAGCCATGTTCTCGACTTTATCAAAAATATCGCAACCAAGATTGTTTTCATCAAGGATGGATATACAATCGATAAAGATTAATACGCGCGGGCGACCGAGGACGGCCGCCCCTGCAATAACGGTTTGCCGTTCCGCTAATCCCTATCCCCACAGCTTCGCCGGGTATATCCCCTTACCCTTCATATCCGCAACGGCGGACGCGACCTTGGGCATATCAGGCTGATATGTAACTCCGTACCAGGCTTCCTCCGACGGAAGAACCCGCACCCTTGCTTTGCCCTGCGATACAAGCATGTCGGGTACGTAGGGCAGGAAGAACTCCGCTTTCTCAGGGCTTAGCGGCAGGCGCTCCTTTATGAAGATCGGGAACGCGTCCGTAATGTCGTTAAGTATGCCGTTCTGAAAGCCCCACATATTCATCGACACAATTGTACCCTGCGGGATGTCGTGCCAGTGTTCGCCATCCTCCGTGTACGCCGCGCAGCCGCCCCGCTTTTCTATGCGCGTACGCTCCGTGATGTCCGTCAGATAGCCGTCGGATACACGGCAAACACCTCTTGCGACAGAACCGTTCTCGGTCAGAGTGTTTTCGATTCGGAAGCCGACGACGGCGTGTTCGTTTTCCGTATTGACGTTTGTGAGGAATCGGAAGACGCTTTCATACGCGCTGCGCCCGTAATAGTCGTCGGCGTTTATTACGACGAAAGAACCCGATATTTTATCCGCGGCGCACATTATGGCGTGAGCCGTACCCCATGGTTTTTTGCGTTCGGACGGAACGCTGAAACCGCTCGGCAGGCAATCCTCAAGCCGCTGGAAAGCGTATGTAACTTTGATAAACGGCGCTATCCTCCTGCCTATCGTTTCGCGGAAATCCGCTTCCAGTTCGGGTTTGAGAATGATTACGACTTCCTCAATCCCCGCGCGTATCGCGTCGTAAACGGCGAAATCGATTAAGAAATGACCTTCTTCGTCAACAGGCGCGGTTTGCTTAAGCCCGCCGTATCGGCTGCCCAATCCCGCCGCCATGATTACCAACTGTGGTTTGCTCATTATCGCACCTTCCGCTAAACATATGTATCGGCGGGACTGCCCGCCTCGCTGTTAATGAAACAACATCCGAAACAAAATGTCAATATCTTATATTATCGGCAAATAACCGTTCTTTATACCGGCGGGCGAGTCCTCGGCTCGCCCGTCGTGGGCTGTCTGCAAACGATTGTTTTGTATGCGTGCGGGCGAGCCGGGGGCTCGCCCCTACAGGGGGATTGTTTTCATTCAATTAGGAAGGTAATGAAAACCTGTAGGGGCGACCGCCTCGGTCGCCCGCCCGCATACAAAATAATCGTTTATCGATAGCTTGCGCGGGCGACCCGTGGAGGCCGCCCGCCGTATCCTATGACGGTTTGTCAATTGTCCGCTTAATATGCGTAATGCCTGAGCTGCGCAATCGCGCGGGCGATTGCCGCGTGATGGTCAGGCGCGGCGGCATAACGGGTGACGCCTTTGCGGACAGCGTGGTTCGCCTTTCTCTGCGCTTTCACAAGAGAGAGCAGCTCATCGGCATCGGGTCCGACTGTTTCGTGCGCAGCTCCGTTAGTCGCAGTATCAATGACAGTATCTTCGCCATCGATCAAATCAAACGTGAACTCGCCGGCGGGAACATCGGCTCCGATGCCGATCTTGCAGGCTGTGATTTCAAACCTGGTCGGAATTGTTTCTGCCGGTGTAAAAGTGTTGACAATTTCCGGAATGACGTCCTGCTCAGCGCTCAACACGCCAGTCACGGGGTTCTTCGTTACTGTCAGCACAACCTCTTGGTCGTTGCCGGACGTTAACGCCCAACCCGTCGGCATTGTTTCCCTTTCGCTGACGGTGAAGCGATACGTGTCGGGTGCAGTTATTAGCCCGGTCTCGAAGACTATCCTTCCGCAGTTTTCTTCATCAGCTATTGGCTGAACGTCGATCGCGGTATTATCACCGGGCTTGATTTTGTTGTATCTTCTATATTGCATTTTGTTTCTCCTAAACTAAATTT
>JAITHB010000052.1 GCA_031280145.1 Oscillospiraceae bacterium | reverse complement strand
TTGGCTATCGGTATGCAAGAATACAATATGCTGTAGGGGCGAGCCCCCGGCTCGCCCGCCCGCATACAAAACAATCGTTTATCGACAGCCGGGCGGGCCATCATCGAGATTGCCCGCCGTTTATCTGTTATACTAACGCTTCTCCCGTCTCGATCGCCTTGCGGTTAATCGGAATAAGCTTCTCTTTGGATTCACCAAGCGTGGCGCGCAGCGCGCCGATCAGCGACTCGACAGGCAGGTTCGTCGCGGCCTTGTTGAACGCGCCGAGCATAACCATGTTCGCGACGCGAGGATTGCCCAGCTCCTGCGCTATGTCGTTGCAGTTCACTGCGATAACGCGCACATCGCCGCGCGCGGGCTTTCTGTCTATCAATGAGGAATTATACAGAATCGTTCCGCCTGAACGCACCTGTGACTCAAACTTATCCAGCGACGGTTTGTTCATGATAACCGCCACGTCGGGTTCGGTCACAAGCGGCGAACCTATCGGCTCGTCCGCGACCACCACGCCGCAGTTCGCTTCGCCGCCGCGCATCTCGGGGCCATACGACGGCATCCACGATACCTCGAAGTCTTCATGCATGGCGGCTTTGCACAGAAGCTGACCCATCAGCAGAACGCCCTGACCGCCGAATCCCGCGAACAGCACTTTCGTTTCCATAACTAGTTTGCCTCCTTCGCGGATACGTCTTTACTTGCCAAAACCGCATCTTTCGATACATCCTTAAAAACCCCAAGTGGATAGTACGGTATCATATTGCTTTCAACCCAGCCGAGCGCTTCGACGGGATTCATGCCCCAGTTGGTCGGACATGTGGACAGCACCTCGACCATCGTGAAGCCCTTGCCCGCAATCTGAAGCTCGAACGCCTTCTTGATTGCGCGCTTAGCTTCGTTGACCGCGCGGACGTTATGCACGGACACGCGCGCGACATACGCCGCGCCCGCGAGTCCGCCGAGCATTTCCGCCATGCGCACGGGCATTCCGCAAAGCTCGGGATTCCTGCCGTACGGCGACGTGGTCGTAACCTGCCCCACAAGCGTGGTCGGAGCCATCTGCCCGCCCGTCATGCCGTATATCGCGTTGTTGACGAATATGGTGGTAATCTTCTCGCCGCGAGCCGCCGCGTGGACTATCTCCGCCATTCCGATGGAAGCCAAGTCGCCGTCGCCCTGATACGTGAACACCACGTTGTTCGGGTGAACGCGCTTTATTCCTGTCGCGACTGCGGGAGCGCGGCCGTGCGCCGCCTGCTGCATATCTATATTGAAGAAGTCGTACGCGAACACTGCGCAGCCGACGGGCGCAACGCCGATGGACTTCTCCATTACGCCAAGCTCGTCTATCGATTCCGCAACCAAGCGGTGGATTATGCCGTGCGTACACCCGGGGCAATAAGAAAGCGTCGCGTCGGTGAGCGCCTTCGTCTTTTCAAATACTACTGCCACTTCGCTCACTCTCCCTTCCGCGCTGTTTTGCGAATCTCGGACAGAACCTCGTCGACGCTCGGAACCATGCCGCCCATCCTGCCGTAGAAACCGACGGGACGCGCTCCGTTCAGCGCAAGCTTCACGTCCTCTATCATTTGCCCCGCGCTCATCTCGATTACGAGGAAACGCTCCGCCGTCTTCGCGGCTTGTCTGATCGTATCAGACGGGAACGGCCACAGCGTTATCGGGCGGATGAGACCAACCTTTATGCCTTCGGCGCGCGCCGCGCGTACGGCTGAGCGCGCGATGCGCGACATCGTTCCGTATGCGACAAGTACAATCTCCGCGTCGTCCGTAAGCTCTGTCGCGACTTGCACCTGTTCCGCCGCGATCTTGACGTACTTCTCTTGCAGGCGGATGTTGTGCTGTTCCAGCACCTTGGGGTCGATATACAGCGAATTCACCACCGCGCGAGGTCTTGCGGACTTATCGCTCCAACCCACCGTCGCCCACGGCTTTTCGGGAACGGTTTGCGGGAACGCTTCTGGCATGTCCACGGGTTCCATCATCTGCCCTATCATTCCGTCGCCCAGCACAAGAACAGGCGTTCTGTATTTGTCCGCCAAGTCGAACGCCTTCGCGGTAAGCTCCGCGGCTTCCGCAACCGAGGCGGGCGCGAGCACGGGCATGTTGTAGTCGCCGTGACCGCCGCCGCGCGTCGCCTGGAAGTAGTCGGACTGCGACGGCTGAATGGAACCCAGACCGGGTCCGCCGCGCATTATATTCACGATTACGCAAGGCAGTTCCGCGCCGACGATGTATGTTATGCCTTCCTGCTTGAGGCTGATGCCCGGTCCCGACGAGGACGTCATGACGCGCGCGCCCGCGCCTGCCGCGCCGTAGACCATGTTTATCGCCGCGACTTCGCTCTCCGCTTGCAGGAACGTTCCGCCGACCTGCGGCATCCGCTTGCTCATGTATTCGGGAATCTGGTTCTGCGGGGTTATCGGATATCCGAAGAAGTAGCGGCAGCCCGCGCGAATCGCGGCTTCCGCAATCGCTTCGTTGCCCTTCATCAATAATTTTGCCATCGTCTTACCTACCGTTCTACAATAATAACAGTATCGGGGCACATCTTGGCGCACGCCGCGCAGCCGATGCAGCCCTGCAAAAGCTGCGCCGCGGGGCTGTATCCCTTACCGTTTATCGTATCTTTATCAAAGCCCAAAACCTTCTTCGGGCAGACGGAAATGCAGATGCCGCAGCCCTTGCATTTCTCCGAATCTATCTTTACAGATGCCAACTGAACCATCCTTTCTGTTACACAAAGGTATTTCCGATTATTATATCACTCACGCGGAGCGGAATCAACAAAACCGTCGCATATCATTATTATCTTTCTCATGGCTAAGATGTCTTTAGCCGCGCTTTCCAGCGTCTTCATCACCGCGTCAGGCGCGGGGCCGCCCGGCAGATTCCGCCGCCGAACGCACATCTTCACCGATATAATTTTATATACGTCGTTGTTGAACAGAGGCGAGTATTCGCGGAGACGCTCAATCGGAAGCGAAGCGATTCCCCCGCCCTCGCGCGTGAGGTCGCGGACGATGCGCCCTATCACTTCGTGCGCCTCGCGGAACGGCAGTCCCTTTTTCACCAGATAGTCCGCCGCGTCCGTCGCGTTCGTGAAGCCTTCCTCCGCAGCCTGCGCCATGCGCTCCGTGTTGAACGCCGCTTCCGCCATCATGCTGTTCACGATTGTGAGACACGCGGTCACTGTGTCCAGCGCGTCGAACAGCGCTTCCTTGTCTTCCTGCAAGTCTTTGTTATAGGTGAGCGGCAAGCCTTTCATGCAGGTGAGAAGCGCGGTGAGGTCGCCGTAGACGCGCCCTGTCTTGCCGCGCACGAGTTCTGCGGCGTCGGGGTTCTTCTTGTTGGGCATCATGGATGAACCCGTGGAATAACCGTCCGACAATGTGACGAAGCCGAACTCGCCCGTCGACCACAGCACAATCTCCTCGCAAAGGCGCGAGAGGTGCATCATCAGAACCGAACACGCGTAGATGGCGTCAAGTATGTAATCGCGGTCGGAAACCGCGTCCATGCTGTTCTCGCTTATGTCGGTGAATCTCAGAAGCTCCGCCACACGCATCCTGTTCAGCGGAAACGTCGTACCCGCAATTGCGCCGCTGCCGAGCGGCATACTGCTTGCAGCAGCGAAAGCCGCGTTCATGAATTTGTTGGTGTCGCGGCGCATCATCTGTTCGTAAGCCATCATGTGATGCGCGAGGGTTACGGGCTGCGCCTTCTGCATATGCGTGTATCCCGGCATGACAGACTCAAGGTTTGCGTGCGCGACTGAAACCAGCGTGCTCCTGAACTCAAGAAGCAGCGCCGCAGCCTTGCACGCGGCGTTTCTGACATACATGCGCGTATCCAGCGCAACCTGGTCGTTCCTGCTTCTGCCCGTGTGAAGGCGCTTGCCCGCTTCGCCTATGCGCTCCGTCAGAAGCGTCTCGACGTTCATGTGAATGTCTTCCGCCTCAACCGACCATTCTATCTTGCCCGCTTCCGCGTCCGCCAATATTCCGTGCAGACCTTTCACGATCAGCTTTGCGTCTTCATCGGAAATTATGCCCTGCTCGCCGAGCATCGCGGCGTGGGCGATCGAACCTTCGATGTCTTCTTTATACATGCGGCAGTCGAAGCGTATCGAAGCGTTAAAGTCGTCCATGGCGGAAGACGTTGACGAACTGAATCTCCCGCCCCACAGTTTTCTATTTTGTTTATCTTTGTTTTCCATCATGCCGCCTTTCTGTAATGAAAAATGAAAAATTAACAATGAAAAATTAATGGTTTCACAAACTATAACCTAAACCATCAATTTTTCATTTTTCATTATTAATTTTTCATTCGCCCGTGGGGCAGCAGCAGCACTGCGTCATATTCACCATCGCGGCGACCTTAAGCGGTAATCCGAACAGGTTGATGAAGCCTTCGCTGTCCTTATGCGAGAAGAGTTCGCCGCTGTCGCCGAACGTAGCTATCGCTTCATTATAAAGCGAGAACGGACTGCTAACGCCTGCGGGGACGATGTTTCCCTTGTAAAGCTTCACGCGCACGGTACCCGTCACCTTATGCTGGGTGGAATCAACGAACGCGTCGAGGGCTTCGCGCAGCGGCGTGTACCAATTTCCATCGTACACCAGTTCCGCGTACTTGAGCGCGACTTGTTCTTTATAATGTGAAGTCTGGCGGTCCAGAGTAATGCTCTCAAGCTCGCGGTGCGCTTCATAGAGAATCGCTCCGCCCGGCGTTTCGTATACGCCGCGCGACTTTATTCCGATAAGCCTGTTCTCCACCAAGTCCGCAGTGCCGACGCCGTGCTTCGCGCCAAGCTCGTTCAACTTTTCGATTAGCGCGACGGGCGCGAGCGCTTCGCCGTTAACCTTTGTCGGAACGCCCTGCTCAAACTCAAGCTCGACCACTTCCGCTTCGTCAGGCGCGTCTTTCAGCGGCTTTGAAATCAGCAGAAGGTCGTCCTTCGGCGCGTTCCGCGGGTCTTCCAAGTCCTCGCCCTCGTGTGAGAGATGCCACAGATTTCTGTCCATCGAATACGCGTGTTTCTTCTTAACCGAGATTGGGATGTTGCGCGCGTTTGCGTAATCTATTTCGTCGTCGCGCGACTTAATGTCCCATATGCGCCAAGGCGCGATTATCTCCATGAACGGCGCGAACGCCTTTATCGTCAGTTCAAACCGAACCTGATCGTTGCCTTTGCCCGTGCAGCCGTGGCAGATTGCGTCGCAACCCTCCTGTTCCGCAATTTCGACCAATCGCTTGGCGATAAGCGGACGCGCGATCGACGTGCCGAGCAGATACTTTCCTTCGTATACCGCGCCCGCCTTCATCGTGGGATAGATGAAGTCCGTCACGAATTCCTCGCGCAAATCTTCAATATAGAGCTTGCTCGCGCCCGACGCCTTCGCCTTCTCGTGAAGCGGCTCAAGCTCGTCGCCTTGACCCACGTCCGCAGCCATGCATATAACTTCGCAGTCGTAATTCTCAAGCAGCCACGAGATGATGATTGATGTATCCAGCCCGCCCGAATACGCAAGCAGAATCTTCCTCTTTGCCATAACGTTTCCTAACCCTCCTTTTATACTCCATAAAGCAATGCGCTCGTCCTTGTAATGTCATGAATATTATTCATGATTTTGCATAGTATAGCATGATTTATGCGAATAATCAATAATTCACAGTTCGCACAATATAGGATAACTCATATAATAATGCGCGTCAAGAGAAGAATAGAGCGGAATGATTCGTCTGTATATTGGGGGAATATGGATGAAGAAAAAATGCCGCAAAGATGCCGCAAAGAAGGGTCTGTGCTTTATGAAGAATAAAAACAAAAAGTGGATACTTGGCGTATCCTTGCGCATATTTCTTGCAGCGGTCGCGCTCGCGCTTCAACTGCCGAAAGTGGACGATTGGGTAATCCACGCGCTATACCCCGACGCGTGGCTCGCTTCGCAGGCGATTCTCGGCGGCGCGGTTCACTACATACAAGCGGTCGCGTTCGGCGCGGCAATCACGCTTGCTGCCGAGGTTATGCTGACGCTTTTTGCGCGCATCGCAAAATACGGCGCGGCAATCGCAAGGCGAAAGGACAGACGCGCGGCGAGCCCGCGAAGGGTTGCAGTGGGGCGGGCTGCGTTTTATCAGGAGTATGACGATGCGGCGTAGGTCGTCTGCGATTCGCAATCCATCACCCGCCATAATACAGCCGCCCGCCGTTTTCATACATTCCTCACGTGTTACTGTCCAGCGGGGCGAACTAGGAACAACAAAGATGTCCTCTAGAAACGATTTTTGACAATGCAGCAGACGATTTTTAACCTGTAGTGGTCTAAAAACGCGCTACAGAGGCAAAATATCATCGCCTTAC
>JAITHB010000045.1 GCA_031280145.1 Oscillospiraceae bacterium | reverse complement strand
GCCCCCGGCTCGCCCGCGGTATACAATACATCGCCACTCTTAACTTTTCACTAAACTAATCGTTCATCGTCAGTAACCGCATCACAACGTCCTCATCCGCCGCGCCGCCCAAAAACAGCGAAGCGATAGGACGCAGCAGCAGCAGCATGATAAGCAGCCCCGTAACAAGCCGCACATATTTCTTCATTCCGCCCGAAGGGATGAGAAGGTCGATAAGCGCGGCAATCAGCGAGATTACAACGAGCTGCCGCAGCGCGTCCGCCCATGACGACATCAAACCCCTCCCCTTCTGCTTGCTGTGTAATGTTATGCGGATTTCGTACGAGATATCTCACGAATGAAAAATTAAGAATGAAAAATTCGTACTACCTCAGCATTACCGTCAGATTCCCAACCAAAATAAGCTGCGCAATCAACAGGAAGAACATCGCAGCGACCGACAGCAAAATCGTGAACAGCATCGTCATCACGCCCGCAAAATCGGACAGAAGGTTCACAACGTTCTCATCGCCGACAGGCTCCAGTATCGCGGCGCTCATGCGGAAAACCAGCGAGGTTGTGAGTATGCGCGTCAGCGGAACCACGCACGCGCCGACAAGTATCACAAAACCCGTCGCGCCGAGCGCGTTCTTCACGACAAGCGAACAGGCGATGAGCGTATCCATAGTGTCCGCGAACATTCCGCCGACGACGGGCACGAAGTTGTCTATCGCGTACTTGGCGGTGCGAAGCGATACGCCGTCCATCGCCGCCGCGCCGAACCCCTGCACCGCCATAACCCCGATGAACACCGTGAAGCAGATTCCCAGCGACCAGTTCGACACGGTCTTGAGCAGCGCGAGAAGCTTCTTCAGCGCGAAGTGCGGCGTAATGTGCGACAACGCGGTAACGAGCGCGGCGGCTATAGCGAGCGACATCGTCACGTTCTTCACCAGCGCGGTCATCGTGCCTGACGCCGCGACAATGGCGGGTTGGAAGAACGCGGACGAACTTGTTCCGCCAACGGCGGCGAGCAGCGTCAGCAGCAGCGGAAACAGCGCCTGCATACCGTTTGCCATCGCGGTTACGACCGCGCGAACCTGCGTCAGTTCCGCGAAGAAATACTTCACCGCGGCTATCGCGACCAGCAGATACGCGACGTATGTCCCGACCGTCGTCACCATGTCGTTCTCAAACGACGCGCGCATTCGCGACAGAATGCCCGCGAACAGCGCGGGGACAATCAGCGCCGCCATAAGCCCCGCGCTCTGCCTGAACGACTGCACGAAAAGCTCAAGAATCTTCTCAAACGCGTTGCGTCCGTCAAGCACCTTCGCTCCGTTTATGAAGGAAAGAACGGTATCTCGAACGTTCATCGCGCCTGCGCCTGCGCCTGAACGCCCAAGCAGATTGTCCGAGGTCTGCTGCCAAAGCGACAAGTCGTACGAATCCAGCAGGCTTTCCGCTTCGTCCCTGACGGACACGAGCGGGTTTTCTTCTTCCGCTCCTTCCGCGTACGCAACGAACGGAAACAGGATGGCGAACAGCAGAAACAGCAGGGGGAACAGTCTTTTGTGCATATCACTACCTTACGTCTAATGAGGAATTAGGAGTGAGGAGATGTGGTGTGTGTATTTTATTGCAACGGGCGATAGATTGTGAACCGCGGGCGAGCCGGGGGCTCGCCCCTACAGGGGTATGTTTTCATTCAATCGTACAGATAATATAAAATCTGTAGGGGCGAGCCCCCGGCTCGCCCGCCCTTTTCAACACACGCCCGCCGTATCCTTAATTCCTCATTCCTAACTCCTAATTCCTCATTACCCAAATCATTTCGGAATCAATTCCAGCATCAACTGCATCAGCGCGACAAGCACGGGAACGGACAGCGTGAGTATAAGCAGCCGCCCGCCAAGCTCCACCTTCTGCGCTATACCGCCCTCGCCCGCGTCGCGGCACATCTGCGCCGCAAACTCCGTTATGTACGCAATGCCTATCACGCGCAGCAGAAGCATAAGCGTTCCCGACGGAAGCGCCGCAACCTCCGATAAGCCCGTCATCACGTCGATTATCGCGGAGAGCTTCTGCGCGAACACCGCGAACAGCATAAGCCCGAACGCGAGCGTCAGCAGAATCGCCATCTCGGGGCGATGCTCGCGTATTACGACCGCAAGCATTGTCACCGCAAGGGCAAGCCCAACCCATACCAATATATCCATGCTTCCTCTTTCGTACAATCGCGTCAGAACACAAACATGCTCTTGACGGTGTTGAAGAGCTGCGCTATCAGGTTCACCACCATCAGCAGAACGATAACCAGCCCCGCAAGCGAAGTGAGCATGGCGATGTCCTCGCGTTCCGTGCGCTTGAGCACCTGACCCAATACCGATACCAGTATGCCTATTCCCGCTATCTTGAAGATGAGGTCTATGTCCATGTCGGCTCCTTTTTTCGGAATGAAAAATTAACAATGAAAAATTATTGGTTGGATTGGTGTTGTTGGTTTCCCTTCTCCACCATCAATTGTTCATTGTTAATTTTTCATTGTTCATTTATATTTTCACCCAATCAAAAACAGAAACAACGCAAGCCCGCCAAGGGTTCCGAGCGTGCTATACAGGCGCTTCTCGCGCGCGGTCCTGCTCGCCGCGGCTTGCGTCTGCGCCGCGAGCGCTTGCTTTGCGCCTTCCAGCTCGCGCAGTTGCTGATAGCGTTCGCTCGAACCTATTCTGTTGATTATCGGAAGAAGTATCGCTTTATCCTGCGCGGTAAGGTTCTGCGACCACTCGCGCGGCAAGGATTCCGCAAGCGTAGCGAGCTTGCTGCACTTCATATTGGCGGAAGCTTCGCGGAACACCGCCGCCAGATTGCGCTCCGCTTCGGTTTCCTCAGACACTGACGCGCTGAGAATATCCGCTATGCCGTCGTCGCTGTACGATATCTGCGCCGCAAGCGTCTCAAGCGCGTGAAGCCATGCCGCAAGCGCGGCTTCGCGCATGATGAGCGCGCGCGACTTCATATAACCCAGGCATACACAGCCAATACCCGCTATCGCGGCGAACACATACCTAATCATCAGCTATCGCCGCTTCCTTCATTATGCCGCGCTCGCCATTCTCGAACCGTTCGCCGACGTATACGCGAAGGCCAGGTTCCGTTAATATCGGCGGCGTCTCTGACGGACTTGCAGGACGCACAACAGGCGCGGTCACGGGCGGCGTTCCTTCCGCAATGATGCCGAACGCGCCGTTCCACGCGCGAACAAACGAGGATTGTTTACCCAGAAGAATATATCTGTCGAACGAGCGCTGACGCAAAAGCTGATTCATTATCGGGCGGTGCATCAGCTCATCAAGGCTGCTCGCGTGCGCGGTCGCGATTACGGATACGCCGCAGCGCGAAGCCTCCTCTATCGCGTCCGCGTCCTCGCGGCGTCCGATTTCGTCCGCGATAAGCACATCGGGCGAGAACGCGCGAAGCAGAAGCATCATGCCCTCCGCCTTGTCGCACGCGTCCAGCACGTCGCTGGACGGACCCACGTCAAGCTGCGGAACGCCCTTCACGCACGCCGCGACTTCGCTGCGCTCATCCACTATGCCAACCTGAAGACCCGCTTCGGATAACTGCCTTGCGGCGTCGCGCAGCACCGTCGTCTTGCCGCAGCCCGGAGGACCTATCAGCAGCGTACTCATCGGTTTTTCATCTTGCGAGATATACTGCATGAGAGAGTCCGCGCTTCCCTTTATCGGACGCGCGATTCTAATATCTATGGAAGAAAAGTCCTGCATGTGGTGCAGCCTGCCGTTCTCCATCACGGCGCGTCCGCACAAGCCCGCGCGGCTTCCGCCGGGCAGCGTAACGAACCCGCCGCGCAGCTCCTCCGAGCGCGCGTATATCGAATGCCCGAGCAGCGCTTCCGCGAGCTGCTGAACCGTGTCGCCCTCGGGAACCCATTTGTTCACCTTTATTTGTCTCTTACCCGCAATAAGGATGGTCGGGCGTTCCGCGCGAACGCGAAGCTCCGTCGCCTGTTCCGATTCCTTGATTGTAATATTCCATATCAAACGCTTCAGTTCTTCGGGGAAGAACGGCTCAAGCTTTTTGCGCCAGTCCGCGTTTTTCTTGCCGGGGTCCCCGCCGAATCCGCCGGTTTGGCGGGGTGGTTTGTCGGATGTAAGCATGGCTGTATCCTCGCATTCGGTTGTAATGGTATTGTGTTTTATGATATGACTTGTCTATGTGAGAAAGAACTTGCGGGGAAAAATTGTGGGGATTGGGTTTAATTAGAATTAGGAGTGAGGAATGCTGCGGGCTATTACACTGTGGCGGGCGGTTTTGGTAAAGGGCGGGCGAGCCGGGGGCTCGCCCCTACTACCCGATAACAGTAAATAATTACCATATCGGAGATTTGCCAGATACTTTCTGCTTTATCTCATGCATACTCTTGCGCCGCTTGTTATGGTAAACAAACCCTGTTACGGGGTACTACAGGCTTTACAATACCTTCCCGATGGAATGTGAACAATCATTTGTAGGGGCGAGCCCCTGGCTCGCCCGCCCTCATACAAAACAATCGTTTGTCGACAGCTTGCAATAATTTTTCATTGTTCATTGTTAATTGTTCATTCGTACTAATCCCTGAACAGATTCAGAAACCTTTCCCATATGCCGACCTCAGGCTCCGCCTGAATCACCGCGACGGTCGGCGTGACGCGTATCGGCTGCGTCCGCATGATGAACTGGACGGAATCCACCTCGCCGTTGCGCGCGTCCGCGAATGAGATTGGTCTGAAATTCTCGTGCGAGAAGGACGCCAGTATGCCGCTTATCTCCGTTTCTATCGCTTGCGGTATGAGCGCCGTCTGCTCCGCAAGCTGCGCCATTCCGCCCGACAGCGCGGACGCGCCGTCCGCAAGCTGCGCCGCTCCGTCCGCCAACTGTTGTACGCTTTCGGCGGAACCCGACGCGCCGCTCGCAATCAAGCCGAACGCGGTGTTGTAGCCCTGCATTCCGCTGTTGTATACCGCGTACTGCGCCGCCAAGTCGGATATGCCGAAGCGAAGCGCGGCGAGCGGGTCTTCGGGTGATATTTCTTCGGTTGTACCATCCTCAAGTTTTGGATTCAACGTGAGATTGAGCGTGTCGAGCGCGGTCTTTATCTCTTTGGAAGAAGCGGTGAGCGTGCCAAGCTGCGCCTTGAACGTGTCCACACTGCCGACCAACTGTCCGTATGAACCCGACATCGAGGACGCGCCTTGCGCAAGCGCCGCCATTCCTTGCGAAAGCTCCGCCGACGCCGCGTTAATCGCGGCTATCGCGTCGGTGAGCGTCGTCAACTGCTCGGTCAGCGCGGACATGTCTGGCGCGTCTATCGCGAAGTTCAGCGGAACCGCGGTGAACGATACGGATTCGCACTCGAAGCCGCTCGCGTCCGCTTCTATCACGACAGAAAGCGGCTTACCCGGCATCGCCGTGCCTGTTACGATTCTGCTGTCGCCGCCGTTCGCCACTGACGCGCCCTGCGCGGCAACGTTCGCGAACACGCCGCGCGGAAGGGTCAGCGACATCTGAAGCATATAGTTACCGAAGTATACGGAATCCGCCTTGTCGTTCGGTTCCGCGGTTATCGTTATGGTTACGCGTCCCGAAGCGCCCGCAATGTCGTCCGCGGCAACGGAAGCGCCGTCGAGCGAATACTTCACGCCGATGCTCCACGGCAGCTCATGCCCGCTGAGCGTGCCTTGGTAGACGACTTCGCCGTCGGCGTTACCCGTCAGTATATCGTCGACTATCTTTATATTGGGATAACCTGATAACTCCACCATATCTCTATACTCGCCGTAGTCGGTGAACGCGCTGCCTTCCTGTGAAGTTATGTAGTTCACAGCGATAACCTGCTCCACCTTCCCCGTTGCGGAAAGAAGACCGTACACCATCTCTTCTCTTGTGTCCGCACCGTCCGCCAACACTGAACTCATGCAGATTGCTAATACCAACGCCGCCGCCAATACTATCCTCGCAAACTTACTTCTCATCTATAACCTCCGCCGCAGGTTTATTCTTCAAACTTGTTTTCTCAATGACTTTGTCAAACACGGTGAGCAATGCGGGCAGCGCCAGCACGACCATCAGCGCGGACAGAACCGTTCCTCTGGCAAGAAGCATTCCCATCTCAACCACTATGCTGTTTTGGGAGGCGAAGAACAGCGACAGACCCGCGGTCGCGAGGATCGCCGACGAAATCAATATGGAATACTTGGAGCTTCCGACCGCGCGGCGAATCGATTCTACCCTGTCATGGCTTCGCCTGTTGCGCCTGTAATGGTCCGTCAGAAGAATAGCGTAATCGACCGTCGCGCCGAGCTGAACCGTGCTTACGACGAGGTATCCGATATAGTTGAGCGGCGACGCGGTGAAATACGGCACCGCCATGTTAATCCATATAGCGGCCTCAATCGTGAACACGAGAAGCAGCGGCAGCGAGACGGACCTGAACGCGAGCAGCAGAACGAATATGATTGCGAGTATCGCTATCATGTTGATAAGCTTCGCGTCGCTCTCGATGACGTTCATTATGTCGAACAGATTAGCGTCCGTACCGACCAGATATGATTCGTCGGGGTACGCGTCGTGCGCAAGCTCGCGTATCTGTTCCACCAATCGGAACGCTTCCGCGCTCTCATACGGCGTGCTGTTATACAGGATGATTCGGGAGAGTCCGTTTGACGTAAGCTGCGATAACTGCGAGGGTTCGAGCATCAGCGTCGGAATCGTCTTTCCCACAGTACTTGCGTAAGACGTAATGCGCGATACCTCGGGCAAGCTTTGAAGGCTGTCGATAAGCGCGTTCTCTTTCGCGGGATTGCCCGACGGAATGAGAAGCACGTTCGCGCGGTCGTCGCCGAAGACCGCAGCTTTAGTCACTTGGTCGCGCGCGGAATCCTCCGCCTCATTCACCGACGTTGTGCTGTAGGTGAATTGGTTGCGCGACTGCGCGATATACGCGGGCACGGAAACAATCACCAGCACCAGCATTATCGCCCATCTGTTTCTGAAGAACACGGACTTCTTATGTTCGCCCGTCTCAACCGCAAGCTCGCGCTCTATCGGGTTCTTGATAAACCTGTTCAGCATAAGCACAAGGCACGGCAGGAACACGACCACGGAGGCGAAGCTTATAAGAATGCCCTTGAGCAAGTTAAGCCCCAAGTCGAAGCCGATTCCGAAGCGCATGAACATCAGCGCCGCGAAGCCGAACAGCGTCGTCGCCGCGCTCCCCGCGACCGACACGAACGATTCCGAAACCGCAGCCTTCATCGCCTCAAGCGGAGACGGCGAAGACAAACGCTGCCGCTTGAAGCTCGACAGCAGGAACAGCGCGTAGTCGAGCGTTATCGCAAGCTGGAGTATCGGGCTTACCGTGTTCGTGATGAACGAAATCTCGCCCAAGAAGTAATTCGTTCCCATGTTGATTACGACGGCTACGCCGAGCGCCGCAAGTATCGCGAGCGGCTCCACGATGGAGCGCGTCGCGATTATCAGTATGAACAGCATGACGGGCAGAAGAATCATAACGGTATTCTGCGTTTCCCTGTTGGTCATGCTCATAATCTGCGCGTCGCTAAACGCCGCGCCTGACACGGATGCGTTGCCGCCGAACGCTGCGTCTATCTCCCGCATTATATAAGAAGCCTGCGCGGGTATGACGGACAGTTGATACAGCGCGTAACCGTCTTTCAGGTATCGCTCCGTTATCGAGGTGTCGAGAAATTCGATAGGCGTGAAGATGTCCGCCTCGTCGTCCAGCCACGACACCGCTTCCACGCCGCCGATTCCGCGAAGCGTCTCCTTATGCAGCAGCGCTTCCTTCACGTTGGCGGACGGAATCATCACCTGAACCAATCCCGCGTCGCTGCCGCCGCCAAACGCTTCGCCCATCAGCGCAAGCCCGATTGTGGATTCCGATTCCGCGGGAAGGTAACGCGTCATATCGTTATTGACGCGCACGAAGAACACGAAGAACGCGCTTGCGAGCGTCGCCAATATGAACAGTAACACGATAAGTTTCCTGTGCCTCAGGGTGAATGCCGATATGTGCCGCGTGCCGCTCACCTCTTTCTCGCCTTTTACCTGATACCTCGCACCTATTACCTCGTACCTGATACCTCGTACCTATATACCTATAATACCTGTCGGCGGAATTATCGTTCCATTTTCCCTTGCAGATTATCCCAACAACAGCCTTATCAATTGTTAAGATTGCGTTATAGAATGATGTACGTCGGGTGAAATCGTGTCCGTGTCTATTGATTATCTTCCCTTAATTAATTATAATGGCGATAAATAGAAGGGCAACCTATTCAACGTGATGGAAATGTGAATTACATTAAAGGAATGTGATATAAGCGTGAACAAATCAAGATACCGCAGGTTATCCTGCATACTCGCCGGCATTCTGCTCTGCGCGTTTCCTGTAATGACGATTGCGCAGGAGGAACGGCAAGGCTTCACCATAATGGGCTACGAACCCGACGAGAACCGCTCGTGGGAGGGTCATCCGTTCTTTACGCAGATGGAAGAGGCGACGGGCGTTCATATATCGGAATTCCGCATGTACCACAGCCTTGACGAATACAACGCCGCAAAGGCTGCGGCGTTTGAGACGGGCGACCTTCCCGACGCGTTCTTCAAGGGTATGCTGACGGTTGAGGAAGAACGGACGTACGCCGCAAGCGGGCAGCTTGTCGACCTCGCGCCGCTTCTGCCCGAATACGCGCCGAACATGTCGCGGATACTCTCCGCGCGCTCGGATTGGCAGGGTGAACTTACGCAGCCGAATGGGGTTATCTCTTCCCTGCCGGGGCTTTCCGCATATGAGCGTCAATGTTATATATGGATAAACAAGAACTGGCTTGACACGCTGGGTCTCGCCATGCCGACGAACGCGGATGAGCTTACCTCCGTGCTGTCGGCGTTCAAGACGGGCGACCCTAATCAGAACGGCAGGAATGATGAAGTTCCGCTCTCGTTCGTCGGAACGTGGGAAGCGAAGTTCCTCGCTCACGCGTTCGGGATTGTCGCGAATGATTACAATATCTATACCGAAAACGGCGCGGTGAAGTTCGCGCCCGAACAGGACGGGTTCCGTAAGTTTGCCCTGTGGATGGCGGAACTGAACGCGGCGGGGCTTATCGACAGGGACGCGTTCCGTCAGTCGCAGAGCCAGCGCACCTCCGTATTGTCGGAAGCCGCGACCGCGACGCTCGGCTGCTTCGTCTCGATTGCGCCGTATACGCTGTATGATATCGATTTGTCGGAACAGTATATAATCCTGCCGCCGTTGGAATATCAGGGCGAGACAGTCTACCGCAAGCTTATACCGAGCGTCGTGCACGGAACGTTCGCGATTACAAGCGTGTGCGAGGACATACCCGCAATGCTCGCCTTCGCGGACTATCTCTATTCAGAAGAGGGCGGAAGGCTTGCCACGACGGGCATACAGGATGTGGACTACCGTATTCTTGAGGATGGAACGTGGGAGTGGATTATCCCCGAATACGGAACGATAGACGCGCTGCTGCGCGAGCGCGTGATGTGCACGGACAGTATTTCGCCGGGTCTCGTTCCCGCGGACTTCCAGCGGCGCACGTCGCTTGCGATAGAGGCGCGCGTGAGACGCGAGGGCGACGCGATGCAATCTACGCTCGTCACGCCGTACGCGTTCAATTGGAATGAATCGCGGGAGACTGACGAGACGATTAACGGGATACAATACAACCTGGGCAGACTTGTTGACGAGGGCGTCGCGAGGTTTATTACGGGCGAGATTCCGCTGACGGACGATAGCTGGGATGAATTTATTCTGTTGTTAAAGGATAATGGCGCTGAAGAATTGGTTGACGCGTTTCGGGGATTAGGAGGTACGCCGCAATGATGAAATGGCTTTCCCGCTTGGAGCTTCGCGCGCGGTCGAAGTTCTACATATCGAACCTGATGTACTATATCATCGGCGGAATGGCGGTCGTGTTCCTGCTTGACATGCTGGGGTTCGGCGCGTCCAACCTGTTCTATCTGGATATGAACGCGGTTATGCGCGGCCAGGTATGGCGGCTTGTCACGTTCATATTCCTGCCGCCGCAAACGAGCTTTATATTCATAATCATAGCGCTGTACTTCTACTATATGATCGGCAACGCGCTTGAATCCATGTGGGGCAGCTTCCGCTTCAACCTGTATTATTTGGTTGGTATGCTGGGCGCAATCGTGTCCGCGATAATCAGCCAAGCGATTTGGGGCATGGGATACGCGGACAACACGTTCCTGAATATGTCGCTGTTCCTCGCGTTCGCGGCGATGAACCCCAACTTCCAAATTATGCTGATGTTCCTCATCCCGATTAAGATGAAGTGGCTTGCGCTTTTCGACGTCGCGCTGTACGCGTGGCAGTTCATCACGGGCGGGTGGGACGCGCGTATCGCAATCGTGTTCTCGTTGGCGAACCTGATATTGTTCTTCGGCAAGGACGCGATGCGGATGGCGCGCGCGGAGATAATGACGTTGAGGCGGAGGATACGGTTCAAGAGTAATTACAGGAGATAGAATTGTTTAATTAGGAATCAGGAGTGAGGAATTAGGGACGCGGCGGGCGTGTTGTGCTGTGGCGGGCGGTTGTGGTGA
>JAITHB010000010.1 GCA_031280145.1 Oscillospiraceae bacterium | reverse complement strand
TGCAGATCCTAAAGATTATCGACAGCGAGAACGGGCAGCTTACGGTGTAATATTCATCAATATATGTGCGGGCGGGTATTGAAAAGGGCGGGCGGTATTGAAAAAGGCGGGCGGGTATTGAAAAGGGCGGGCGAGCCGGGGGCTCGCCCCTACAGGTATACGATACCAATCCGTTTGAACGCAGATAAACCCCTGTAGGGGCGAGCCCCCGGCTCGCCCGCGGTTCACAACATCCGCCCGCGGTTAGGATTCGGGCGATGCTTAATTCGTAACTTTAATCACTGTTCGCGGAACAGTCCCCTCCAGCAATTCGCTTATGCGATGCGACGCGCTCCCGATAACGACAGTAGTGCCGTTCATCGCGGGGCGCGTTACATATTGCAGCTTAGCCGCCATGCCGTTCGCGCCTGAGCGCGACGCCCCGTGGCAGAATTCTTTCAGCTTGTTTATCTTGCTCTCAAGCTCCTTAGGCGTTGCCGCGACTATTTCGGGAATGATGGTCGCGCTGTCCTGCGGGTCCGCGTATAATCCGTTCGCGCTGGTCAGAATAACAAGCGCGTCGGCGCTGATCAGCTCCGCTATGACCGCGGCGGTCTCGTCGTTGTCTACGCATTCGACGGGCTCCGTGCCTATCTCGCGCAGGTGCGCCAATTCCCAGCGGCGGTTTTCCTCGTCGCTTACAGGGTCGTTGTAGTTGATTATCGGAATCGCGCCTTGGCGCGCCGCGCGCTCTAAAAACCGCCTGATATGCTCGCGCTTCTCCGGGTCGTTGAAGTGCAGATGTTCCACCAGAAGCTGCCGCACGCTGTATTCGGGCGCGACGAACTGGCGGTAGTTCTGCATGAGAATCATCTGCCCCTGCGCGGAATAGTCCGTCTTGGCGTCTAATGAGTCTTCCTCAATCTCGCGTTTGTGGCGGCGCATATAATCCACGCGCCCGATTTCCGCAGCGCCCGACGTCACCAGAACCATGCCGGGGTGAAGCTCGCTCGCGAGCCTTGCGATAATGTTATAGTTGATGTCGTTGTCTTCCTTGCGGATCAGCGCCATCGAGCCTACTTTGCATACAATCCTGCCGAACAAACAAACCTCCTGTTATACAACCGTGCCTTTGTAGGGGCGATTTCCAATCGCCCGCCTGCGCGCCGTACGTCCCGACTGAAACACAGGTCATTCCCAATTCCTAACTCCCAATTACTTATACGTGTACCTGCCGTACATCCTCGGCATGGTGTCATACATTCCCGATACGTCCGCGAATACCTTGTACGATTGCCCCTGCACCCAAACCTCGCCCGATTTGTTTTCCAGCATGACGTTCTGAACCGTGCCGTTCTTGCCTGTGTTCATGATAGCTATCTGCGGCGACTCGCTGATTATTTGCGTTATCTCGCCCTGACATTGATAAACCTGCCCGATGCGTCGGCTGATGTTGCCGAGAAGCTCCGCGTAATCGGTCGGCGCAAGCGCCCACGCGGTCCTGCTGTATTCGGTCGCGGTCGGCACGTAATAGACAGTGTGTTCCAGAACGGTATCCGCTTTGCCGGGGTATGACGCGCGTATGATTATCTTGTTGTCGCCGAGCGCGTCAAACACGGGCATGAACGTGAACGCGCCCGTCGTGTTAAGGTTGGTCGCGTCAAGGTTCTTGTGCGGCGTTTCGACCGTAATCGTCGCGCCGGGCATCGTGCTTGCGGATATAAGGAAGTAATCCTCTTTTTTCTCGCCTTCCGTAACCGGCGGCGTCGATACCTTCTTGTTGCTGACGTACGCGCGCGTTCCGCTGTCTTCGCGCAGCTCAAGCGAAATTTCGACGGGCGCGCGGTAGAACGTGACTGTCTGGTGGTTCGTGCGCTGATGCGGCGAAGTGACGTATATGTCGATTATGTTGTCGCCTATAGGCTGAACGGGCTGACTTACGGTAAGCACTCCGCTGTCGTTCATCGTGTCGGAGACGTCCTGTCCGCCGACCAATACGCGGCTGCCCTGCTGCACCTCCAATTGAATCGCGCCGACGGCGGTTGAAACCTGCGTCCAAACCGAGCGCGGCTGAAGTATCACTATCTTTGACATCGGTATGGGAATGTCAAGAACGATCGGCGCGAGCGGCGTGTTGCCGTTCAGCGACGGCAGAAGCTCCACATGAACGCTTTCTTCTTCGGGCGTAATACCTTCCGTCTCGTACAGCATATAATCCGCGACTGTGACGGTGGCGTATCCGCCGATGACCGTGTATGTGTGCGCAAGCTCGCGAATGATAATCTTGTCGCCTTCCTCGCCCGGAATTAGAATCGTCCGCCCCGGTAAACCCTGAACGGTCGCTTCGCTTATGATGTATTCGCTGTGCGTCTCTTCCTGCTTTGCCGGCAGATTCGGCTGAACATACTTGCGGAACACGACGAATCCTATGGCAAGAACGGCGATAGCGATTAGCGCGCGCAGAATCCACGCCGCGGCGTTCCGCGCGCCGCGAACTGACATAGCCCGCGTCGGCATAATCGTTATCGCGCGCGTGTCGGATTCCTGCGGGGGAATATCCATATCGATGAGCGGCGTATAGTCGTATTCGTTTCGGCTTTGGCGAAGCATGGATTGGTGCGCCGCCGCGCGCTGCCGTTCCGTCGACGCGCTTCGCGGCCGTTCGGCGGAGCCTGCGCGCGCCCGCGCGCTCGCTTCGACGGAAACCGAAGCGACGCCCTTTTGCGGGGGCTTTGCGACTCGCGCGTTCACGCCGGCGCTTCTTGCGGAAGGTTTCGGAACACGCCTCGGGCGGACCAGCTCGTCCTCGTTTCCGCCCATGAACAGGTCGCGGCTCCGCTTTGAATATATAACGTCCGCGTCCATAGGCGCAGGCGTTTCTTCCTCGGGGTCCACTTCCTCCACCGCGAAATCAAGCCGCGCGGCCTCTGCCGCAGAGGTTCTTTGCGGCATACCGTTCATCGCTTCGCGCTCGCGCGCGGCATAGCGCGGTTTTGCGGAAGAAAGGACCGCCATGCCCTGAGCGCGCCGCGCCTTAAGTTCGTTCATCTCCTCCGCGAGCGAAGGAGCCTGCTTGGTTTCGATTGGCTGTCCGTGCGCGTCATACTCAATGACGGTCTGAGTCGTTTTCCTGCCCTGCATCTGCTGCTTCCAATCCTGACAGGCAGACGCTGAGGAAAGCTCCGCGCCGCATTTGAAGCAGCGCGGGAACGATTCTTTATTCCAGTGACCGCAGTTTGGGCATTTCATATGCAAACTCCAATTCCCTAATTCCAATGAAGGGATTATATTATACACCATCCGAGTCTTTCCGTCCGAGTCTTTCTCAAGAAGAGTTCGGAAGAGAATAAAGGATGACTTATATGGATTTTCCGACACTTCGTACAATTCTTTATGCTTTCAAAAAATCCTCCACATAACACAATACGTTCGTTCGACAGATATTCATGCAGGCGTTGAAAAAAACGGTTCATCGCGGCGGCTATTGTTTCTCCCGCGGGAATTATGGTATAATAAATTAAAAGACGCGCGAAATCGAAGGGCGAATCAAAAGGCGAATCGAAAGGAAAACAGCATGGATAACTTTCATGAGGAAATAGTGGTTCAGAAGAACCGCGCTCTCAACGACATCCTTTACGGATTTTTAACGGTGATGATGTTTTTGTTCCTGCTTATCACCGCGTTTCTCATTTCCACGATAATGACCGGCATATCGGTTCCCATAATAATAATCCTCGTCGTTTCCGCGGGGCTTGCCGCGCTCATCTGGTGGAAGCGCGACCTGCTGAAGACGGAGTACGAATACACGATAACCAACAGCGAGCTTGAGTTCGCGAGGGTTATGAACAACAGCAAGCGCAAGAACCTCGGCGCGATGAACCTGCGCAAGGTGGACGCGATGGGCTATGTTACGGGCAAGGGGTTTCAGCGTTATATATCCATGCCGGGGATAAAGAAATCCAACTGGTTCCTCAATTCGGGCGCGAACCTGTTCTATCTTTATTTCGTCAAGGACGGCGTGAAGAAGATAATCGTCATCGAACCTTCTGAAGAACTGGTCTCGATGATAAGACCATGGGCGCAGCAAGGCGCGTGGATTGACTGAGCGGGTGATATACCTTGACAACAGCGCGACGACTTTCGCCGCGCCGCAGGTTATATCCGCCGTGACGGAATACATGCTGCACGGCGACTTCAACCCGTCCTCGCTTCACGCGGGCGGCGTTTCGGCGTGGTCGCGCCTGTCCGAGCTGCGCAAGCAAATAAGCGAAAGCGTAAGCTCGACGGCATGTCAGTACGATGTAATCTTCACTTCAGGCGGAACCGAATCAAACAATCTCGCGCTGCTGGGATACGCGCATAAGGCGCGCAAGCCCGCGGTCTTCCTTATTAGTCTCGCGGAACACCCCTCAGTCCTCAAGCTTCGCGAACCTCTTGAGAAGCTCGGCGCGGAGGTTCGGCTGATTCCGCTTGAGAAGGACGGGCAGGTTTCGCTTGAATTCATTAAGAAGAATATAGGCGACGCAAGCTTGATAAGCGTTACGCAGGTCGCGAGCGAAACGGGCGCCGTGAATCCGCTGCGCGAAATAGTAAAGCTGCGTGACAATCTCGCGCCCAACTGCAAGATTCATTCGGACGGCAGTCAAGGCTTTCTGCGCGTGTCGAAGACGCTGCAAGGCGTCGATATGTACACGATATCGGGACACAAGATTCACGCGCCAAAGGGAATCGCCGCGCTTGCGCTTCGCCGCGTCGCGCTCGCTTCCGCGACATACGGGGGCTTGCAGGAGAATTCTCTCCGCGCGGGAACGGAGAACATGCCCGGCATCGTCGGGCTGGCGGAAGCAATTTCGCTTCCCATATGGAACGATATGGATTCGGTGCGCCGACGCAAGATACATCTGTATGAATCCATAAAAGAAAAGATTCAGGGTATTCAGGTAAACGGAGCGGACCCGCTTTGCGGTTATTCGGCCCCGCACATACTTAACATATCCTTGCCGAACATACTCGGCGAGGTATTCGTTCGCGCGCTGTCGGCGGAAGGCGTATACGTCGGAACGGGTTCCGCGTGTTCCTCCAAACAGGCCAAGCGCAAGGAGATATACGAGTCGATGGGCATTCCGCAGGAACGTCAGAAACGCGCCGTGAGAATAAGTCTGTCGCCGTATACAACGGACGAAGACGTTCGCGAAGCTGCGAAGAGCTTCGTTAAGACATACCGATCATTGGCGATATGAGGTAACTGTGGCAGACAAAGTTTTGATAGTGCGCATCGGCGAGATTCACTTGAAGGGTCTCAACAGGGGATTCTTCATCAATAAACTGACAGGCTCGATAAGGCGCGTTCTCAAAGGAACCGCCGCGTTCGCGCGCTTTGACAACGGCTATATCTATGTAAGAGACTACGAAGACGAGGCGCTGATAATCGGCAAAGTAACGCGGGTGTTCGGCGTGCAGTCCGTCAGCCCCGCCCTCGAGGTTGGGAAGGACTACGATTCCGTTCTGTCGGCCGCGCTCATGCTTCTTCAGGGCAAAAGCGGAACGTTCAAGGTGGATACAAAGCGTTCCGACAAGTCGTATCCGCTGACCTCGATGGAGATGTCGCCGAAGCTGGGCGAAGACATACTAAAGGCGAACGCCAATCTGACGGTGGATTTGCACAACCCCGGCACGACAATCTATGTGAAGATACGCGAGAAGGCGTACGTGTTCACCGAAACGATAAAGGGACAAGGCGGGATGCCGCTCGGCACGAACGGCCGCGCGTGCCTGCTTCTGTCAGGCGGAATAGACAGCCCCGTCGCGGGGTATCAAATCGCGCGGCGCGGCGTGTCGCTTTGCGCAGTCTACTTCGACGGCTTCCCATACACGAGCGAGAAGGCGCGGCAGAAGGTTATCGACCTTGCGAAGCGCGTTGAAATATACACGGGTCACGTGAAGCTCTATTTTGTCCCGTTCGTTAAAATTCAGCAGGAGATACGCAAGCGCTGCCCCGAAAGCTACACCACGGTGATTATGCGCCGCTATATGATGAGGATTGCGGAACGCATAGCCCTTCAGGAGAACGCGCTCGCGCTTATCACGGGCGAATCGATAGGGCAGGTGGCAAGCCAGACGCTTCAAGCGCTCGCCGCGACAAACTCCGTCGTCTCCATGCCCGTGTTCCGCCCGTTAATAGGGATGGACAAGATAGACATAATAGATATTGCGCGGGCTATAGACACATACGATATATCCGCTCTTCCGTATGAAGACTGCTGCTCAATCTTCACGCCGAAGCATCCGACGACTCACCCCAAGCTTGAGACATGCGAGGAAGCGGAAGCGAAAATGGACGTCGCGGGGCTGGTTGACGACGCCGTAAACAGCGCGGTCGTTCAGCGCGCGGCGGATTGACGAAACGGACAAACAAATGTAGAATGTTGGTTTGTGTGATTCATGAAATGAAAGCGGCGGAGGAAATATGAGCGTAATCGTGGCAAAGTTCGGCGGCAGCTCGCTGTCTGACGCGGAGCAGTTTCTTAAGGTTCGCAAGATTCTTCTGCAGAATCAGGACAGAAAGTTCGTCGTGCCCTCCGCGCCCGGCAAAAGAAATAGCGGCGACGTGAAGGTCACCGATTTGCTCTATGAGTGCCATAGGCTTGCCGCCGCGAATAAAGACATAAACGCGCCGTTCGCGAAGGTAACGGAACGCTGTCAGTTGATTGCGGCGAACCTTTCGCTGGACGTCGGGCTTGACGAGAAGCTTTCGGAAATTAAGCGAAGGATAATTGAAGAGAAGAGCGCGGCATACGCCGCAAGCCGCGGCGAATATCTGTGCGGGCTTCTTCTCGCGAAGCTGCTGGGGTGGGACTTCATCGACCCCGCGGGCTTGATTCTGTTTGACCACAACGGCATACTCGACGCGGAAGCGACGCAGATTGCCTGCTCGCACGAACTGATGAAACACGAGCGCGCGGTGATACCGGGGTTCTACGGCTCGACGTTTGACGGTGAAATACGCACCTTCTCGCGCGGCGGAAGCGACGTGACGGGCGCGGTCGTCGCGCGCGCAGCAGACGCCGACCTATATGAGAACTGGACGGACGTTTCGGGCTTTCTCACAGCCGACCCGAGGATAGTGAAGAACCCCAAGCGAATCGAGCAGATTACATATAAGGAGCTGCGCGAGCTTTCATATATGGGAGCGTCCGTTCTGCACGAGGACGCGATATTCCCCGTGCGCAAGGCGGGCATTCCGATAAATATCCGCAACACGAACGAACCGGGGCATCCCGGCACAATCATCATTCCGCAGGCGAAGGGCGAACCCGCGGCGGGCATAACTGGAATCGCGGGGCACAAGGGCTTCGCCGTCGTCGCCATCGAGAAAGCGATGATGAACGCGGAGCTTGGCTTCGGCAGACGCGTCCTTCAGGCTGCGGAAGAGTGCGGCGTTTCGTTTGAGCATTTGCCGACGGGCATCGACACTATGTGCGTCGTTATGCCGCAGGAAGCGTTAAGGCAGGTGCGCGAGCGGTTCATACAGCGGATAATCGAGCTGACGGAGCCTGATTCAATCGAGATTCACGACGAGATGGCGCTGATTGCGACGGTCGGTCGAGGCATGGTTCGCCAGCGCGGTATCGCGTCAAGGCTGTTCAACGCCCTGTTCAACGCGGGGGTGAACATCCGCATGATTGACCAGGGGTCGTCTGAGATGAACATCATCATCGGCGTTTCCAACCACGAGTTTGAAACCGCAGTTCTCGCAATCTATAACACGTTCATAGACGAAAGCGCGACGCCCGCGCATGAGTGAGCTTTATCAATTCCTCATCGTCTGCCCGCTTTGCCTGCTCGCGGGGTTCATCGATTCCATCGCGGGCGGAGGCGGGCTGATCTCGCTTCCCGCGTATTATCTCGTCAATCTGCCCGCAAGGCTTGCGGCGGGGACGAATAAGGTTTCCGCGTCGATTGGCACAATCACGTCCGTAATCAAATACGGAAGAAGCGGCAAGATAAGCTGGACGCCCGCGCTTACAGCCACCGCGGGTTCCCTCGCGGGCGCGTACTTCGGCGCGGAAGCGCTCAAAGCGATAGACGAGCAACTGATTCTCAAGATAATGATCGTTCTTCTGCCGATTGTCTGCGTGGTTCTTCTGCTGCGCCGAGGGGACTTTCAGCGGACGAAGCCCGTCGGCAGTTGGAAGTATCCCGCATACGCGGCAATCGGGTTGGTCGTCGGCTTCTACGACGGCATGATAGGGCCCGGCACGGGAACGTTCCTAATCCTGCTGTTCTCGGGCTTAACGGGAATGAATCCCATCATGGCGAGCGGCACGGCTAAGGTTGTGAACCTGGCGAGCGGTCTGTCGTCGCTGGTAAGTTTCCTGCTGGGCGGGTACGTGATATGGACGCTCGGCCTCGCGGCGGGTTTGTTTTCGTTCGCGGGAAACCTGTTGGGTTCGGGGCTTGCGATAAGGAAAGGCGCGAAGGTTATCCAAGGCACGCTGGTCGTCGTTCTGGCGTTGATTCTTATAACGCTTATCGTTCGGACGTTCAGCGCAACTTACGAATGAAAAATTAAGAATGAAGAATGAAGAATTAATGGTTTTGTTTGATGTTCTGCGAGTTCGTTCTAAAGTAATAATTTTTCATTTTTCATTTTTCATTTTTCATTTTTTACATCCCGCGCTCGCGGTCGTATTCCTCCCACGATTGCCTGTAGCCCGCCACCTTCGCGTCATGCTCCGCTGCGGTTTTGCTGAAGTCCAAGTCTCCGCTCGAAGGGTCTTTGCTGCAAAAGTAGAAATAACCGTCCGCCATGAACTGCTCGTCGGGATAAAGGGCGGCTTCGATCGCGCCCTTTGACGGGCTGCATATTGGTCCTACAGGCAAACCTGTGTTGGTGTATGTGTTATACGCTGAAATTACCGAAAGCTCCTTGTTGGTCAGCGCCATCTTCTCGGAGCCCGTCGAATACTGAACGGTGACGTCCGAACCCAGCATCATATTCACGCGCAACCTGTTGTGGAACACGGCGGAAACCTTCTTGAAGTCGCCCGTTTTGGCTTCCTTCTCAATCATCGAGGCGAGCGTCAGCACCTGGTCGATAGACATATTAAGCTCGCTCGCGCGCTCCTGATAAGCGTCGGTGAACACTACGCCCGTCTGCGACAGCAGCTTGCGGATGACGTCGTTCACGCTCGCCGTCGTATAGACCTCGTATGTGTTGGGGGAGAGATAACCCTCAAGCGCGTAGTACCGCTGATTCACCTTAGGCGAGCTCAGCATTTCGTTTACG
>JAITHB010000179.1 GCA_031280145.1 Oscillospiraceae bacterium | reverse complement strand
ATAAGGATAAAATTGTTTTGAAATATCAAAAGGAGACCTTTATATGCATAAAAGTTCCATGGTCCGCACAATATTTTCTCTCTGCTTGGTTGTTTTATTGTTTGCAACCGCAACCTGCTATCCTGTACTTGCCGCCGAAGAAAAAACCGCGCTCGTTATAACGCGCGACGACTCGCTCGAAGCGAGCTTAACAGCAAACGGGCAAACGTTCAAACCTCATTGCCTGTCCGTGTCGCCTGACGGAAATCTTCTGCTGTATCTGTATAATGGAACGCCGTACATCTTCAACTTTTCGGAAGGCACGTCAAAGGAGATTAAGCCCGATTATGAAAACAGCGTTGAAGATACCTATGGTAAGTTTGACAGGCTCATTCAAATATTTGAGGTGGGTGCCAGCGAATTTTACTTCTCGGAGCCGCACAATATTGTGTGGTCAAACGACGGCAGGTTTATCACGTTTACATCTCACCAACCATTGAATACTCTCAGATATTGGTTTGATTTATTCATTATAGATACTGAAAAATCGACAGTTTCGTCAAAGGTCACATATGGGTTAAGACTTTATTACGATGAGACATCTGCTACCGTATTGAATGCCGCGTTCAACGAAGACGCAAGCGCCGTTTATTTTGACGTTTACGGCAGGGTAGATGAAAATTCCGGCTCACGCTTGCTTTCGTATAATATGAAGACGGGCGAAATATCTTCCTTGTTTCATGCAGACAGATTCGGCCCACTTGAAAGTATAGGTTTGTCGTTCAGCAATGGTTATTTATACCACGCTGTAAGAAGAAACGATGCGTTGTCTTATATTGCTGTATTTGAATCAAGCGGCGCCGTGAAAACAGCAAGCCTGCTCACGAAAAAAATCGAAAACTCGCTTGCGCGTCCAACCAATTTCACATTAGCGCCGGATGGCAGCAGCGGCATCCTTCTATATAACTTAAAAACAGGATCCGAAACACATATACTTTATACATTATATGATACGAAAGAAAATAAGGCGGCTGACGGGTTCATCGCCATACCCGTCGATAATGACGGCTACGCCAAGCTTCTGAACGGTCAGGAACTTAAAGATGGTCGGAGGGGACCAAGAGAAGACTGGCAAAATCTGTTAATCGGCAACGCGCAGTATACGCCCGATGGTTGCTATATATTGCTGTTTACCATATCCGTCAAAGGTTATGAGCTGTACTTAATGCGCGTATCGGACATGAAACTCTTTCCTGTTTACTCTGATGTAGAAGCAGATTTGTCGATGATGTTTGACTATTCGACGTCAAGCAATTACAGAGCTGGTTACTTAATGTTCAATAATAATATATTTATAACAGACGGGAATCTGTATCGATATAATATTATTAGTGAGTAGCGTCTTCCGCTTCTCTGCCAATCGAAGAAGATCTAACGCGACAAAATTTGGACGGTCAATTGAGACCGTCCCAGGTTGTCGATAAAGCCCTGAAGCGTTGTAAAGGGCGGGCGACCGAGGCGGTCGCCCCTACAAGGTGTATGCTATCGGTATACAGGAACGCAATATGCTGTAGGGGCGAGCCCCCCTGGGGTCCCCGACAAATCCGCAGATTTGGCGGGGTGGGTTGGCTCGCCCGCACGTATACAAAACAATCGTTTGTCGGCAGCACGGGACGGTCAATCAAGACCGTCCAATAATTGCGTTATGATTTATGGGTCGCTTTACTCTTCGACGCACGTCTCGACCTCGGTCGTAGACAGCGCAGAAAGGTCGCCGAAACCGCCCGTCGACGTTGTCGGCACGGTTTCATATTGGGGCGCCGACGGCTGCGCGGCAGGCTCGACGGTCGCGGACGCAACGTTCGGTTTGTATGAGCCGTACGGATCAGCGTCAAATGACGTTACGGCGGGCGTCGCGGCGGCGGGAGCGGTTTCCGTTACGACTGCGGCGGCGTATCCCGCGCGGTTCGGGTCTACATACGAGTTGCCTATAGCGGGCGTGACGGGGTTTCCGAGATAGCGCTCATATTCGGCGGAACCGCCGTTACTGCCTATCGCGGTGACTGTTATCACGGCTGCGATTAACACCAGCGACAACAGCGCTATTCCGATAAAACGTTTCATTTATATATCTCCTTGTATTTTCTGTTTATAATATATACGCGGCGGCGGAATTCCGTCAAGCCGCCGACCCTTGGGACACGCCCGTCTTCTTACGCTTCGCCTTGCGGTCCGCCATCTTCTGCGCAATCACGCCCGCGACCACGGAATCCGCCGCGTTGATAGGCGGTCTGCCAAAGCCTACGACGAAGTCGATACTCATGAACAGCGTGATCAACTGGTACGGAAGACCCAGCATCGCAAGCAGAAGAAGCGAAGCCTGAACGTTTCCGCCGCCGACGCCCGCAACGCCGATAGAGCAGACCGCGGTGTACAGAATAAGCGTGATTGCGAAGCCGAGCGTCCACGGGTTCTGACCCATGCCGATTGCGACGATGGTCGCGAGCATGGCGGGATACAAGCCCGCGCAGGCGTTCTGCCCTATACACGTGCCGAGCGTACCCGCAAGGTTTGCGGTTTCGTCCGCGACGCCGAGGTCTTTCTGGCTCTGTATGGTTATCGGAAGCGTCGCGAGGCTGCTCATCGAGGTGAACGCGAACAGGTACATCTTGCCCGTCTTGGCGAAGTATTCCTTAAGGCTTACGCCGTTGACGAGCAGCAGGATGATATGCATCAGCATGATTGCCGCGATGCCGACATAGAACGCGCCGATGAATGTTCCCAGCGTGAGGAACACCGTCCAGTCGTTCACGGCGACTTGAACCGCGACCATGCTGAGTATGCCGTACGGCGTAAATTGGATGACGAAATCAACGATCGTGCCGATGATTTCATATCCGATCTCAATGCCCGTTTCAAACTTCTCGATCAGCTTCTCGTTGTATTTGCGGACCGATATGGCGGAAGCCGCTATGAGTATGCCGAGGAACACGATGGGCAGCGCGCCGTTCGTCGTGAGCGCGCGGAAGAAGTTGTTGGGGACGACGCCGAGGATGGTGTCTATTATCGTCGTGGGTTCGTTTGCCGCCGCGCTGGTAAGCGCAAGCTGCGAGGGGTTCAGCTTGAACAGCCATACGCAGAAATATCCGATCGCGCCCGATATGGCGACAGTCACCAGCAGTACGCCCAGAACGCGCCCGCCCGCCTTGCCCGATTCCTTGTTCACGCCGACCTTGAGAAACGAGCGGACTATGGAAACCAGAACAAGCGGCACGACGAGCAATTCGAGGGCTTTGAGGAATATCTTCTCGGGAATGTCTATCCACTCGAGCGCGGCGTTTACGCCGAACGCGCCGTCAACGGACAATCCCCATATTCCCTTTAGCAGAATGCCAAACAGCGCGCCGAACGCGAGCGAGATGAGCATGACGATGCCGAAGCTCAGCTTCTTTTCGGGTTTGCCGTTTTCCGCTATTTTGCCGTATCTCAGGCGATGGACGTAGATAAGCCCCGCAATAAGAAGCAGGAACGCCGCGATGAGCGCGAGAGCGGTGATAGTTGAGGTTGTGTTGAGCGAGCCGTTTGGATTCATAATAATTCCTCCCGGGATATTGTATTACGGCGCGGCGGGGATTGTGCGGATGAAGAATAAACTGCTGCGGGCGATTATTATATACGGCGGGCGATTATTGCAAACGGCGGGCGACCGAGGCGGTCGCCCCTACAGGTTTTACATTACCTGCACGATTGAATGTAAACAAACCCTTGTAGGGGCGAGCCCCCTTGGGGTCCCCGACAAATCCGCAGATTTGTCGGGGTGGGTTGGCTCGCCCGCCTTACACCAAAATCGCACATTGGTATACAGTTGCCGATCGTTACTTCACGACGTATGTCAATCTTCCCTCGAAGAAGTCGTCGAAGAAGCGTATTGCGTTGTTCTCTTCGCGGCGGCCCGGGATGGAGGTTCTGAACACTTCAATATAAGATACGCCCGCGTAATACTGAACGCCTTCCTTGGGTTCCGCAACAGTAACCTGCGTGCCGTACTTCGTGGGTTCGGTCGCCGCGATGATGATGTTGCTGAACGTATCTGCTGTGGATGCCGTGCCCGAAAGGTGCGCGGGCTGCCCGTTCGCGTCAACGTTGTCGCGGTTGTAGGAGATGAGCGTCGGAACGCCTATTTTGGTGAGGCTCTTGCCCGCTATCAGAATATCTTCGTCGGTCACGCCAAGCTTCGGACTTAGATAATCGTGAGAGGACGGGAACGCGAACGAATTGTAGTCTACGCCCAGATAAGTCATGAGGTAGGCGTACAGGCGCTGATACAGACCGCTTGCGGTTTCGGTGGCGCGTATCATCGTGTTGCCGCCTATGCCGTCGATGCGCGGGTCGTACACATAAATCTTGTTTACGTCGTACGACTTGGCTATCTGGTTCAGCGGAGCCAGGAATCCCTTGGAGTATGGGCACCACGCGCCGCCGAAGTAGATTGCGTAGTTGCCTTCCTGCTGAAGAATATGAACCAGTTCCGCGTACGAAACCGTTTCAAAGATATGGTTTGGGTCGGTGAGGTTGGCGAACTGCGCGCTGTAGTTCAGACCCGTGAATTCGGACGTGAAGTCCAGCGTGAACGTTCCCCAGATGTAGCGGAAGAAATCGAATTCACGAAGCCCCGCCGTAGCTTTGCCGAGCAGATTCTTAACGTCAGCCTTGAACGCGTCGGTCTGCGCCGCGTCGGTGAAGTCCGTGGCGGAAGCGTCTATGAACCCCACGACCGTGTTCTTCACCGCGCCCGCGCCGATATCTTCCTTCTTAAGAAGAACGACCGACGGGCTGGGGATGTATTCGAGTTCCGCGACCGCGTCCGCAAGCTCCGCGCCGCCAAGCACCGTTACTTTTTCGCTTGAGAACGTGCCTTCCGCGACGTTCAGCGTGTCGTACAGCGTCTTGTAAAGATTGGTGACGGTTCTGCGCGCGTCGCCGCTGCCGTACGCAACCTGATCCGCGCGGATGTCGGAGTTGTATTCCTCCGCGGGAACCGTGAAGCCGTATTCCGCGAGACGTTCCTCAATCTCAACGCCGCCGTTAAGCTTGAAGTCGAAATTGTATATCGTGTTGATGAACGCGTCGTCCTGTTTGACTTGGTTTCCCCTGCTGTCTTCCGAGTACGCGTTGTTCGCGGCGGCAATCTCGCCCGCGACAAGGTTCACGTTCTCAAGCACGGGCTGCGTGTTGGCTTCCCATTCACCGCCGAACACGACCGCGTAGTAGCCCTGATCCGCCGCGTACTGCGATTGAAGCAGATATTGGAATTCTTCATAGAGCAGTGTGGAGAATGGATGATAATTGTTGATTGTCACGCCGCGCTCGTTGATGGTCTTCTGGAAGAACGTGCTGTAGTAATAGGCTTCTTCCCCGTTCTTGTACGCTTTGTCCGCGCCCAGACCGTAAACGTCAAGGAAGTAGTCGTAGATATCGAAGTTGCCGGGATGCACGCTTGTGACGGCGGGCGTTTCGGCGTATGCACATACCATCGGCAGCGCGATAAGCGCAGTCAGAAGTAGCGCAATTATGGCGGAACGCCGTTTGGTTTTGTTTGCATGATGATTGTTCATAGATACTTCCTTTTCCGGCAGACTCGCCTGCCAACATATTGCATATAAACTTTCTATGTTTTATATGTCTTAAGAAATTATATGCGGGCGGTTCTTGTTTGTCAACCGTTTTCCGAAAATTTTTTTTGATGATTCGGGGGCGTTACTGTCCAGCGGGGCGTGTAAGGCGATGATATTTTTGCCTCTGTAGCGCGTTTTTAGACCATTACAGGTTAAAAATCGTCTGCTGCATTGTCAAAAATCGTTTCTAGAGGACATATTTGATGTTCCTAGTTCGCCTGCTGGACAGTAACTCGAGACAGTTACAGCTCAGCAGAAGCAGACAAGAGGGGAAAGAAGTGGTAGAATAAGGGGGAGATGAGAAATCCAGAACGGGATGTATTTCGGCAGTTAACAGAGACGATGGAGCGCAACGAGAAG